>JAJZBH010000065.1 GCA_021799015.1 Pseudomonadota bacterium
TCTTTGTTGCGATGGGCTGGTATGGGTGAGGAGTTGTTTTAACTTCGGTCTGTAAATTATTTTGGCATTCATCTGTGTGATGATGAGTTTTATTCTCCCCTTTTCGGGGCTTTTGCCAAGGTATTAATGCGAACATGTTTGTGTACCAATGTCACAAAAATAAACGGTTAAAAGCATGAAATGGATGAAAGGGCGGATCGTTCCCGGCCGTAGGGTCCAGCATTTACTTGGGCGTCGGCACGGTCTCTTCCGATGTGGTTTTTGTCTCGCAAAAGACGCTCAACCTTGTGGACGCTCCACGAATACCGCTGTCCAAAAAAATAAAAAATGTTTCTGGCTTCATGCTTGTTTCTGCGATGATATTGCTGCACGTGAAAAAGTGAGACTTTTTCAGATCGCGGAGTTTTCTTATGTGGTCCCTTTGTAGGACCCTGATGGCTGCCATTCAACGAGCTATCGTGGCATGCGCGCCGGCAACTAGTAGAAGCGTCGTAAGTGCCATCAAAGAAAGGAAGAGAAGCGTAGAAGCAATCGACAATTATGAAATGCAGACGATCGTAAAATCTCCTCAGTCGCTGCACTTCCAGCTAACACGTACGAAATACGCATCTTCTTCATAGTCGAATGTGAGCTCACCATGGAGTGCGCTTTTCAACGATTCGCCAATCCGTCGTGGCAAATGGATGTCGGTGGTCGTGACAACGAGTTTATCCGCTTCTTCGTCGATTTTCATTATACGGTTGAACGGATGTTCAGCTTTCTCAATTCGCTCCTGATTCTGGATTATCTGCAGGATCTCCTCTTTGTGCTCCCGCAGGGAAGAGCCAAAGAGCGTGATTAAGCCGGCAGGGAAGTTGTCGTTAATCCGCCGGCACGCCTGACAAATTTCTTCATGTGCGTGAGGAGGGCGCTCAGCCCATTGCCAGCGCCCTCCGTGATAAACCGCGCCACACTGTGGGCACACTGTGGGTTCGAGCGGCTTCTTGAGAGACTTGTACGGATCCGTGAAGGCACGGTTTTGGGCTCTGCCCCAGCGGCGGCGGCCGTCTGTTGGGCCGATGATGTTACCGAAATCGGTCATGACATGCCTCTTCTTTTTATGCGTCATAGCTCAAGGAAAAGCGCCGGTTCTGATGGCCGGTCTCTTGAGCGATACTGGGTAGAATAGAAACAGGGAAACGCGAATGCGGCCTTGATCTTGATCAAGGAAAGTTTCGGCTTATGGGCCATGGTGGGGCATTGGGGAGATGGTGGAATTGATAGTCGATGATGCGGCCGTTCACGCACGAGCTATCATGTGTAAGTCTTGTGTCGATCGAAGAGCAGAGAGAGGAGCAAGGTGTTGCCATACCAGGGCAACTGTTTGACATGTTTCTTTTGAATTGAAATGTTGCCGAATTCGGGCCGCGAGAAGCTCGTTCGCTTTTGTGGCGATGGTTTTCGTCAAGCTTTTTGCTCAACGCAGGAAAAATAATGGTAGCTTGGACTTGGAGGTGAAATCGACATAGCAGTGTGCTGAATGTCAGATGCCGCCTGCGGTCGAATTATGAGAGCTCCGGGCAGAAAACTGGTCTGCGTATAATGGAACAGCATTTTGCATCGAGCCAGTTAGGCAGAAGGAAAAGAAGAAAATTGGGACACGGCACCACGCTTGATCTTGCGCCAGTTGTGTGGGTGTGACGAGATGCAGTTTACAGACCGGCATCAGGCCGGGAGAATGCTGGCGAAGCGACTTCTACACTTGAAAGACCGGCACCCAATTATTCTGGCTTTACCCCGTGGTGGTGTGCCCGTGGGCTACGAAGTTGCGCACGAACTTGAGGTACCCCTCAGCATTTTACTCGTACGGAAGATCGGCGCTCCCGGCCAGCCAGAGTTGGCAATCGGTGCGGTGGCTGAAGGCGACCCACCGGAAGTCTTCGTCGAGCCGCGGCGAGTTGCGCAGGAGGCAATGGACACACTGTATTTTGAAACCGCGAAGACGCGTGAAATGCAGGAAATTAAACGGCGACGAGAACTGTATTTCGCGGATGACAAGGGCGTTGATGTACGGGATCGCACGGGGATCATTGTGGATGATGGAGTCGCGACCGGCGCCACGATGCTAGCAGCGATTCGGGCTACTCGAAGGCGGCAGCCGGCGCACTTAGTTGTCGCGGTACCAGTAGCTTCCGCCGATACAGTGGCGTGGTTGCGAGCTGAAGCAGATGAAGTGGTGTGTTTGAGTATGCCCGTAAACTTTATGGCCGTTGGCCAGTTTTATATTCAGTTTCCTCAACTGGACGACGAGGAGGTGATACGCCTACTCAAAGAGGCTAAAAATTTTGGTGCCGCAGGCCACTTATAGCGGGTTTTCCTGGACTTTGCTTATTTCGGGTAGTGGAACGAGACCCCGCGTAAAAAACTCATAAAGTTAATTTCGGGTAAACAACCTACAACACCACGCGCATTGGTGTTTATGCTTGTTGAGGCAAGGAGAAGGAAGGCCGCACCCGAGCGTGGCGACAGCGCTGCGCGTGGTCGCGAGCTTTGAGCGTGGGAAATCAGTTTCCATCGCGCGAGTACCTGTCCTCAAACGCTGCTGGACAGGTGGCCTAGTCTCTCTATCTTCCAAACTCCGCAGGATCGCAGAACGGATAGAAAGCAAGGAAAGCCCTTCCCGCCACACACGGGACATTCTGAATAGGAACAGAGCTGATGTTTCAGGAACCCACGCGCCTAAGAGGAAAGTCACCGGGAACGAGACGGCCCGACGCCAGATCTGGCTTGTGGTATGTTTGTTTGCGATGTCTTCTCGCGGGTAAAAAGGTTGGCGTTCTGTTTTGGTCACGGCTCTACCCGAGATGTGGTCAGTAGGGCGGGTTTCTGCACTGGTGGCAGGGTCTCAAGGTATGTTCGCGCGCGGCAGGAAGTCGCATCCGGCTTGAGTGGTGTTGAAAGAATTCCAAATTACCACGGCATGAATGCTCGAAAATGCAGCACTGTTTCTGGGTGGGCACGGCTTGGCCGTGTCACGGGATGATCCAGATCAATGACGGGCCAAAAGATCCGAAATAGGAACCTGCTTTGCGACGTCGCTGATTTCTTACCGGACAAAAATCCTAATCCCAAGGAGGAGACAATGCATGTAAATGAACTCATGTCAAAAAAAGTGGAGCTAGTCAGCCCTGGCACATCGCTTCGGGATGCCGCAAGAAAAATGCGAGACCTCGATATTGGCTGTCTTCCGGTTGGAGAAAACGACCGCTTGGTGGGGATCATCACTGACCGCGATATTACCTGCCGTTGGGTGGCGGACGGTGAAGCGCCCGGGAAGTCAACGGTAAGCGAAGCAATGTCCAAATCAGTTAGCTATTGTTTTGACGACCAGGACATCAGGGAAGCCATCCATCTTATGGAGGAAAGGCATATTCGCCGATTGCCGGTTCTCAGCAGGAAAATGCGCGTGGTGGGTATGTTGTCGCTGGGTGATATTTCGCAGCACGCCTCGGAAAAGATGTCGGCAGAGCTTCTTCGATTTGTTACGCAGCCGGAGCATCGTGTCGCCAGACACCCAATTTGATTGGCGAACTCATCTGACCGGAGCCAATTGCGGAAACCAGAACGGTTAAAGGAGGAAGCGTGTACGTATCGGCCTCTGCTGATAGAGCTGATATGATTAAACGACGGTTAATTAACATAGATATCGAAAAAGCCGAGTACATGTCAGAAAAAGCCGTTTGCAGCGGCAGATGGCAGCTGAGAGCGACTGCTTTTCTAATAAAAAATTGTCGTTGGTATCAATTTTGTGTCGCGGAGTGTTTGTCAAAGAGTTTGTTTGTCTGATTATACATAACAGCATCTCGGAAATATGCCCATTTTCAGCGCGAGCCTATACATCACTGTGCATAAATTCAATGCGGCTTGGCGCATCCAACTGTTTGAGCAAAGACGACAAATGCCTGATCGGGTAGGTTTAGAATTTCCCCGAGTCTTTGGTAGTCCAACGCTCCACGGAATACCGTCGCAAGACCTTCGGAGGCGCAATAGAGATAAACGTTCTGACCAATGAATCCAGCATCGGCCGCTGCATAAAGGCGCCGTTCCTGGGGAGGCACATCCATGCGTTCGCCGTGGGCGACATAAATAAGGTTAAGCGCGGCAATCCCCACGAACTCCTGGAGCCCTGTTGCAGCGCGAAAATCGCCTAGCATGCAGCGCTGCAGTTGATGCATCTTCGGTTCGTAAAGCCATACTCCGTCCTCCATAACGAGATAGATATCCATGACCATGACATGGCGCCAATAGGGCGCAGTCCGGTCTCCATTCGATCGGTTGATCCCGAACGCAGCCCAGAGCAGATCCGACAACGCTTGTAGCGGTATTGGCCGATCAATGTAATCTCGTGTCGAGCGGCGAAGTCTCAGCGCTGTGAGCAATGGCATGCCGCCATCCTTTTGTGGAGGCGGCAACATAATAACGCTGGACTGGTGAACACGTTTGTCAAGCTGGGTTCCGACCTTGTATTGCCTTTGTTGGGCCATGACCACTCCTTTTTTTATGAACGCTGCGACCGGTTTCAAGGCGATCTCGTAATCGTTTCCGATTCGTTGCTGACGCATCCGGCGCAATATTGCATCACAGGGGGCGCCCTCACCATAGATCAAAAGCTCGTTGCTGTCTGCAAAAACTGCTGTGGCCCGAAGGCGGCAGCCTAGCGCCTGGTTCGTTTATCTGGAAACGGGAAGGGCTGCAGCCCATGTAACGTTCTTGCTTTCTGAGGAATCAGAAACGACGTCGGGTGAGGCCGCTCTGTTCATTGAATCTTTGCCGTTCGAGAAGGTCTACAAACTCACGATCATGGTATCGCATTATGCAAACCATGCCTCCATGACTCTAATATGGCCAACTCCTCAACTGGCGGTGTTTCAGTAACTTCAACATCTCCGGCGTACACGCAGCCTGTTTCCCCGTCGAGCGTGATCGGATCACCATTCCTAAAGCGGTGGCCACCTATTAGGCAGCTTTGTTCGTCTCTGGATACTTCAAGGTCACCGCATGCTACGACCGCAACTTTACCTAGTTCGCGTGCAACTACAGCGGCGTGACTGGTTCGACCGCCACGCGCCGTCAGGATGCCGCTCGCGCACATAATGCCCTCGATATCCTCTGTCGCAACCCTATCGCGGACAAGGATAACGTCCTGATCATTAGCATGCTGTGTGTGCGCATCGTGGACGCTGAGTGCGATTGAACCCCTAGCAACCCCGATACCGGCAGGGACGCCGCGGGCGATCGGTTGATGTGGTCCGCTTACCACCCGGCGATGCGTTAGGGACAGAACATCGAGACCTTCGATGCGTCGTAAGGCTTCCTCACGTGTAATAAGGCCTTCTCGGGCGAGATCTACTGCGATCTTCAGGCGTGACAACGGGGAGCGCTTTGCTTGGCGTGTTTGCAACAAGAAAAGCTCCCCCTCTTGGACAACGAACTCGAAATCCTGGGCATCACGGAATGCTTGCTCGAGTTGCACAGCGATGTGCTGAAGCAATTGATTCGCTTCGAGTAAGGCGTGGGGGAGTTGAACGACCGGTACGACGCGGCGACGGCCTGAAACCACGTCTTCGCCCTGCGCATCGAGCGCAAAATCGAGATAGAGTCGTCTTTCTCCTGTCGCGGGGTCCCGCGTGAAGCCGACGCCGGCACCGGATTTTGGTCCTGCGTTTCCATGGACCATCCGCTGAACTGTTACTGCGGTGCCAGGAATATCCTTGAGGTTGTTAATTCTTCTGTAGCTCTTGGCACGTTCTGCATTCCAGGACCGGAACACGGCATCTACTGCATGTAGCAGCTGGTCAAAGGGATCGTCTGGAAACGCCTTACGTGCCAACTCTTCAAAGATGTCCAGACACTGGAGAGTCAGGGTGCGCAGCGATAGAGTGTCGAGTTCCTCACGAGTCGTAGCGTCTGCGGCCGCCATTACCCTTATACGAGCTTCATCAAACGGAGACGTATCAAGTCGGTAAACGATTTCAGCATATGACACGATGAGTCGCATGTAGGAATCCCATGCTAATCTCGGATTGCCAGTTAGGGCCATAACGCCTGGGAGCGTCGCGCGCGTCAAACCGATATTGAGGATCGTGTCGAGCATGCCTGGCATAGAAACTGCAGCGCTTGATCGGACGGCAACGAGAAGCGGCCGTTTTTGGTCTCCGAAGCCGAGGTTCGTCGCGCGCTGCAGCCGGTCAAGCGGAGCACTGACAAGCGCGTGAAATTCACCTAATGATGGCAATTCGCCCGCAATCCACGTTGCGTAGATGGATGTTGGCAAGACAAAACCTGGCGGCACAGGTAAGCCCAAGGCTGCAAGCGTCAAAAGATTGAAGGCCTTGTTGCCGAGCGCAGGTAAGGCGTCATTCGGTGGTACAGGGCCACCAGATTCAATCATCGGAATTTCATCAGGTTGCAAACCACTCTCCTAGTGCATGGTCTGAAACAAGGCGTCCGGCGTGTAACAAGGCGTCCGCTGCTTCTTCCAGACTATCGACGATGGCGGTTACGATGTACAATGTCTTCGCATCTACATTAACTTTCATAAGACGCAATAAAACTTCGCGTTCAGCCGCGTCCGTTAAATGTTCGTGACTGCGCAGTTGGTCAAAGGTGTGTAGGAACTGACGCGTGTCAGGGAAAGAAGTTCCTCGGCGCACGTTAGTCAGTGTGCATAGTAAACGTATGTAAGCCGTGGTGGTCGCAACAGAATATTCGGCCAGACGTACAAGGGCGTCACGAATGTCGACAGGAATGTCTATAGGCAAGAACTGGAGCCGAAAAACTATTTCTTCAAATTCATCAGCGGCATCGTCGGCACCTGAGGCTATTATCTGCCATGCTAGTTCGTTACTGATACAGGATAAGCCGCGGATTCTCCGAACTTGGTGATCCGCGAGCGCTTCCCACGCATTGGCACGCTTAGCTACAGCGCTGCCTACTGGACCTGCCTCAAGGAGGGCGCTTCTGACCAGATTTCCAAGGTCAAGTGTAAGTGCTGCGTGGTCGGCGACGGCCTCGAGTATGCGGTCCGCAACGGAAGCAACGCGGGATAACAGTTCCGCTCTCAAAAGATCCCGAATTGCAAGCGGGTGTCGACCGGCTCTCAACTCTTCGCTCGCTATACGCAAGACTTGATGTAAGAAGTCTACGGCGCCCTCTTCGCCTAAGGCATTTTGAAGAGAGGTATAAAATCCGCCAGTCGCTTTGGATGCTATTTCGAGAAGATCACCCAAGAACGTATCGCCACCAATTTCGAGATATGCACAGTGACCTAATTCATGATCCGCGGCCCAATCCAGAATGGATACAGCTGCTATTTTCGGAACCAGCCGGCGTAAGCTCTTGCGCGCTTTGTTCCAGTCGATCAGGAACGTGACGCTTGCGCCGAGATGTTCTAATGCAGCGTCCAAAGCCACGGCATTCGGTGCTTCGAATACACCGGTAGCAAGGTAGGAAATATTCTGCGTGATTTCCCCGGAGCGCCTGCCGGACACCGACCATGAAAAACGTTGTAGGCGTCGTTGGAAGAATTCCAAACGTTGGTGGTGGATGTCACTATACGTAATTGAAAGGCGCAAGCCCTCTACGTACACAATTAGCACATGCACGTCAGTTGCGCCGATATCGTTCTGGATAATCAGCCGGGATTGATCGCGTGTGGCGCTGGTACCTAGGCCTAGGTGACGAAATTTGAGCGGGGCGGTGCGATTCAAGCCTCGCATGAAAGCAGCGACACGCTCCTTATCAAGTCCGCTTAAGCGCGAGACATGCGCACCGGCAACATCTTCTTCTGCCAATGCCACGCCAATGACATTGAGAACTTTATGCATATCCATGACGAGACTGTGGAGCGTGTCGTGTTCAGGCTCGGCAATGCGGGAGAGAGCCGAAACAAGACCTGACGGCAAGATATCGTCTTCGAGACGAACGCCGCGCACGATGTCCTCCTCGCGCGTGCGGAGCCGTGCTGATTCCACCGGGGTAATGATACCGACTTCTGCGCCTGCCTCTATAGCTACCCTCATAGACATGAGGTCTTGCAAAAGCCGGTTTATGATAGTTCCAGCATTAGCAAAGTGGATACCGCCAGGAGCGCGCGTAACTGCTATGGGAGCCGTGAAAAGCGGGTCCGCCTCAAGCCCTACTAAGGTTTGTTCTGGCATGAGGTTGGCAAAAGATACGCGATTTGCATCTATGGCATACCTTTCGACCGTTTGCAGCCAACTTAAGGCAAATTTGATACGTGCGTTGGCGGTAAGAGCGTCGGCCACGAGATCCGGCAGCAGGAGCGAAGGCCCTGCCAGCGCACTCACTATCTGCATCTTCCGAACGGTCATTTGTTGCCTTTTTTACTCTCCTTGAACGCTGAGAACGATGATATTTATCAACTTTAATGAAAGATCGCATTTGCGCCTAAGGCGTGGTGTGTTGAGACGTCGCAGGCCCCGGCTGCTGCGATGGCGTTCGAATGGACCAGCCCACGGGATGGCTCGAACGAGTGGCTCGGGTTTGCCGGATGAGGGAGGCCCATCAGCACTGGTCCATTGGCTCAACGGGTGGATAAACGAGCAACAGCAGCTACCCGCCCCCAAGGAGTCAGTCTAAAGGTCATGGCGCCGCTGTGCGGCCACCGCCCGGCCTTTCGTGGAAGTACAGAGGCCGGCCCAGAGGTGTCGCCCCAATAAGGCTCGACATGCCACGAAGACCGCACAGATAGGTTGGTAGAGGCATCATTAAATGTCATAAAACTGTCATAAATAACTGCCCACAATATGTTAATTGGACTCCCACTCCCGATAGTAACTTGAATTTATTGAGGCGTCGGAATTCCCTAACAAGACTCCCCGGAGAGATCCGGGGATTTTTTGTCGGCGGAAATGTACAATCGACATGACAGCGTAAACCACGAACATGTGACGCCACTGTGTAGGAAATCCAGGTTAAAGTGCAGCGATCCCAAAACCTCCGGATAAGGAGGCTTCCTAAACCGAGACCCCGGTGCAAGCCGGAGTCTTCTTATTGTATGTCTTTTACATACCCCAAGCTATGTCTGCATTGCGAGCGCGAAGTCGGCATGCACCCTTAACGGCCGCTCCATACCCGGCCATGGTTGTTGGCCCACTCCAAAAGTCAGGCAAATCTGCGCCCATCTAGCGGGAGGGCTGATGCAGCGATCGCCTCAGGATTCGGATCAGCAGTTGACATGCGAACCCGCATGCCATGATTCGTTAGGCGGCGATTTAGAGTAAGCATGCGAATCACTTAGCGCGTGGGACGACGCGTCGCAGCGGCTCTTATGTTTCGTAAACTTCCTACTATCGCAGCTGTATAGTGCCAGCGAGCCATTTATTTGGCCAATAAACGCCTATAATTTGAAAGCGCGGTAGGAGACACCGACGTAGTTCGGTAGTTAATCCAGGCGACGGTCAACCGTGCTCATTTGCCGTGCTCTAAATAGGTCGCGTGGCCCAACAAGCGGACCGCAAAGATTGGAACCGATTCCTTTGTGCGCGCAACGGCATGACCTGATTTTCGCCTTCGCCTTTCAACATGCAGTCGATGCCTTTCGCTCGGTTTCTGTACGTTATTGATGCTGAAACGCCCGCTGTAACGGCCGACTACCATGAGGCAGCCCGGCAACAGGGGTTGGCACTGTGTGCGTCGTAAACAATCCTGACGATGTATTCGCGGTCATCGCAGGAGATCAACACAGCCTTCGGCCAAGTAGGCCGGAGCATCGCAAAAATTCTTAATGAGCAGCCACCTGACAAGCTAATACCGCGCCGCAAGGTCTGTTTGATGAGGTGCCATGCTGTGGTGATCGGTTCAAAGCCGAACAGCTTTTGACGAAGGTCTACCCCATTGTACATTAGTCCAGTTGCATATGCGCCTGTGCCGCTTGGAACCATGCGCCTTCTATGTTTGCAGTCAAACATCCCAAGAAGTCGAGCTCAACAACGCCTTAAAAGTTCGGCATTAAGTGGCTTCCGCGAAATTCGTTGGGAGTATGCATCATCTTAGTGCGATTATACCAACGTTGTTTACCCAAACGGGCAGCCCTATGCGCTTCCGTTGGCACGGCGATAGGGCGGAAAGGCATTGATCGACTCGATACGTTGAGCCGTTGCGTTGCAACGTGCATGTAATTCCATACGCCTTCGAAATCCTACGTGTTAGCTATTCCTTGGAAATAGCGAGTCCGGGCGTCGATGGTTGAACAGAGCGGTGACAATTTTCATGCCGTTCCAGACACCCGCCCAATCGGAACGGCCAGAACGTAACGCATTTTTTCCCAATGCGGAGTGCTACTTTATGCGGCTATAAAAATGACCGGGCCGTCAGTTGCCTGGCGGGACCGGCCTAAAATTTCATTAGAAGTCTTGTCATTTGATTCGGCTCTGTCCACAATGCACACGACGTAACGGCTGCCAGCGGTAGGCGAGCGGCCTATTGAGGGTGTGCGGAGAGCAGTCTGCAATCGTGAGCGCAAAAAACTCGCAAATATCGGGTGCAACCTTCGACCACAACCGCGTAACGACACAGGATGCGTAGTTTACGTCCGGCACAAAGCGAGTGATGAAGCGGCTTTGGCCACGGCTAATGGGCCGAGAATTCACTTCCAGGTGAAAGTGGCGATGAAGTATTCAATGTTGCGAATCGTAGCTCTATTCTCTGCATGCGCAAGCAGCTAGGTGCATCCCGTAAAAGATCCGCTTTAGCCGTGGCGTTATAATGCAAGCATCGAGGCGATTGCCAAAAATTAGGTGTTGCGGCGAAAGAACTTGAGCCAGCGCGTTAGAAAAAACGCATTACAAACACAGTAGAAAAAAATATCCTAGCAAGGCCATCGACGTGTGCATCGAGCAAACGCTACGCCATTTCCTTTTCGTATCCGGCCACGGTTCCTTTTTTTGTTGTTCGAAAATAAAGACGTGAATCTGCACTTGTGCCGCAGGTCGTTTTTCGCATTTTTTGGTTGTTAGCAGCTTATCGCTCTGACGGACACCTCGCTTCTCGCCAACCACATTGCCGTTTTGGTTTGGTTACGTTTTCTCTTTGTCTTCGTCGACAAGTCTGAAATCACCGCCGTCTATCTTTAAGGCTGCACCTTCTGCCATGGCTTTTGCTATGCTAGACCGCCCACTGGCCAAAATACGCGAGAAGGTCGGCCGAGATACACCCATCATTTTGGCCGCAGCTTCATGGCCAAGTCCTTTGTAATCGACCGATAAAAAGGCTTCCAACTCCTCATTTCTTAGCACGACAACCTGCAATTCCATAAGGCGGACCCCACGCGGCTTGTAGAAGCGCACCATAGGGCTTGATCGAACAAGACGGCATTTCCGAGGTCGCATGAGAGCCTTCCGTACCCACTATACAGTCATTTTGCACGCTTGCGTGCCAACCATTCTTGTTATGAGCGCGCGCTCGGAGTGATGAAATCCTTAATTTTTGTCAAGTGGCGAAGAACGCCAACGATACCGATCGGCTGGCTGTACTGTCCTTGACAAGGCGAGCCGAAAGCGGGAATTATGGAAGCACGTTCATAAGCGGAAGAGAGAAAATCATGGCGGACGTCGGCGCTTCTTTCAAATATCTTGACGAAGCTGCGATCGGGAAACTGGCGATCAAGACGGAGCCATACGAATGGGGGTACGTGCCGGACGCTTTGCCTCAGGAAGTTAAAGACGAGGTGCTTTCAGATGCCCCGGTTATTCCGACGCGCGGCAGCTATCCCATTAAGAGCTACCTTGGCCTGCCTCGGCTGAAGTATGGTCCACACTTTGGGAATGTCATTGAGGAATTGCTGAGCGATCGCTTTCGTAATATTGTTGAAGAAAAATTCAATATCGATTTGAGCAAATGCCCCCCATGCATCGTCATGATGGGAAACACGACCGGCCATTACAACGAAGGCTATGCACACAACGATTCAAAGCATAAAATTGTCACCGTTCTAGTGGGGTTCTCTACCGAGTGGCCCTATGAGAAAGGACGCTTGCGGATTCTGAGAAGTTCGGATCGTGACAATTATGCGTTTGAGTTCCCACCTGAATACGGCGCCATGCTCATGTTTAGAGTGTCCGAGAATTCATGGCACGGATTTCTACCGCAAAAAGGGCAGCGCATGAGTCTTCAACTGTGCTATTGTGATTCAGAATCCTATGTGCGCAGTGAATATCTGCGGCATGGCTTTAGCGCGCTTATCAAATCTTTTCCATCCCTAAACCGGGTTCTAGATGTTTTGCCAAAAAATTTTCGGAGTTTTGTTTCCAGCAAACGTTAGGTGCTGAATATGGTGTTTCCTGTGAGTCCCGGCTCGGATGAGGCTGCGTTCCATTTTATTAAAGCGATGAATAATGCGGAACGAGAAGACTGGCCATACGTTCGGTGGATTTTGAAAGATACCTTGCCGGAGGAGCTTTGCGTCGGCGTGTTGATGTTGCCTGTTAAGCCGCCGGATATCCATGAATGCGGAGGAGTACGTGATCTTGAGGAGAATAACAAAAAGCGGACTTTTTTTACGCCGCAGATGCAGGAAGACTTTCCTGCGGTCAGGGCGCTCGTTGAGGTCTTCCAGCGAGGAGATGTGGCGCGTCAATTTTCTAAGACGTGCAACCTAACGGCGGGTGACCTTGAAGGAAGTTTTCTTCGCATCGAATATATACAGGACACGGACGGGATGTGGCTTAAGCCGCACCCGGACATCAGGGCAAAGCTATTTTCAATGGTGATCTATCTTTGTACTGGCCCCGAGGCGAAGAATTGGGGCACTGATATCTACGATGCAAACCAGAAATGGGTCGCGCGCGGCCCTGCGGATTTCAATCGTGCGGTTATATTTGTGCGCAGCGACACTACGTTTCACGGTTTCGAAAAGCGTCCGATTATTGGCGTTCGCCGGTTGATGGAAATAAACTATGTCCGGTCTGACTGGCGCGATCGGTGGCAACTTTGTCTGCCGGACAAGCCCATAACGTTGGCAGTTTAAACGTAGCGCCGGCAACGCCCGTTCGAACCCGGAGCCATGGAACCGGAACTCTTGTGATGCCGCGTTCGTTGGGATCCCGGGAACCTGGCTTTTGCTGGCAGTTGTCCTGTTTGCAGCCATGCCTGCAAGCTATCGCCGACCTGCGTCTTAGACGGACAAGGGAAGCGCAGGCAGAGGGTGTCGAGCGTCGCCGCAGATTCGGCACGTGCTAGTTGAAAGGTTAAAAAAGCCTAGAGTCGTTTTCGTGAGCGACGACCCGTTCCGTTGGCTTGAAAACTCAACTTAGGCAGCAGCGCGGTGCCGTTTTCCCGCGCTTCACCCATTGCGCGTGGACACCTTCAGAGCAGTCCGAA
>JAJZBH010000066.1 GCA_021799015.1 Pseudomonadota bacterium
AAACGCTGAAAAATCCCCGCCAGGTGGCCGGAATTAAATCGGAATGGTGGCCGGCTTCAAATCGGAACGCTGGCCGACATCAAATCGGAATCCCCGGCCGGCTTCCGTCGGAATCTGCAGACGAGGAGACCGGGGCGCCTTTTTACGTGGATTCAATCGGGCGCTGGAAGAAGCCAGGTGACAAAGCAGTCCGTCCCTTCTGGGCGAATGAACCGAAGGAACTGTGGAAACGGAAGATGATTCCGCTCGACCTGTGCGCGCCGGGCGATGCCGCCCACGATGGTTACAAGCTCTGGGCGAAGGCTGCGATCGAAGACGGCGATGAGCGGGAGGCCGTTGGCGAGATCCGGTCGAAGATTCGCGAAATCTTCGCCACGTTCAACATGCCCTATCTCTCGCTACCGGTAACCACCAGTAAGGACACGGCGCTCGATGTCTTCATCAAAATGAACACATCGGCGGCGCCGCTTTCGACCTACGACGTCGTCGTCGCGCAAGTTGAGGCGGTCATGGGCCAGTCGCTGCATGAGCTGGTCGGCGCTTGCCGCGAGGCTTGCCCGGGTGTTGTGGCCTATTACGAGCCCGAGGAACTGGTGCTCTATGCGAGCGCGCTCCTCCAGGACAAACCACCCACCAACGCGACCTACCTAGCAAAAAGCTTCGGAGAGACCTTGCTGGCGCACTGGGACGAACTTGTCCACGGCGTCCAGGGGATGGTGACGTTCCTTGAGGAGGAGCGTGTCTTCGACGCGAAACGGCTACCGTCGGATGTTGTGGTGCCTGTGCTGACGGCCCTGTGGGCGCGAGCGCCACAGGGGCTCGATGCCGAAGGGCGCGCGCGAACGATCTTACGCAAATATCTATGGCGCGCGTTCTTCTCCAGTCGCTATGAGAAATCGACCAACTCTCGGGCGCTTGCGGATTTCCTCGAGCTCCGGGCGCTGATTGCGCAGGCGAATACGCCGCAGCCGGCCATCTTCGACGACGCGCAATACCCCCTCCCGCATACCGATGAACTGATTGCGGCGCGCTGGCCCACGAACAAGGATCGCCTGGGCCGCGCCATTCTTGCGCTGGCGTTGCACCAGGGTGGGCTGGACCTCGCGGACGGCAGCACCGTGAGTCGCGCGAACCTGCCCAAGCGGGAATATCACCATTTGTTCCCGAGCGCGCATCTCGGGCGCCTCGGCTTCGGTGACACGGAAATCTATCGGTCGCTGAATTGCGCGCTGGTGACCTGGCAGACCAATCGAAACATCTCCGACAAGGAGCCCGAACGGTATCTGGCCGAGCGACTGGAGGGCACACCTCTGGGCGAGACCGAGGTGCGCGAACGGCTTTCGAGCCATCTCATCCCCTATGACGAAATGGTTGCCGCTGACTACGCCGCTTTCCTCGAAAAGCGCGCAAGCCTCATCCACGAAAAGATGCTGAAGCTTTGCCAGGCGGGGATGTCATGAGGCAGGCCGCTGAGAACATCTCTGTCCAGGACGCCGAGCGGCGCATCTTCGTTCAAGTCGCCTCGCAGGTGGCGCTCGTCGTTCGTGGCGACAATATCTTTCGGGAGTTGCAAGAACGCGTTCTGAAATGGGGATTCGATCCTGGTCGAAACCTCAGGAACATTCCCGACAGCGCCTGGCAGGGCGATTCGTTCGAGATCGATCAAGATAATTCCGAACAGGCCGAAGCGGTCAGGCTAGAGGCGCCGCACTACTGGGCGTTTCGTCTGCGGGAGCGTCTCAAGGATACGTCGCGCATTTGGACAACCGAGGTCGGAATAGGCGAGCGCAGTCCGACCGAGGTGGTCTTCGGCGTCCGCCTTATCTGCGCACAGAGAGGCAATGCCGAGCCGATTCCGCGATCCATTCCGAATTTTGTCCGTGGTATCGCATTCACACAGGACGCTTTTCTCGACGGTCGTCCAACATCGGCTGATCCCTGGTTAGTGGATTCCGATGAGGACGTAGATGCGCTTGTTGCTTTTTTGGAGGCGCCCCATCGTCATCACCCTGTGGTCGCGTTCTCTCTCCCGGAGGGAGGGCACAACCCCGAGGAAACGGCGATTCCCGTCCAACCCTTTATTCGAAGGACTGTTGGATTTGTTCACACTGTAGTTGTCACGTCCAACGCCGCCTTCGCATTAACCGATCGCCTGGGTCGTGAGTTCTCGGTATACCGTCAAGCGATCCGGACCTACAATCCAGGCTTCAACCCTGGCGCCCATCTACCTACCGATCATCCGGTCGCTACCGCGGCGCGCATTGCCGACTGGGGTGACAGCGCCGGATCAACTTTCACTGACTTCCTTGCTGAGCAGACACTGCGTATCACACGCCCGCGCGACGTTCTTGAACGAGAGCAACCTTCGTTTCAGCACGTCAAGCGCATAGCGGCGCAGCAAGCACGCGAGAGTGCCTCAGTTGCGGGACAGGACGATTCGGAACTGCTGAAGCTGGCTGACGACGAACTGCGTGCCGCTAAGCAGGAAGCCGAAACGAGCCTTGAGCTGGCCATCAACGCCGACGCAGAGCGACAGCAGGCTCTTTCAGAACTCCGTCAGATCAGAGCCAGCTACACGGCACTGCAAGCGCGTCTTGACGGTCTGCTCTCAGAAAGACCGGCAGGCGCTGGTCCGGTAATACCCAGGCGCCTAGCGGAAATTGAGAGTTGGGCTCGGGCTCACCTAAGCGGTCAGATCGAACTTCACCCGAGGGCCATCAAGGCTGCGCGCGACTCGGATTTTCAGGATGTCACGCTCGTCTACAGCGCACTCCTCATGATGAGGGACCTCTATGTGCCGATGCGGCGTATTGGCGGCATCGCACATAAGAACGCTTTCGACCAAAGGTTAGCCGAGTTGGGTTTGGAAAACACACCATGCTTTGCGCAGGATAATAAAGCCAAACAGTTCGGCGGCGCGTATTTCGTCCGCTATCAGGAGTCCAGCCGTGAATTGGACTGGCACCTGAAGGGAAGTAACAACCGCGATGGGCGACTAGGATTCCGCCTATACTATTTCTGGGATGCTGAGACCGCGCGTGTCGTCGTCGGGTATTTGCCAGGCCATCTGAAAAACGACATCACGTAGGGGCAATATGACCTATAAAAAGAAGCTCATCGAAGTCGCCATTCCCCTCGAGGCGATCAACGCGGCGTCGGCGCGGGAGAAATCGATCCGGCACGGGCATCCGTCCACGCTGCACCTGTGGTGGGCGCGGCGACCGCTGGCGGCGTGCCGGGCAGTGCTGTTCGCGCAGCTTGTCGATGACCCCTCTGGCTATGCCGACAAACTGCTGAACGACCCGAAAGTCCGCAAGCAGGCGGAGGCCGACCTGGCCGTGCGCCTCAAGGCTTGGCGCGAGCGCAAGGCAGACGCGCAGGGGAATGTGCCCGACACGCCTGAGCCGACTCTGGAGGATTGCGCGGCCGACATCGAACGCAAGCGCCTGTTCGAGATCATCGAGGATCTGGTCAAGTGGGAGAACTCAACCAACGAAGAGGTGCTGGAACGCGCGCGCGCTGAAATTCGGCGTAGCTGCGGCGGCCTGCTGCCGCCTGTCTATGACCCATTCTCGGGCGGCGGGTCGATCCCGCTGGAGGCGCAGCGGCTGGGCCTGCCCGCCTATGGGTCCGACCTGAACCCGGTCGCGGTGATGATCGGCAAGGCGATGATCGAGATCCCGCCGAAGTTCAGGGACAGGGAACCCATCCATCCCGGCGCGAACGAACGGCAATTCTACCGTAACGCCGAGGGCCTTGCGGAGGACGTCAAATTCTATGGCGAGTGGATGCGCGATAAGGCGTGGGGGCGCATCGGGCACCTCTACCCGCAGGTAGACCTGCCAAAGGAGTACGGCGGCGGCAAGGCGACGGTGATTGCCTGGATCTGGGCGCGTACAGTGCCGAGCCCCGACCCGGCCTTTGCGGACACACAGGTTCCGGTAACGTCAAGCTTTACTCTTGGAACTAAACCCGGACGCGAAGCTTGGATAGAAGCGACGCCAAATCGAAAGACGAAGACGATCCAATATGAAGTTCAACGAGGCGGATCGAAAGACGATATTGCACGAGCAAGGAAGGGTACGAAAGCAGGACAAGCAAATTTTCGGTGCTTGCTGTCAGATGCCCCGATTTCTGGGGCTTATGTCGATGCCGCCGCATCGCGCGGCGAAATGGGGCGCGTTCTGTTAGCTGTTGCGGCCGAGGGGAAAAGAGGTCGTGTCTATTTAAGTCCGTCAAAAGTGCAGCTTGATGCGGTCGCTCTTGCTGACAGGGAACTTGGTGAAACTGACACAGATTTTCTTCGTGTGCCCTGCCGTGGGACATTTGCGAGTAACGCGCAGGGTCGCAAGTATGGCTTTGAGACATTTGAGGATTATTTTCTTCCTCGACAGCTGGCTTCCCTAACCTCTCTTTCAAAATCCCTTGACGACTTGCAAGCACAGGTTTTCGAGGATTGCATCAATGGCGGCTGGCCGAATGATACGACATCGTTAGATGCAGGAGGGAGCGGAGCGCTCGCTTATGCAGAAGCTATAAGAATATTTCTCGCGT
Organism: Pseudomonadota bacterium; assembly: GCA_021799015.1. Taxonomy (GTDB): domain Bacteria; phylum Pseudomonadota; class Alphaproteobacteria; order Acetobacterales; family Acetobacteraceae; genus Acidiphilium. The sequence goes on from JAJZBH010000066.1 coordinate 4,555, forward strand.
TTGCGATTGACCGCTCTGCAGATCGTGGTTCGACAATATGTTCTTGGGATTCCTCGCCTAAGATGGAGGCGCTTAGAAATACGTTTGCGCGACAGGCAATCCCTATGACTTGGGATTTTGCAGAAGGAAATCCATTTTCAGATTCAAGTGGGAACTTCCTTAGCAACGTTGATTGGGTTGCCCGAGTCATAGAATTGCTTGTGCCTGCCGCCACGGGATATGTTGCTCAACACGATGCGCAGACAGTGGAATATCCCGATCAGGCCGTAATATCGTCCGATCCACCGTATTATGACAACATTGAATATTCTGATTTGTCAGATTTCTTTTATGTCTGGTTGAAGCGTAACTGCGGTACTGTTTTCCCTGGCGTCTTCGGCTTTCTGTCTACTCCGAAGCTTGAGGAGCTTGTCGCAACTAGGTATCGTCACGGCGGCCAAGAAAAAGCGGATCAGTTTTTTCTCGATGGCATGACTAAAGCTATCGCGAGAATGACCGAGCAAGCTGGGATTAATTTTCCGGCGACGATCTACTATGCCTTCAAACAAAGCGAGGTCGAGAGCGAAGGCATAAGTTCGACTGGCTGGGCGACCTTTCTTCAGGCAGTCGTTCAAGCCGGGTTCTCGGTCGTCGGCACATGGCCTATGCGCACTGAAATGTCTAACCGTATGGTTGCTTCGGGCACTAATGCCCTCGCCAACTCGGTCGTCCTAGTCTGTCGCAAGAAGGAGGCTTCGGCCGAGGTTATCACACGGGCCGAGTTCATCCGTGCCCTGAAGCGCGAACTGCCCCCAGCCATTGCCGAGCTTCAGGCCGCAAACATCGCTCCGGCGGATATGCCGCAATCGGCTATCGGCCCCGGCATGGGTGTCTTCTCCCGCTACAAGGCGGTGCTGGAGTCCGATGACAGTCCGATGACGGTGAAGGCCGCGCTGCAGCTTATCAACCGCGAGCTCGACGAATATCTCGGCGGCATCCAGGGCGAGTTCGACGCCGATACCCGCTTTGCGATCACCTGGTTCGAGCAGCACGGTATGGCGAAGGGTGACTACGGCGCGGCCGACAACCTCGCCCGCGCCCGAGGCATCTCGGTCGAAAGCGTGAAACATGCCGGGATCATCGAAAGCGCTGCCGGCAAGGTCCGCATCCTGGCGCGCGATGAATTAGACAATGACTGGGAGCCGGAAGGCGACGGCCATCTGACCGTATGGGAGTGCCTTCAGCACCTCGTCCGCAAGTACGAGAAGGACGGCATCTCTCACGACACCGCTGTTCTGCTGAAGAAGATCGACGCGAAGGCCGAGGCCGTGAAGGACCTTGCCTACTGCCTTTACGACATAAGCGCCAACAAGCGGAAGGATGCGAAGGAGGCTACGGCCTACAACGCTTTAATCGCCGACTGGACAGAACTCACGCGGCAGGCGGCGGCAATTCACGACACGAGCGGTGATCGTCAGATCCGGCTCGATTTCTGAGGGGGAGCGGGACAGTGGCCAAGAGCACGCGCCAATATGTTTTCGAGGGGATGGAGCTGCTGCCCGCAGCCCTCATTCCGTTTGTCGAAAAGCGGCTGGAAAGCTCGCTCAAAGGGCATTGGCAGGTCCAGGTTCTGGAGAAGCTGCCGGGCCTGCGCCCCAACAGCAATGGTGAGGTCGGCTGGGACCAGGCCGCACTGTTCAACGCGATGGACCGCTTCTGGAACGACGCGTTCAAGGCTGTTCTTGGCCGCGCCGAGCGGTCGTGGGTGAACGAGCTTGGCGACGTTCGCAACAAGCTTTCGCACAATGAGACCTTCACCTATGACGACGCCGAGCGCGCGCTCGATTCCATGCGTCGTCTGATGGAGGCGATCAGCGCCGGAGAGACCGCTGAGCAGCTCTCGAAGATGCGCGACACCATCCTGCGCACGAAGTTCACCGAGCTTCAGCGCAATGAGGAACGGCGGAAGACCCAGCGCCTGGAAATCTCCGTCGAGACTGTGGCGGGCCTGCTTCCGTGGCGTGAGGTGGTCGAGCCGCACCAGGACGTCGCGACCGGCGAATTCCAGCAGGCCGAGTTTGCGGCCGATCTCGCCAAGGTGCATTCGGGCAGCGCACCTGCCGAGTATCGCGACCCGCGCCAGTTTTTCAGCCGCACCTATCTCACCGAGGGGCTGAGCGCAGTCTTGATCGGCGCGGCTAAGCGGCTGTCGGGCAGCGGCGGCGATCCAGTGGTCGAACTGCAGACCAATTTCGGCGGCGGCAAGACCCACTCGATGCTCGCCCTCTATCACATGGCGGGACCGACGCCGGTCCAGGACCTCTCCGGGCTGGATCAGTTGCTTGAGAAGCAGGGGTTCAGCGTGCCGGAGGGCATCAATCGTGCCGTACTGGTCGGCACGTCGCGCGGACCGCAGGATGTCCTCAACGCCGAGGGTGGCCGAAAGATTCGCACGACCTGGGGCGAACTGGCCTGGCAGCTCGGTGGCGCCGAAGCCTTCGACATGATCGCCGAGAACGACGCCAATGGCATTGCGCCAGGGTCCAATCTGCTCGAGGCGATCTTCAAGAAATACGCGCCTTGCCTGATCCTGATCGACGAGTGGGTCGCCTATCTGCGCCAGATCTACAGGGTCGATGGGCTGCCGTCCGGCTCGTTCGACGCGAACCTCTCCTTCGTGCAGTCGCTCACAGAAGCGGTGAAAGCGAGCCCGCGCACGCTGCTGGTCGCCTCCTTGCCGGCATCTCAGATCGAAGTCGGCGGCGAAGGCGGCCAGGAGGCGTTGGCTCGCCTCAAGCAGACCTTCAGTCGGGTCGAGTCCTCTTGGCGGCCGGCGAGCCAGGAGGAGAGCTATGAGATCGTCCGGCGGCGGCTGTTCAAGGAAATCTCCGGCGACAAGTTCCATCACCGGGACAACACGCTGAAGCAGTTCGCGAAGCTCTACCGCGAGAACGCCAACGACTTCCCGCAGGGCTGCGCGGACGAGGATTATCGACGCAAGCTGGAGAAGGCCTACCCGATCCATCCCGAGCTGTTCGACCAGCTCTATACGACTTGGGGATCGCTCGAAAAATTCCAGCGGACGCGCGGCGTGCTGCGCTTGATGGCGCAGGCCATCCACGAGCTCTGGATGAATGGCGATCCCTCGGTGATGATCATGCCGGGTAGCGTCGCGGTCAGCTCTCCGCGCGTCGAACCGGAGTTGCTGCACTATCTCGACGTGAGCTGGCAGTCGATTATCGCCGGCGATGTCGATGGCACGACGTCCACGCCCTACAAGATCGATCAGTCCGCGCCCAACTTGAACCGCTACTCGGCAACCAGGCGGGTCGCCCGCGCGATCTTCATGGGCACTGCTCCGACACATCAGCAGCAGAATACCGGCCTGGACGACAAGCAGATCAATCTTGGCGTCGTGCAGCCGGGCGAACGGCCGTCGATCTTCGGCGACGCGCTCCGGCGGCTGACCAACCAGGCCAAGTTCATGCACGCCGATCTTGGCCGGTACTGGTATTCCATGTCGGCTAGCCTCAACCGCATCGCGGCCGACCGCGCCGCGCAGCTCGAGGACGCCCTTGTCGCGGTCACAGTCGATCGGGAGCTGACCAGATATGTGAATGGCCTGGCTGACAGAGGCCATTTCGACGCCGTGCAGGTTGCCCCAGCATCGTCAGCCGAGGTGCCGGATGAGGCGGGCGGCGTGCGGGCAGTGGTGCTAGGGGTAGCGCATCCGCACAACGGACGTGACGCCTCGGATGCGCTGAAAGAGGCGAAGGATATCTTGATGCAGCGCGGCAGCACGCCGCGAGTCTATCGCAACATGCTGGTGTTCATCGCCGCCGACGCGCGCCAGCTCGACAATCTGAAAGATGCTGTGCGGGCGTCCCTGGCCTGGGGCGAGATCGTCCGCGATACAAAGCGGCTCAACCTCACCCAAAGTGACAGTGCGCTGGCCGAGGCTAGGCTGGCCGAGGCGAACGAGACGATGAAAACGCGCCTCAAGGAGGCGTGGTGTTATCTTCATTATCCGGCCCAGGAAAGCGCCCAGGCCGATGTCGAGTGGGTTTCGGGCAAGATTCCGGCGCAGGACGGGTTGCTGGCGCGAGCGACCAAGAAACTCGTGGGCGAGGAAGGCCTGCTCACCGAGCTGGGCCCGGCGCGGCTCGATCGCGATCTCCAGAAATACATCTGGAACGGTAAGCCGCACCTGTCGCTGAAGGACCTGCGAGAATACCTCAACCGCTACATCTATCTGCCGCGCCTGAAGAACCAGGAGGTCCTGATCAAGGCCGTGCAGTCGGCCGTCAGCGGCATGCTGCCTGGCCCATTCGCCTATGCCGAGCGATGGGATGAGAAAACGGACACCTATCTGGGGCTCGCGATCGAACGGGCCGGCAACGCGGCGGTGGTCATCGACAGCGACAGCGTCATCATCAAGCCGGATGTGGCGGAAGCGCATCGGCCGGCGCCGCCGCAACCCGGGCCGACCGGCACGCCACCAGGACCTGGGGACGGAACACCGCAGCCCGGCGAGCAGACCACTGGCGAGACGCCCACGGCGGCCCCGACCGAAAAGAGGCCGACGCGATTCACCGGCGTGGTGATGATCTCACCGGAGCGGCCAGCGCGGGACATTCATCAGATCGTCGAGGCGATCGTCGAGCAGCTCACGACGCTGCCCGGCAGCCAGGTGAAGCTCCGGCTCGAGATCGAAGCGGAAGTGCCCGGCGGCCTTGATCGCGCCAAGGTGCGAACGCTCGTCGAGAACGCCAACACGCTCGGGTTCATCGAGAAGTCGGTCGAATGATGCCGATGCGCTTCCATGACTCGTCGGCTCAGGGGTATCCGCCAAGATCGCCTGCGCCGGGTACGAGGGAAAGCGTTCGGGGTAGATGTTCGTTTGGACCGGAACCCCAAAGATGAACGGAGCCGGGCCTGTCGAACGCGACCTGATCTTTATCTCCAAGGCGACGCCTGGCGATGACCAGTTCGTGTTGTGGCTCGCACCGCGTCTCGAAGCCGCGGGTTACAAGGTTTTCGCCGACATTTTCGATCTCGATGCCGGCGACGAATGGCGCGGCAAGCTTACCGCGGCCCTTCAGACAAGGGCGATCAAGATGTTGCTGTGCTGCAGCGACGAAACGCTCGCGAGAAGGGGCGTTCGCGAGGAAATCGCCATAGCCGAGGACCTGACAAAGCAGCTCCAGGATCCCAATTTCATCATCCCCCTCAAGGTACGCGCATTCCAAAAACTCTTCGGCATCGGCGGCCTTCAGTATGTCGATTTCGAGAGTGGCTGGGCCAGGGGACTGGCGAGCCTGCTCAAGTCGCTTGAAAGGCAGCAGGTGCCGAAGGCTGGCGGCGGGATCATAAGGCCTGAATGGTACGCGCATCTGCGCCGGCGCGCCGTGGAGATCGAGACCGCTCCCGAGGTCCTGACATCCAACTGGCTCCGGATCATTCGGATGCCGGACAAGCTCAATCACCTGGTGCCGCGCAACCGGGCCAATGAGGCTTTGCTGCGCAAGCTCGGCGCGTCCTTCGAATACCCGATGGCCGAGTTCGGCGACGGTTTCCTGACCTTCGCCAGCCCGCTCGACCTGACAGAACATTTCGAGCGGGTGGGGCCGTTTCGCGCCGAGCGTGACTTTGATGTTCTCGATCTCCTCGAGAACGGGTCATCGGACGCGGGGATCGAAAGCCGGGATGCCCGATCGATCATGATGAATCTCCTGCGCCAGGCGTGGGAGAAGCATTGCGCCCGCGAAGGGTTCCTTACCCACACCTTCTCGAGTGGCCTGTCCTTCCACGTCGGCGAGGACAAATTGGGCCTCAAGAAGCGTGTCTCATGGGGCCGCCAAGGTCAGAGCCGCAATTCGATGCTGCGCGGCGTCGCCCGCAAGAAAATCTGGGAATATGGCGTCAGCGTTATTCCCAGCCTCTTTCCCTATCCCCATATGCGCCTCAAGGGCCGCGTGCTGTTCTCCGACATCGGCGAGCGCAACAAGCCGATTGTCATTCCGGACACAAAAACCCAGTTTCGCCTGCGGCGTTCGATCTGCTCGGCTTGGCGCAACAAGGCCTGGCACGGGCGTGTGATGGCGTTCATGGAGTTGTTGGCCGGCGACAGCCCCTATGTCGATCTTGCTGTCGGTTCAGGCGGCAGCATCACGCTCGACGCGATGCCAATCCAGTTCACCGCGCCCGTCACCGCGCGCCAGACCAACAAGCTCGGCGAGGATGCGGAAGAAGCCGATTCCACAACGCTCGGCGGCCACTTCGAGGAGGAGGACGCTTGATCGAATTTGCCGAAAAATCCGTTCCGGTCCTCTACATTCCGGAACCACCGCTCGGATTTGGGCACGGGCAGGCTTCGGATCATCCGAAGGACGGTCTCACGCTTTATGGGCCCGCGTCGATGCCCGATCGTGCGCAGATCACTATCGGCGCGATTGGTACAAAACATGGCCTGGATCTCCTGCGCCGCTGGCTCGAGGCGATCGGCAATCCCGTCGCGATTCCGCTTCGCGGCAAGCGCGACAAAGAGTTCCGGCTGCATCTGTCCGACTTTCCAGGTCTCGAAGAGGCCTTCGGGATCCGCGCCGATCCGGGCGCCATGATTACATGCGAGATCGATCCGGCAGACATCCGTGCCGCGATTGCGATCGAGAACCATCACGAGGCGGTGGCCGCGACGACCAAGCTGTTCATCGACCCGATCGAGCGTCACGCGAAAAATGAGGAGCGGACAGTTGACGTCTGGATCTTCGTCGTGCCGGAAATCGTGTTCGAAACCTGCCGGCCGGTTGTGGGTCAGCGCCGCAAGGTCGAACTCCTCAAGGGGGAGTTGTCCAGGCGCCAGAAGGGGCGCGCCGACCTTCCGCTGCTGGCGGGAGTCATTGATGACACACTTGAAGCGGTGTTCGACGACATCCCCGACTTCCACCGTCAGATCAAGGCGAAGCTTTTGAAGCTGGGCATGACATCCCAGCTCATTCGCGAGACGACGCTTGCGCCCGAGGAATTCGTGAACAAGGCGGGATATCCAAAGCGCGGCACCCAGGATTCCGCCACCGTCGCCTGGAACCTGGCGACGGGCCTGTTCTACAAAACGCAGGCTGAACCCCCGTGGAAGATCGCCGGTATGCGGCCGGGCGTCTGCTACGTCGGCTTGGTCTTCAAACTCCTTCCCAACCATCCCGACAATCACGCTTGCTGTGCGGCGCAGATGTTCCTGAGCGAAGGCGATGGCGTCGTCTTCCGCGGGGCGAACGGACCCTGGCAGACCGAAAATAGAGAATTTCACCTCAGCGATCTGGCGGCTGGAAAGCTGATCAAGACGGTTCTGGAAACCTACAAGCAGCGCTTCGGGGTCTATCCGAAAGAGCTGTTCATTCACGGCCGAACCAAGTTCAACGACGCGGAATGGGAGGCCTTCAGCAAGGCCGCGCCTGATGGCACCAATATCGTAGGTGTGCGTATCCAATCGACCCATGGGGAGACCAAGCTCTTCCGCGACGGCGATTATCCATGCCTGCGCGGCACGGCAATCCAGCTCGGCGACAAAGATGCTTACTTGTGGACCACTGGATATGCGCCGCGCATCGACACTTATATCGGCCCGGAGACGCCGAACCCGCTGTTCGTGACCGTGCTGCGCGCGAGCGGTGAATTCCCAGGCATCGATATCGTGCTGGCCGATATCCTGGGGCTCACGAAAATCAACTACAACGCCTGCAATTTCAGTGATGGCCTGCCGGTCACCATTCGTTTTGCAGACAAGGTCGGCGAAGTGCTGACGATGGGAAGCGCCGCCGGGGCGGAGCGGCAGCCTTTCAAGTTCTACGTCTGAGCGCGAGATCGCGCGCAGCCCCTCTGCCTTCGTAATTGGTCGGCAATAGGTCAATCGAATAGAGGTGCAGGGAGGCGGTAAGCGTTGTTTCTCTGACCTTGTTGGCGTGAGGCGGTATGATGCCGATTTTGATTGGCATGATGCAGGAAGAATTGAATGAGGTTTTTGACGGGGCACCAATAGCGAGCACTCCTACGAGCGCTCGTAGGAGTGCTCCGATTGAGCGTGTTGAGGTGATCACGCGTGGCGCGCGGCGACGATGGTCGATGGTTGAGAAGCAGGCGATTGTCTCGGAGAGCTTGGAGCCGGGTGTTGTTCGGGCGGAGATCTGCCGGCGTCACGACATCAGCAGTGGACAATTGAGCACGTGGCGCCAGCAATGTCGGGCCGATGCGCGCGATAACGCCGGTGCTGTGGTGCCGACCTTCGCCCGGGCGATGGTGATGCCGACGGTTCGGGATCGGGAACTTAAGGCCGATGCGGAGGAGCAAAGTATCCATCCGGTGAGTGCCGCGGTCTGATTGCCGGTCGGCGTTCACGCATCCCTGGTATGGGTTGATCAGGCGGCCTGTGCGGCGGGGCTCTGATTTT
>JAJZBH010000067.1 GCA_021799015.1 Pseudomonadota bacterium
GCCCGAGACCCAAAACTATCGAGATGTTCTGCAGCTTGCGCCGCTAGATGCCCGGCCTGAACACGGGCACGCTCGATACCGAGGACGGCAACCATCGTTGCCTTACCTTGAGACGCGTCTTTCCCAGCGGTCTTTCCGAGAGTAGCCGCTGACCCCTCCGTGTCGAGCAGATCGTCGGCGATCTGGAAAGCAGCCCCAAGATCACGACCATACGCGGCAATCAGATGGCGCTGGGCCGCCGGCGCCCGACCAAGAATAGCTCCTGCCTCTGCAGCATACTGGATCAGTCGGCCGGTTTTGAGTGCTTGCAAGCGGGTCACAAGATGTGCAGACAGCCTCTTCCCTTCAGCAAGCATGTCAATCATCTGGCCGCCTACCATGCCTCGTGCGCCAGACGCTGCAGCAAGGCACGCAATCAGTTCGCAACGCACTTCCGGGTCGGAATGAGTGTTTGGATCAGCAAGGACTTCAAACGCTCGCGTCTGTAACGCGTCGCCGGCCAGAATCGCCGTCGCTTCATCAAACGCTCTATGGCACGATGCTTTGCCACGACGCAGATCGTCGTTGTCCATCGCCGGTAGATCGTCGTGAATCAGTGAATAAGCATGGAGCATTTCGACGGAGGCTGCAACACGAGCGGCGCAAGTAGCATTTACCATGAACAACCTAGCGACTTCGATAACCAGAAAGCCACGCATCCGCTTGCCACCACCAAGCGTAGCATAGCGCATTGCCTCAACCAGACGTCGTTCATCGCCTTCTGGAAGCGGCATCAACGCATCGAGCTCTTCCTCGATAATCGCGGCCGTGCGGGCCAGAGCATCGGTCAGAGCTGCAAGGCCGGAGCTAGACAGGCCGTGGCTCATGAACCCACTCCAGGGTCGAACGGTTTGAGACTTAGGGACCCGTCGGCCCGTGTCACGATACTTTGGACTCTTTGTTCTGCTTCCGCCAGACGCGCCTCACAATAGCGCTTTAGCTCTGTACCACGCTCATAAGCTGCAATAGCGTCAGCAAGATTTTGTTGGCCAGACTCAAGACCGCGAACGATCCGTTCAAGCTCGGCCAACGCTGCCTCAAACGACATTGTCTCGGCGGTCGGCGACAAATCACGCTCTGTTTTATCTGACTTTTCTGACATGTTTCTACGTCCTCCCTGGGATGCGCACTTATCAGGCGCGCATCAATGCCCGCACATGCGCGGCAACTCCCTCGCCGAGCGCCGTCAGGTCATACCCTCCCTCGAGCAACGACACGATCCTGCCATTGCAGTGCTTATCAGCAATCGCCACGAGTTTGCTCGTAAGCCATGCAAAGTCGGGTGTAGTGACGTTCAGCTGCGCCAACGGATCGCGATAATCAGCATCAAAGCCGGCAGACACGATAAGCAGTTCTGGCCTGAACTGTTCCAGCGCAGGCAGCAAATCGTTCGACCATGCCGCGCGAAATGCATCGGGCCCTGAACCGGGCGGTAACGGTGCATTCACAATGTTGCCCGCGATGCCTCGCTCGTTAGCACGACCAGTGCCCGGATAACATGGATATTGGTGTGACGACGCGTAGAATAAATCCGCATCTTTCTCAAAAAACGCCTGCGTTCCATTACCATGATGAACATCAAAATCTACCACCGCCACGCGCCGAAGGTCGTATGTCTGCCTCCCATGTACGGCAGCGATCGCAGCGTTGGAAAACAGGCAAAAGCCCATTGCACGGTCGGGCTCCGCATGGTGGCCCGGAGGACGCATCGCTGCAAAAGCGGCACGCGCCCAGCCTTGCATCACTGCGTCAACCCCCATTATCGCCGCACCTGCGCCGAGGCGGGCGACGCGAACGGATCGAGCGCTAACGATGGTGTCCGCATCAAGATGGATTCGTGTCCCGGGCGCAGGAGCCAAAGAAAGGATGTGATCAACGTAGTCGACGTGATGAACTGCACAAAGCGCCTCAACTGAAGCCTCTTCGGGCTGTTCTCGGAGCAAAGGCTGGAACTCGGTAGCCTCCAGTGCCGCCGTCACTGCAGTGAACCTTGCCGGACGCTCTGGATGATTCGGCCCGGTATCATGATCAAGACAATCGGGGTGGGCGATTAGTGTCACAGACATGGACTAGCCTTTCGTTAGCTATTGCGGCGGATCGTGAAGCTGAACACGCCCTTATTTTCGCTCCAGGAGAGTAACGCATGCCCGTGATCAGCGCAGAAGGCATGAAATTCCGCGACCGAATCCGGAGCCGTCGCAAGCACACGTAGTCTGGCGCCAGGCGGCATCAGGCGCAACGCCCGCGCAGCCCGCAGCACCGGCAGCGGTGATTTCTGGTATTGTGCATCGAGAAGCATATCTCCCATAGCTCTATGGTGCCGCTTCATCGCCTCTTGAGCAAGAGCCACAATCGTCGGATACGGGGCGGTCTGACGTAGGGGAAGCATGTGTTTCGATGAACTATCGTATTGGCGTTGATTTAGGAGGGAGCAAAATCGAGATTGCCGGCCTCGGTCCCGATGGCTCGCTAGTAGGGCGCAAGCGAGTACGAACGCCCCAAGGATACGACGCGACAATCGACGCAATTGCTGAACTGGTAGCGGGAATTGAGGCCGAGGTTGGGCCCGCTGCAGGAATCGGAGTCGGTATTCCTGGCACGATCTGCCCCGTTACCGGATTGGTAAAAAACGCCAACTCCCGACAACTGAACGGTAACGCGTTTGATCGTGATATTGCTGCTGCAATCGGACGCACGGTACGAATTGCCAACGATGCGAATTGTTTTGCGATGAGCGAAGCAATGGATGGCGCAGGAGCCGGTACACACTGCGTATTTGGCGTGATACTGGGTACCGGCTGTGGTGGAGGTATCGTCGTTGGAGGCAAGATTCATGCGGGCCGACACGGCATTGCAGGAGAATGGGGCCATACCCCTCTCCCGTGGCCACGCGACGACGACTTGCCCTTGCGATCATGCTGGTGCGGCCAACGCGGCTGCCTAGAAGCCTATCTGTGCGGACCGGCATTGGCATCCGAGGTCGATGGATCTGGGGCGTGCGATGCAAAATTGGTGTTCAGCCGCGCTACGGCTGGAGACCCCATGGCCGCCCATGCACTTGACCTGCATGTCGGGCGGCTCGCGCGCGGCCTCGCGATGGTTGTGAATGTCCTTGATCCTGACGTAATCGTTCTCGGCGGGGGGCTATCTAACATGATGCATCTGTACGAGAAGTTACCTGATCTAATCAAACCATTTGTCATCAGCGGCAATTTTTCGACCCCCATTAGACCCAATATGCATGGCGACTCCTCGGGTGTCCGTGGCGCCGCTTGGCTATGGAACGAAGGCTAACACCGTTAGCTAGCCGTACTGTATCTGTTTCTGCGAGAGTTTTGTGTTCCGATCGTTGCTCTGTCATATCAAGATCGTCTCAGGAACGGAGGGGATCTCACGAGGCCTTTTGGGAGGAAGCCTGTTTCGAGATGAGGGCCTGACGAGAGAGTGGCCCCGACAGCACGAGCGCACTCGAAGGAGCCCTGGAACAGGGAAAAAGATGTCGTTTGGCTTAATAGCCGCAAATTATTCCAGAATCCATTATCCTTGCGACGCTATTTACGGCATCGACATCTTAAACCAACGCGATCCCTACCCAGAGCATGCAACCCTGCGTTACTCATTGCATCCACAGATCGGACAGGGCTTTCCACCGACGAAATGAGCGATACTGGTCGTTCGAATCAAGTCGAAGATCCGCGCGGTCGGGGGCTTACTCGCGGTCAACGGCGGCTCAACTCCGCCAATTGGCGAAGCTATGAACCGGCCACCAGCTGACGTAATCAGATAGGTCAGCGTGCGCTTCCTTATTCAGCGCAACCAGAGTGTTTCACGACAACCTCAGCGCAATGCCGATTGACGCCTGCTTGCCTCGCCCAACGTGATTTAGGACCGCGCAGAGCCTCCCCTCTCTTGACGCCGCAATGATGGTGATCTCTTAAGCGCGACCATGGAAAGTTCCCAACATCTAGCCAACCCGACTGAAGACACTTCGGATACGCTCGATCCAAAAGATTGGGACAAATTCCGCACGCTCGCCCATCAAATGGTTGATGACAGCATCGACCGTTTAATTGGCCTTCGAAACGCTCCCGTCTGGCGGCCAATGCCCGGCGAAGTACGCTCAGTTTTTTACAGCCAGATGCCAGGTGCTGGTATAGGCCCAGAGGCCACGTACAGGATCTTCTGCGACGCCATTGCGCCGTACGGCTCGGGGAATCTCCATCCGCGTTTCATGGGATGGGTGCAGGGCGGGGGCACGCCTGTGGGCATGCTAGCTGAACTGCTGGCCGGGGCATTGAACGAGAATTGCGGCGGACGTGACCACGCTGGGATCGCCGTCGAGCGACAGGTTATTGCCTGGTCGGCGGCAATGCTCGGCTTGCCCGAAACAGCCGGTGGTGTGTTGGTAACCGGGTCCTCGATGGCGAATTTCATTGGTCTGCTATGCGCACGGCGGCGTGTGCTCGGTGCCAACGTTCGCACCGGCGGATTGAACGGTTCACAACTAGTTGGTTATGCGCAGATGGGCGTGCATCGCTGCTTGGCCGGCGCGTTCGACATGGCCGGGCTTGGGAGTCAGGCTCTACGGCGCATCCCAGTAGACTCCGACTATCGAATGAACCTTGACGCACTAGATGCGCAGATTGAAGCTGACCGCAGAGAGGGAATGACCCCTCTGCTTGTGATCGGCACAGCTGGCTCGGTCGATGTTGGCGCCATCGATAATCTTTCAAAGTTAGCCGAGATCGCCGCACGGTATGATCTGTGGTTCCATGTCGATGCCGCATTTGGAGCTCTGGCCGCGCTCTCCGCAACCAGACGACCCTTGCTTGCGGGAATTGAGTCGGCCGATTCGGTCGCATTTGATTTCCACAAGTGGGCACAGGTACAATATGACGCCGGATGTATCTTGGTACGCGACCAGAATTCGTTACTCGACACCTTCGCCCAAAAAGCCAGCTACCTGTCCAACACGGTTCGCGGCCTTTCGCGGGGTGCGCCTTGGCCCTGCGACCTTGGCCCTGATCTCTCGCGAAGCTTCCGCGCTCTAAAGATCTGGATGACGTTCCAGAGTTACGGCGGAAACCGGCTTGGCGCAATTATCGACCAGACATGTGAAATCGCCACTTATTTAGCCCAGCAGATCGATGCCGCGCCTGACCTGTCATTACTCGCTCCGGTCGCGCTAAACATCGTCTGCTTCCGCTATGACGATGGCAAAGAGGGTCTGGACGACTTGAATACGGAAGTCGTCGGCGATCTTCAGGAAGCTGGGAGCTTTGTCCCTTCCACAACCCGAATCGGCGGGCGTATTGCCATCAGGGCCGCGATCGTTAATCACCGCACTACTCGGCGTGATGTAGACGCATTGGTCAAGGCGGTAACTGCAGCCGGCCGCCGGCGACGTGAATGATCTCGCGTAGTGATGAAATACATCGAAAATCGACGATAGTTTGACCCGAGATCCTCCGGCTAAATGGGACTGAGGATCACATGAACACACAGGATATAAAGTACTCTGCCCCGATCGGGGACGAAATTGCATATACGACGTGCTACATGTGCGCATGCCGCTGCGGCATCAAAGTGCATCTGAAGAACGGGCAACTGCGCTTTATTGAGGGTAATCGCCACCATCCCGTTAATCGGGGAGTGCTGTGCGCCAAAGGTTCCGCAGGAATAATGAATGTCCTATCGCCTGCACGGCTGCGCGCTCCGCTCAAACGGGTAGGCCCGCGCGGCGCCGGCGAATTCGTGGAAATCTCCTGGGACGAAGCACTGCAGACCGCCACCAGTCGGCTCGCAGCGATTCGCGCAGACGACCCTAACCGATTGGCCTTTTATACTGGAAGGGATCAGTCCCAATCATTGACCGGCCATTTTGCGCGCATGTTCGGTACCATCAACTTCGCCTCGCATGGCGGCTTCTGTTCAGTCAACATGGCAGCCGCCGGATTATACTCGCTGGGCGGCTCATTCTGGGAATTTGGCGAACCGGATTGGGATCACGCGAAGCTATTTCTTCTGTTCGGGGTCGCCGAAGATCACGATTCAAACCCCATCAAGATCGGCTTGGCAAAGCTGAAGAAGCGGCAGGCGAAAATCATTTCCATCAATCCGATACGAACTGGCTACTCGGCGATTGCCGACGAATTCGTGGCAATTACGCCCGGAACCGACGGACTGTTCGTACTGGCCCTCATTCATTGTCTTCTAAAATCGGGTTCTATCGATACCGAGTTTTTAGTCCGTTATACTAACGCGCATCACCTCGTCGTCAATGAGCCAGGCAAATCGACACATGGACTGTTTGCGCGCGATGCGGCGGGCCAACCTATGGCTTACGACCGTTCGGCTTGCCGCACCGTGCCCGGACACCGCATTGGGATCGACCCTGCTCTTGTCGGCGAGTACATTCTGGAAGATGGCACGCATGTCAGACCGGCATTTTCAATTCTTGCATCCCGTTATCTCGCGCCTGAATACTCCCCCGAATCCGTCGAAGCCCGTTGCGGTGTCGCAGCATCTGACATCCGCCGAATTGCCGCGGAGATCTCAGAGATAGCCTTCAATCAAACCGTTCGCCTTGAGACACCGTGGATCGATACCGCTGGCCGTCGTCATGAGTACATGATAGGCCGACCCGTCGCGATACACGCTATGCGGGGGATCTCCGCACACTCCAACGGCTTTCATTCATGCAGGGCGATTCACGTCCTGCAAATGCTCCTTGGAGCCGTCGATACTCCAGGTTCGTGGCGGTACAAATCCCCCTACCCAAAACCCATCCCGGGCGGCATAGCTCCAGCAAAGAGTGAGCGGAATCTAGATGGCTCGCTCACTTCGCCCGTCCTCGGCTTCCCGACCGGACCGGATGATCTTCTGGTAGACGCTGCAGGAGAGCCTTTGCGTCTCGATCGCGCGTTTTCTTGGGAAGCCCCACTTGGAATTCATGGGCTTATGCATATGGCGATCGCCGAAGCATATCACGCCGCCCCCGAGAAAATTGACACACTGTTTCTGTATATGGCGAACATGTCATGGAATTCCGCAATGAACCCTGCCGAAGTCATGCGCATGCTAACAGAGCACGACGGCGAGGGAAACTATCGGATCCCATATGTCATTTACGCCGACGCGTTCTTTTCAGAAACGGTAGCCTATGCGGATTTGGTGCTACCAGATACTACCTATCTCGAACGTTACGACGCGATCTCGCTGCTGGACAGGCCTATTGGGTCAGCGCACGGCCCTGCGGACGCACTACGGGTGCCAGTACTCACGCCTGATAGAGATGTGCGGCCCTTCCAAGATGTGCTGATCGATATTGCAGGACGACTTAGGCTCCCCCAATTTACCGACGGTAGTGGAAACACCCTGTATACGAGTTATGCTGACTACATCATCAACCACGAGCGGGCGCCCGGAATTGGGCCGCTTGCTGGGTTTCGGGGCCCAGACGGAACAGCTGTTGGTAAAGCCCCCCCTAATCCAGAGCAATTGCGCCGATACATCGAAAACCACGGGTTTTGGCAGCACCATCTGCGCGAAACCGAATCGTACTACAAATTCGCAAATAAGACGTACCTCTGCGGTGCAGTGGACATGGGATTGATTGACAGAGCTGATGCCATCGTTCTAGCATTGTATGATGAGACACTTCAGCGTTTTCGGTTAGCTGCCGAAGGGCATGGGGTCCAGCAGCCACCCGAACGCCTGCGCGCCAGACTCCAAAAGTTTATGGACCCTCTACCCATTTGGTATAAGCCCCTAGAGGAAGAGCTCAACGAAAACGAATTTCCCCTGCACGCGATTACCCAGCGACCAATGGCGATGTATCATTCCTGGGGATCACAGAATGTATGGTTGAGGCAAATTCTTTCAGAAAATAGACTGTATATTCACCGAACCCTTGCGGCCGTCCATGATCTGGTCGACGACGATTGGGTTGCCCTATCATCACCCAACGGCAGATTAAAGTGCCAAGTACGTGTTATGGATGGTGTAAACTCCAACACCGTCTGGACTTGGAATTCTATCGGAAAGCGCTCTGGAGCCTGGACTCTTGAGCTGGATGCGCCTGAGGCAAAGCGCGGGTTTCTTCTCAACCACCTAATATCCGAGTACCTGCAGGAGGATGCCACCGGAACGAAGCTGTCAAATTCTGATCCCGTCACCGGCCAGGCTGCCTGGTTTGATCTGCGGGTGCGACTTGAAAAATGCACGCCTGAGGAAAGTGACGAAATCTACCCAACGTTCGTTCCGCTGAAATCTCCATTTAAAACAAAACATCCATCGATTCTTCGTCACTTTTCCGAGAGAGAAAAAAAATGACGAGTTTACCGCACACCAGAACACCAAAAAAAAAACTGGGACTCGTTATCGATCTAGATACTTGTGTCGGCTGCCACGCCTGTGCAGTGAATTGCAAAGAATGGAATGCAGGCGGCTTTCATGCACCTTTACCCGACCATGATCCCTATGGCGGAACTCCAGACGGCGTATGGTTCAACCGGGTCCATTCGTACGAGCTTGAGAGCAAAGATCTTGGCTGTCGGACTGTTAATTTTCCCCGCTCTTGTCTGCATTGCGACAACCCGGCCTGCGTCACCGTCTGCCCAACCGGTGCATCTTACAAGCGTGCCGATGATGGTATTGTTCTGATTAACACCGACATCTGCATCGGTTGCAAACTGTGTTCGTGGGCTTGCCCTTATGGCGCCCGCGAGTTCGACGAAGATGCCGGTGTGATGAAGAAATGCACGCTTTGCATTGACCGCATTTATAATGAAGCCCTACCCGAGGAAGATCGCGTCCCCGCCTGTGTCGCTACGTGCCCATCGCATGCACGACATTTTGGCGATTTTAACGACCCAGAAAGCCAGGTTTCGGTTCTCGTCTCGGAGCGAGGGAGTATGGACCTAATGGAGGAGCTAGGTTATCGACCCGTGAACAAATATTTGCCGCCGCAAAGAGCAAGGATAGAGATAAACAGTTTTGAAACAACAGAGTCCACCGCTGAAGGCGCTTGTTCACCTTTACTTAAGCTCCTCGACCGGCTACTCTCACGATGAGGCCCGCATCGTCCGTTTTGCTGTTAACTACGTTAACAGGTTTTGGATACGGACTGCTCGCGTGGATGGGCGTATTCGACATGCTCGGTTGGTTACCAGACACGCGCTCGTTCGGCCCAGTCGTAATCTTGACAGCCTTAGGCTTCGCTTCTGCCGGGCTGGTCGCATCAACCATGCATCTGGGACGACCGGAGCGTGCTTGGCGTGCTTTCAGTCAGTGGCGCTCGTCGTGGCTCGCGCGCGAAGGCCTCGCGGCCGCAGCAACCAATCTACCAGCGCTTGGTTTTGCAATCTCGTGGTGGATAAGTGGGCCCGACATCCCATTGACGGTTGCGTTGGGGTTATGCACCGGCGTTATGGCCTTGCTGACGATAGGCTGTACAGCAATGATTTATGCGAGCCTCAAGCCAATCCGACAATGGCATAATGCCCACACGTTGCCAGGTTATTTGATTTACGGCGCGTTCTCCGGAATTTTGCTACTAACTTTGATACTCGGGTTTAGCCACGGCGCAGTGCGCCTGGCGGCAGGCATTGGGACGGTCCTGGGAATTATCGGACTAATAGCGAAACGCGCTTACTGGTCCTATATCGATTCGCAAACGCCTATGGTGACCTTAGCCAGCGCATTAGGATTTTCGTCAGGCCTTGTACGCCCGCTGGATCTACCGCATTTTACTGAGAATTTTATCCTTCGCGAGATGGGTTTCCGAATCGCGCGTAGGCACCAAAGGAAACTACGGAGGCTTGTTATTTTGGTAGCGTTTGCAATCCCGATCGCATGCGCGAGTCTGGCTGCACTCGGCGTTATGCCAGAGATACTGAGCGCGTTCGCAGCGATGAGCGCTGGGATGGGCTTGTTTATCGAGCGTTGGTTGTTTTTTGCCGAGGCAACGCATGTCGCCGCCGTTTATTATGGGCGAGCGGCGTGATCGGCGCGGACCAACCCGGCATTCGGCAATGCCACATTGGCGGCACGTCCTCGACAATTGAACGACGTGGTATTCCCATAGAATACGTTGGCTAGGCGCCCGACGAACGGTTGCGCAGGCGGGCACCATGCCGCAACCAGCGATCAGCCTCAGGAATGAGATGTCAAGGCTTGGACAAGAAAAGCAATTCACGGCTCCATTTTTCGGTATGTTTTAGTGCTGCTAGCAACCTTCGATGAGAAGCTGGCGCGTTGGCAAAGTGGAATTGCTACGAACAAGGAGGCCGGAATAATGGTAGGCACCTCATTACAAAAGCACCACCGCATCCCCACTAAACGCAAGGTGCCAGTTCTGGTTGTTCCCGCGGGAGGATATGGCAGAAACACCCCAGAAACGTTGGTGGGGGGCATGCGGTACTCGAACGCTACCCGGCCACGTGTCGTTCGTGTCCTGACGGCACACACCACTCAACTTTAGGAACGGCGCGTTGAGATAAAGATCAAACAAGATCGGATCGATAGCCTTTTGATTTGTGTCCAGTGCTCGCGCCCGCGCAAAGAAAAAACCCGAAAAGGCTAAATGCGAAAAATGGCCGTTCCGCAAAACCGCATGAAGCCCGCCCAGATCGGTTCTGGCACCAGATATGTCTTCGCGAACGATTTTGATACTTTTTGCATCAAGTAACTATGGAGGGAGTTCCAGCAAACCGCGTGCCGGTACCGCCGTATCAACGGCGCCAGCCTCCGTGCCATCCGTGATCGTCGTCGCCCCAGCCCCCACCCCACCAATCCCCCATACCGATAACAACACTACCAGAGACGGGAGGCGCCACATAGGCAGGTGCGGTATAACCAGTGTAACCATAGCCGTAATTGGATGGATAATAGACGCAGCCACCGAGAGTCATCGACGCCATTACCGCACCAATAGTTCCTAATCGCTTTTTCCGGAAGGTGATTTTGGCCGTCATTGCGTTGCTCCGATTCAATGATTTCTGTGATGCTATTGGGAGGACATTTATGTCATATATAGGGCTGATCTGCGGCGTGCTGATGAGAAGTTTGTAATGGGATGCAACGTGACGCCTCGATTTTGCCTTTTTGTTGCCTTGGCCAAACCGCCTGAGAGGATCATTTTCGTGATCCGAAAATGAATTAGCTGCTGTGGAAGCAGTGGAAAATGTCATGCGCCACATTGTTTTGGGTACGATTTATGTTTGCTGCTGTCTAATGGCGCCCTTCGGGCTAGCCGCTGGTCATGCGGCCAACGCTGAGCTGCCAACAACGGTGGGCGAAATTGCCGAGGTTCAGGGTAAGGCAATGCTTTTCAGCCCACATGTTGGCGAATGGGCGTTGGCTGTCCAAAACTACCCAATAATTCCCGGTGATACCATATACGCTGCCCCAAACAGCAGAGTGGGGATTGCAATCACTTCGAGCGAGATTAGGCTCAGTAGCGATACTGAGTTGCGGATAGCAAGCATTGCCTCAGACTACGTCGGGTCAACGCTTTTGCAAGGAGAGGCTTTTTTCAGTGTCCGCGGTTTAATGCCCGGCGATCAATATGAAATCAGCACGCCGCGGGGCACGGTCATAATCACGCATGACGGGCAGTACGACGTCATTGCTGGCAATATCGGGACCCCGACAGAAGTCACGGTCCTCACGGGGATGGCAATATTCCATGCGCGTGATAGCTCCATAACCATATACAAGGGTCAGACCGCATATTTGGAAGGTTCCAACTCAGTCACGGCTACCGTTGGCGCAGAGAGGCTAAGTCCCTTTGCCCGTGAAATGCTGAGCACAAAATACGTGGGAACACCCGATTTCGTTCCCCCGGCAGTAGCTCAAATGACTGGAAGTGATCAGCTCTTAGATTATGGCAGTTGGTCGCAGTTGCCAGATTATGGAGCGATCTGGTACCCACGCGTCGGGCCGGAGTGGGCACCCTATCACGATGGATATTGGGCCTATATCGAACCCTGGGGCTGGACATGGATTGATAACGATCCATGGGGCTTCGCGCCGTTCCATTATGGGCGCTGGCTTCACCATGGCGGTCGTTGGGGTTGGGTGCCAATCTACGGCGCAGTGGGGGCAACCCAATATTATAGAGCGCCGGTGTATGCGCCCGCACTTGTGAGTTTCTTCTCAGTAAGCCCGGCGGCTGCAATCTCCGTGGGTATCACCATCGACACCGTTTCCTCAGGGGTCATCGGATGGGTGCCGCTTGCACCAGGCGAACCATACCTGCCTTGGTATCGCTGCCCACCTAATTACATTCGACAAATAAACAGCTATGCTGTTCGCAATGTTTCTCATTTAGTTAGTTCTGATAATGTGCTCCGTGATCCGACGGTGGTTAACATTTACAAACCCATGCACCTCCGCAACCGCCAAGCAGCAATGGTTGTGCCTGCGACCGAGATGCGACAAGGACGCCCAGTCGCTCGCTATGGGCGATCATTACCGGAGACGTTCTTAGCGTCGGCGTCTGCCATTCCCCCATCTGGCGTGCGCGGATTTGTTGCCGCGTCGGTACGGCAACCCAGCTCGCCGTCAGCAGGCCTGCGACGGCCAAAACAAGAACCCCCCCCTTTAAGGCAGTTACCCTCCGCGCCGTCACAGCCTATTCCGCCACCGATGCAGCAGTACCGGCAACAACCTCAACCTGCCCGTCCGCCGATGCAGCAGTACCGGCAACAACCTCAACCTGCCCGTCCACCGATGCAGCAGTACCGGCAACAACCTCAACCTGCCCGTCCGCCGATGCAGCAGTACCGGCAACAACCTCAACCTGCCCGTCCGTCGATGCAGCAGTACCGGCAACAACCTCAACCTGCCCGCCCGCCGATGCCGCAGTACCGGCAACAACCTCAACCTGCCCGTCC
>JAJZBH010000068.1 GCA_021799015.1 Pseudomonadota bacterium
ATATGCAAAAGTTTGCAAGCAGTGCACGTATCAAAACGAACTAATAACCATCGACGCCTTTTTTGGCTCAATCGGCATTTAAGACCAACGCCCACCATCGAAAAGCGATTCCTCTCAGCACATGATCGATTCAAAAATAGCAGACGAGATATATTAGCACAGCGAATTCGATCACGCATTTAGTTAAATGGCGCTCAAACGATGAAACTATACAAAACAATTTCAACTCGTCTTGATCGAAATCAACGATCAGCACGGCAAAAGCAGCAATAAGTAAAAGACGAGCTTAAACGTCGCGAATGCTGCCGACATAGTCACCTTTGTCTCACGGACGGGTGGCCCCACGCAGCAGCGGTTTCGGGGAGCACGATGATGGCGGCCGAGATCCAAACGTTCTATGATGTCATGAGGGCGCAAGGAACCAGCCGCCGCTCATTCCTGAAATTCTGTAGTCTCACCGCGGCAGCATTAGGCCTCGAACCGATTTACGCATCCAAAATTGCTCACGCGATGGAAACAAAGCCAAGAACGCCTGTGCTTTGGATGCATGGTTTGGAATGCACCTGCTGCTCAGAGTCGTTCATTCGTTCAGGTCATCCATTGGCGAAAGATGTGATCCTAAAGATGATCTCTCTTGATTACGACGATACACTGATGGCAGCTGCGGGCACTCAAGCAGAGGTAATTCTCGATGAAATTCCGAAGAAATACAAAGGTGAATATATTCTTGCGGTAGAAGGGAATCCTCCGCTCAACGAAGACGGAATGTATTGTATCGTTGGCGGAAAGCCATTCGTCGAAAAGCTGCGGGCCGTGGCTGCCGATGCTAAAGCAGTGATTGCATGGGGCGCTTGCGCATCATGGGGTTGCGTCCAAGCGGCACGGCCCAATCCCACGCAGGCCACGCCGATTGATAAAGTAATCACCGATAAACCTGTAATTAAAATTCCAGGTTGTCCACCGATTGCGGAAGTGATGACTGGCGTAATCAGTTACATGATTACCTTTGATCGGCTGCCGGAACTCGACGGGCGGGGCCGCCCCTTGATGTTCTATGGACAGCGCATTCACGACAAATGTTACCGCCGGCCTCATTTTGATGCTGGGGAGTTCGTCGAATCTTGGGATGATCTTGGTGCCAGAGAAGGTTACTGCCTCTACAAGATGGGATGCCGTGGCCCAACAACATACAATGCCTGCTCTACGATTCGCTGGAATGGCGGCGTCTCATTCCCGATTCAGGCTGGTCACGGCTGCATTGGCTGCTCCGAGGACAATTTCTGGGACAATGGACCCTTCTATCATCGCCTATCGCATGTGGGTGCAGGCTTCGGAGTTGAGGCGACAGCTGACGAGATTGGTGGTTTGGCCGCTAGTGCAGTTGCGGCGGGCGTAGTCGCCCACGCGGGACTTAGTGCCGTTAAACATCTACGGAAAAACAGGAAGGACGACCACCCATCGCCGAACCATAAGACCGACGATGGAGAGCGGTTATGACCACTATCACGACGCCAAACGGCTTCACGATCGATAACAGTGGAAAACGGATGGTTGTCGACCCGATCACCCGAATCGAAGGGCATCTGCGCTGCGAAGTGAATCTCGATCAAAATAATGTCATCCGCAACGCAGTTTCATCAGGGACGATGTGGCGTGGTTTGGAGGTGATCCTCAAAGGGCGCGACCCGCGCGACGCGTGGGCATTTTGCGAGCGGATTTGTGGTGTTTGTACTGGTATTCACGCCCTCGCGTCCGTTCGTGCAGTGGAAGATGCCTTGGGAATCAAGATCCCCGAAAACGCAAATTCGATACGCAACCTGATGGAAGCCACGCAGTGGGCACAAGACCATCTTGTCCATTTTTATCATCTGCATGCCCTAGACTGGGTCGACATTGTCAGTTCATTGAAAGCGGACCCCAGGGCAACCAGCGATTTGGCCCAGAATATTTCCCCTTGGCCCAACTCATCGCCAGGATATTTTCGAGACGTCCAAACGAAATTAAAAAAATTTGTAGACTCTGGACAGCTTGGCCCTTTCATGAATGGTTATTGGGGAAATCCGGCCTATCTTCTGCCGCCGGAAGCCAATCTGATGGCCGTCTCCCATTATCTTGAAGCGCTGGATTTTCAACGCGAGATCGTCAAGATTCATACTGTTTTTGGCGGAAAAAATCCGCATCCGAACTGGCTGGTCGGCGGAATGGCCTGCGCCATTAACGTGGACGGCCCTCTTGCTGCAGGTGCGCCAGTGAATATGGTGCAGCTCAATCTTGTTTCCTCAATTATAGACCGTACGATTGCCTTTATTGATCAGGTTTATATTCCCGATCTAATGGCGATCGCTTCCGTCTATAAGACTTGGACTTATGGCCGTGGGCTTGCTGGACAGAATGTTATGTCCTACGGGGACTTTCCGCTCCATGCCAACGAGTTTTCTGAACACAATCTGTTAATGCCACGTGGCGCCATTGTCGACGGCAAGCTCGACGCTGTTCTAGATGTCGATCTGAGGGACCCATCACAAGTACAGGAATTCGTAAACCATTCCTGGTATCGGTATCCTGATGAAGCGGCCGGGCTTCATCCTTGGGCCGGCATCACCGATCCGGACTTCGTTCTTGGTCCAGCCACGGTTGGAACCAAAACGGATATTAAACAACTAGACGAGGATGCGAAGTATTCATTTATCAAGGCACCGCGCTGGCGGGGGCATGCCATGGAGGTGGGCCCGTTATCACGATTCACAATAGGATACGCGAAGGGTATTGCGGACTTTAAGGAACCAGTTGACAAAATGCTGACAGATCTCGGGTTGCCGATAGACGCATTGTTTACAACGCTTGGAAGAACCGCTGCACGAGGCCTTGAGGCCTCCTGGGCGGCCCACAAGATGCGTCTCTTTTTCGATCAGTTGATGAGTAATCTCCGAGCCGGTGATTTAGCCATGGTAAATACCGAGAAATGGGAACCGGCCACGTGGCCGAAGGAGGTGAAGGGCATCGGTCACGTCGAAGCGCCTCGCGGCTCACTGGGGCATTGGATCCATATCAAGGATCAAAAGATCGAAGCATATCAGGCAGTTGTGCCGACCACATGGAATGGCTCACCTCGTGATCCCTCCGGCAATATCGGGGCATTTGAGGCGGCCTTGCTTCATACACCTCTCGCCGATGCCGCTCAGCCTCTCGAGATCCTGCGAACGCTGCACAGCTTCGATCCCTGTCTCGCGTGTGCAACTCACGTACTCGCACAAGATGGTGGTGAGCTGGTTCGTATCCAAGTCCGGTAGTTAACGGCGATGAGTAGAGAACGAAACAATGCTTGATCGCACGGAAACAATTGACGTTGACGCATCTAACACGCCGGTCTCTGCACCGGTATATGTGTATGAAGTTCCTGTTCGCTTGTGGCACTGGACGACAGCAGTTGTGTTTCTCGTCCTGTGCGTAACTGGGTTTCTGATCGGGGATCCAGTATGGCCGCAGTTCATAGGTCAGCCCTATCATCATTTCCTGATGGGTGAAATCCGGCTTGTTCACTTTGTCAGTGGTTATGTTCTTGCGCTAGCGATGCTCGTTCGCATCTATTGGGCATTTGTAGGGAATCGGTACTCGCGGGAAATATTTTTGCCGAAACTGTGGTCGCGGGTATGGCGCCAGCAATTAGTCAAAACTATTCGCTGGTATTTTTTGATTGAACCCGATTCGGGCAGAGAGATTGGGCACAATTCTCTGGCTCAAATCACCATGTTCGTGATGTTCGTCGTTGGCGTTATTTTCGAAATCATTACTGGTTTCGCTCTGTATGGGGAAGGCAGCGGTTATGGATCGTGGTCCTATGCTCTTTTTTCACGCTGGGTAATGCCTCTTTTCGGTACTAGTCAAGAAGTTCATACATGGCATCGGCTTGGAATGTGGTATCTTGTCATCTTCGTGATCGTGCACGTCTACATGGTCATTCGCGAAGACATTATGTCGCGTCAGACAATGCTCAGTACCATGATCAATGGATGGCGCTATTTCAAGGATAGAGGTCAATGAGAAATACCGCCGCCATTCTTGGAATTGGAAACGTTCTTTGGGCCGACGAGGGGTTCGGTGTTCGTGCCGTCGAAGCTCTACATGCACGGTATTGCACCAAAGACGATGTTGAGATCATCGACGGTGGTACCCAAGGGCTGAGCCTTCTTCCCATTGTCGAGAACACGGAGTATCTTCTTATTTTTGACGCAATCGACTTTGGTTTGCCATACGGAACCATGAAATCTGTTTTCGACGAGGATGTGCCGCGCTATCTCACGGCAAAAAAATTAAGCCTTCACCAGACGAGCTTCCAAGATGTCTTGGCACTCGCACAACTTTCTGGTCGGATTCCGTCACGAATGGCCCTGATAGGGGTTCAACCTCTTGATCTCAATACTTATGGAGGCAGCCTTACGACGCCGGTCGCAGCGCAAATCGGACCCGCAATCGATCTCGCTTTGCTTTACCTAGAGGACGCTAATGTTAAATTTATGCCGCGCCTTAAAGGTGATGAAATAGAGCCGCTCAGCCCGTTATCTGTTGTCGGAGTTGGCGTGTAAAATCGATGTGTAACACGAATCATATATTTGGATTTTCGTTAAATGAAACCAGTGATGGCGATTAATCGGCTGATCACGCAATATGATGTTCATGACTTCACGGGCGTGGCGCTAGACGCCTTTGTTCGCGATGGGATGACATTGTTGTTTTTTACAGGCAATCCAATACGGTATCCTGAAATCGAGGATGTTGCAGTTGTACTTATGGAACTCATTAAAACGTTTAAGGGATGTTTTCGCTGCGCCATAATAAACCCGGATCAGGACGCGCCGGCTGCCGCGCGCTTCGGCGTTACGATCCGGCCAACCCTTGTCTTCGTGTACGCTGGTGCCGTGATGAGCAGTCTCGCTCGAATGCGAGATTGGTCTGAATACGTAGAGAAACTCCGGATATATCAAGATCTTTCTAAACCGTTCCAGGTGCTTCCTGTAGGGGAATAGTAAGGTGACCCAGCCACTCTCGGACAATATCGTGACCGGCTCTCCTATTGCTGAGCCCGCCGCAGAATATCTGCCGATTCCACGAGAGATGAATGTGTTTTCGTCTCCGGCGTTACCAGCTGAATTAGAGGTGAAGGGGCGTGGAAGATACTGGGTTAATAGGATTGCCAACTGCCTCGAAGCGTTCAGCGCAGGAAAGAGTGTTGAGGCGATCGATATTTCCAGACTTACTGACGAAGAGAGCCGCTTTCTTGGCGAGATTTTACTTCATGGTGAGGTCAGTGCGCTTATCCTGGGCGAACCCGAGTGGCAGATTGAGGAAACGGCTTATGTCGGTCTATGGCGCATGCGGGCACACGATCCTGAGACAAATGCGCTTTTGGATAGACTGGTAGTTGGGGAGATACCCGACGTCGTCCACGCACGCGCGGCGTCCTTTTGCCAGCCGATTACTATGCCTCATCGAGACGCGGTGCCCATGAGCATAATCAACGCTCCCCACGTGCTGACCGAACTTGTCGCGCGGAGCAAAGCTTTTAACGAAACTGGTATTGGCTATGTCGTCAATCTCGGGCTATTGCCTCTCACCGAAGATGAAGTGACGTGGCTTGTCAGGAGTCTTGGTGAAGGCCCGGCCATCATACTGTCGGGCGGGTACGGTATCTGCCGCATTCGCAGTACACGGCTCTCTGCCACCTGGTGGGTCCAGTACTACAACGCAGCGGATGTTCTGATCCTGAATTCACTCGAAATTGCAACGGTTCCGTCTGTTGCTCGTGCCTCGAGAGATGACATCGTCGAATCGGCCGGCCGGATCCGGGCGCTTGAGTCTGCTTCTCTATGATGCCCTCAGGGAAAATTAGCATGTCAGGCCATTTCGAATGCCGAATATGCTGGTACGTGTACAACCCGACTATGGGAGATTCCATTTGGCAAATCCCTGCTGGAACGACATTCGAGAACTTGCCAGGCGTGTGGCGCTGCCCCAACTGTGACGCTGATAAAAGCCACTTTCTGCCGATCGAGCAGGTTGATCTCGATGCATGAAATCGCACTCTGTGAAGGTTTGGTACAAGCCCTTGAAGAGCAAGCAGGATCGCACGGATTCCGCCGCGTTCACAGAGTTTGGCTAGAAATCGGCTCGCTTGCCTCGGTAGAATGCGACGCCGTTCGGTTCAATTTTGATATTATGGCGCGCGGGACCATTGCTGACAACGCACAACTTGACATCATGGAAATCAATGGAACGGCATGGTGTTTGCCATGCGGTATGGCTGTTGACCTCCATCGTTTCGGTGACCCCTGTCCGAACTGTGATAGCCGCCAGCTTCAAGTGCTCGATGGCACACAGATCAAAATCAAGAAACTCGAGGTGACGTAATGTGCGGAATTTGTGGCTGCGAGAAAACCGCGTCCGGACTCGGAGGCTATCATCCTCATGACCATGTTCATAGCGAAGTTGCAGAGGGGTCCAACACTGCTGGGCCTCCCAGGGCACGCATGGTTCAGGTTGAGCACGATATAATGGCGGCAAACCAAAGCTATGCCGATGCGAACAGGGCACACTTTACCGAGCATGCTATCTTCGTGATCAACCTCCTTTCTAGCCCAGGGTCGGGCAAAACATCGCTTCTGGTCGAAGCGGTTAGTCTGCTCAAGAAGCGCTTTCCGGTCGCGGTAATCGAGGGCGACCAGCAGACCAGTCTTGATACCGCGCGAATCTCGGCGACAGGCGTGCCTGCATGGCAAATCAACACGGGAAAGGCCTGCCATCTTGATGCCCACACCATCGGCCATGCGCTCGAACATCTCCCTGCAATCGATGGAGGGATTCTATTCATAGAGAACGTAGGCAACCTGGTATGCCCAGCTGGCTTCGATCTCGGCGAAGCCCACAAGGTTGTCATTTTGTCGGTAACAGAAGGCGATGACAAACCGTTAAAATATCCAAATATATTTCATGCCGCAGATTTGATGTTGTTGAACAAGATCGATTTACTACCTTACGTGCGCTTTGATATGAATTCGGCCGTCGAGGTGGCTCGTCAGATCAATCCGAAAATTGGCGTTTTTGCAATCTCCGCACTAACAGGTGATGGGCTTGGGGCGTGGCTAGAATGGATGATCGCCGGACTCGATCATGCCAAAGAGCGCCGTCAGATGGCCCTGCTTGCGCGGAGAGCGGAGCTGCAACACGAACTCGATTCAATTGACTTGCAATTTTGAGGTGCTCAGAACAGACATCATCTCTGTAAAACCGCCATCGTTCTGTGCCGTATCAATCAGCGACCATGCTGCGGGAGCCGGTTGTGTTGCGGCAAGCATAGAACGCAATATTGGAACATTCGCATCGGAGGCATCGGCTGTTCGTGCACTGACCCGTTCCTCAAGCGCGGCTAAAGGTGCGGTAAGCCAAAACCCGAAAAACGCAATTTTTTGTGTGCGCGCTGCCTCTTCGATGGCATGTCGAAAATGAGGATTTCGACACGTTGCATCAACAATAATCGTGCGAGCAAAATCGCTTGCTTTCATAAGATCAAGGCTGCGTCGCTCCACCAGGTCATTCATCTCAGGAGTGTAGAACGATGGATCTAGTTTTTGTTCGGGAGCTACGCCTGCCAGCTGTTTGCGAATTTCGTCATGCCTCAGGATTAGTCCCCCTGGAGAACTGCCAAGGCGTGGTGCCACGCGGTATGCAAGCGTAGACTTCCCGCTCCCAGGCAGCCCACCGATTGCGACGAGTGCCACGGGATTTGGCTGAAGGTATTTGATCGCAGATCGGAGCAAGGCATTCGTGACACCAAGATCACCGGAAAGTGCCGCAACATGGGCACGGATGATTGCCCGGAGCGATAGGTAGAGCGGCAGGAGAGGCACCATGGCTGCGTCGCCATTGCGGGCAATAATGCGGTTAAACACCAGGTTAGCTGCTGCCGAGCCTAGTCGCTGATCGAGATCCATAAGTAGGAACGCGAAATCATACGCGGTATCAATAGTTGCTAGTTTTTCATCGAACTCGAGCGCATCGAATAGTGTTGGTTTAGAGTTCCACAGGCAGATATTGCCGAGATGCAGATCACCATGTGCGCGGGAGATGAACCCGCCTTCCCCACGCGCCGTGAAATCCGCCCATCTGGCCTGGAGCGCCCGAACGGCCAGTTCGTACCACTGCGTTAGTATTTCGGTATCAAGCCCAGTATATTCAGCCGAAATCATGTTCTCATCAATGAGGCGAAGAAGTTCATTTGGCCAGTCTTTCTTTGTGATGGGAGCAAGACCAGCGTGAAAGAAAAAGACTGTGTCTGCTAGTGCCTTTAGAATATCAGTCGTTATCGCCCCTTGAGCAGCGATGTTATCAAAAAGGTCCTGTTTAGGAATTTTTGCCATTTGCAGGACGTAGTCGACGGCGTCGACCGGCAGAGCCTGACCGTCCTCAGTTAACGCAAGTTTTCCGCCCCGGGTATGGTATATTGCCTTCACATGCTGATAGATGCCTGGTGCGGTCCTCTTATTAAGACTCAGCTCCCTGCGCAGGAAGCGTAGTCTGTGCGTCGGAGTCGAAAAATTAAGGTAAGGCAGAACAACGGCTTTCTTCAATTTGAAAGCGTGCCTGTTGCCGCAGTAAACGGCGGAAATATGCGTCTCGATCGGTTGTACGCCCGTAAGTTCTTGCAAAAATGCGGCAACTTCAGTCTGAGGCTTTGGAATAGGCATTGGTCAGCAGATGCGCGGAAGTGGGTCGGCCTCGAGCTCGGGAAGAAAACGTATGCCACCAATCCGGGTTCGAAGCAGGACCGGATTGGATAGATGGTCGGTTCCTTTCCGAATTGTTCCAATAGCGACGGCATCTTGGCCTTCGGGCAAGGACCGCCAGGCAGTCAACACCTCATCTGCTGAGGCAGGCGAAGTGACTGCGACCACGCGCCCCTCGCTTGCGAGATAAAGAGGATCATAACCGAGAATGTCACAAACAGACCGCGTAGTCGGCCGTATTGGGATGAAAGCTTCGTCAAGTTCCACAGCCTGCCCACAGCCAGACGCGATTTCGTGGGCGACGGTGGCAAGCCCGCCGCGAGTGGGATCGCGCATGAAACGCACTCCGGGCGTCGAGGCGATCGCAGTGGTTAAGGGCAATACACTCGCTGCGTCTGATAGGACATTGCCGCGAAGGCCAAATGCCTCTCGGGCCAGCATCACGGCGATCCCGTGATCGCCGATTGGACCGCTTAAGAGCACGATGTCTCCTACAGAGATCATGTGGACGCCGAGCTGCGTACCGTGTGGTCGAACCCCAATCCCGGTTAAAGTAAGATAAAGACCTCCTCCTTGTCCGCGTGGGACGACTTTTGTGTCGCCGGCCACAACTTTGATGTTGGAAGTGCGCGCTGCCTTCGCCAATCCAGCCACGATCCGTTCTAGTAACGCAATCTCCAGACCTTCCTCGATCAATGCGGCGAGTGTGACGTAGAGGGGACGGGCTCCCGAGACAGCCAGATCGTTAACGGTACCGTGCACCGCAAGGCCTCCGATATCACCGCCCGGGAAACAAAGAGGCTGCACGGTAAAGCCATCAGTTGTAATTACGATCTCACCATCGGGCAACGCTATGGGTACAGCGTCGGCTTCGGTATCTAGTACTTCCTTTCCTAAATGGCGCACGAATAATTCGTTGATGAGTACACGCATAAGGCGCCCACCATTGCCATGGGCAAGACTAACATGAACATCCTCAATCACGATTGCCCTCCGAACTCGACGATTTGACCAAAACTGAGGCCGGCATCATTGCAGGAAATCATTTTCCCAAGAAACGTTTCGTAACCGAGTTGGTTTAGGCTACCTATCAACGTTTCACTGAGCAGACGATTCTGAAATACTCCGCCCCCAAGGCCAACTGTCGAGAACTTATGCCGAGCACCAACTACTTTCACAATCTCGATGGCGGTCGCGGCGAGTGTTCCGTGGAAGCGCGCGGCGCGGTTAGAGGGTGCCAGCGATGGATCGAGGAGCATAGGTAATAGCGTCCCCCAATTGGCCTCCAGCAACCCATCGCTGGTTTCATAGAGCGGCAGCGACCGGAATGCTTCCAAGCGCTCTGTTCTCCCGGCAAGAGCTTCGAGCAGTGCAGGTCCCTGACCCTCGAAGCTCGCCGAATAACATAAACCGAGAAGAGTCGAGGCGGCATCAAAAAGCCGTCCTGCCGCGGAGCTGACATGACAGTTGACGTTTTTTTGCCACGCTAACCGAGCCAACTCTTCATTGGCTGGCGGCACGACGGCCAAGGGCGGCGTTATTCGCTCTTCCCAGCATAATGCCGCTGCGCTTCGCCAAAGCTCGCGGCCAACAGCGTCCCCTCCTTGTAGGCGGAACTGCCTAAAGCGCGCGACGCGATGCCATTGGCCTGGCATGCCAAGGAGAGCCTCCCCTCCCCATAATGTGCCATCTGGGCCAAGTCCTACGCCATCCCATGTGAAGACCAGCATCGGGACGGCAAATTGCCCTCCTTCGCCCGCAACTGCTGACGCGTGCGCATGATGGTGCCAGATCGGAACAATTTCGAGGCCTTGGCGTTTCGCCCACGCTGTGCTGGCATAACCAGAATGCGCATCCACCAACAGACGTCGGGCAGGCGTATCATAAAGAGATTGCAGATCTCCGATCATCCGGACAAAACTAGCGAGCGCATGCGCATTATCCAGATCACCAAGGTGCGGTGAAATTATCACGCGGTTCTCGAAAGCAAGGGCAACTGTGGATTTCATGTGGCCGCCAAGCGCAAGCACCGGCTCGGCAAGGCGGAACGGCAAATCTCGCTCCAATGGGCACATACCTCGGCCGTTGCGGATAGCACGAGGTAGGCCGGAAACAATTCGGACAACACTATCGTCAACGGGGCGTTCAATGGGCCGATTGTGGTGCAGGAATGCATCAGCGATGCCGGCCAAATTGGTAACAGCCGCTTCCGGTGCTGTCAGCATGGGCTCACCGGAGCGGTTGGCTGAAGTGGCGACAAGAGGCCGGCTGAAATTTTCAGCAATCAAATGATGCAGCGGGCTGTCGGCGAGCATGGCCCCAACAGTGCCCACGCCGGGTGCAACAGAGGGTGCAAGTGGGGCGTCAGCACGCCGGTCAAGCAGTACGATCGGACGGGCAGTTGATCGTAGTTGTTCGACTGCGGCGAAATCGGCGATAGCACACCTCTCCAGAATCGCCTGATTTTCAGGAAACAGTAGGGCAAACGGCTTATGTGGCCGCAACTTTCGATGACGTAACGTTACTACTGCAGCCTCGTTTGCCGCATCACAAAACAAGTGATATCCGCCGACACCTTTGACGGCCACAATCTTGCCGTTTCGTAAGGCCGCAATTGTCGCGTCGACTGCGGCGCTTCCCATCTTCGCGGGATTTTGTCCGTCAACGAACAGGCATGTCGGGCCGCATTCAGGGCAGGCAATGGGCTCGGCATGAAACCGCCGGTCAAGGGGATTCAAGTATTCTGCGGAGCATGCGCTACACATGGCGAACATGGTCATTGCAGTATTCGCGCGGTCATATGGCAAAGCGCGAATCAGGCTGTAGCGCGGTCCGCACTGCGTGCAATTGATGAAGGGATAGCCTCTGCGCCGGTTGCGAGGGGCCGACAGCTCCTTCAGACAATCCGGGCACGGCGCAAGATCGGGTGGAAAGCAATGTCGAGCACCAGGCAATGCCGCACTTTCTCGGATGACGAAACCGCTCGTCCCATCCGGTTCTGCCGGCATGCTTCCAATTAGCACCGGCTGCGCAGCTGGTGGAGCTTCTGTAAACAGGCTACTTGCGAATCTATCAAGATCAGGTTCGGTGCCGGAGGCGAGGATTTCCACGGTTCCAAGTCCATTGCGGACCCAGCCGGAGACGGCACATCGCTGCGCCAGGCGGAATACGAAAGGTCGATAGCCGACACCTTGAACTCTGCCACCAAGCGCGATTCGGCGTGTCGTCATCGCGGTTGAATCAAGTGGTCCGGATGCCAGCCTGCCACCAAATGTGGCAAGCCCCTTCATCGGAAACCATGCAGGGTCCTATCGGGCGCTGCGGGGTACAGGCCTTTCCGTAGAGACGGCACTCGTTTGGTCGTACCTTACCAAGAACAACACGTGCGCAGTCGCATCCTGGCGGCATATCGCCTGGATGATGGCGTTCGGAAGCCACGATTACATGCCGCATCCGGGCATCGTAGCGCTGCCACGGCCCTCGAAAAGAGAAGCCGGAGTCCGGAATAATTCCAATGCCTCGCCATCGTGCATCTGTCACAGCCATCACCTCAGCGATCATACGGCGTGCATTCCGATTACCCTCCGGGCGCACTAACTCCTGGTAACAGTTATCTAGAAAGGCGATTCCTTCCTGAAACTGCCGCAGAACCGAATAGATTCCGGCAAGCAAGCTTTCTGCCGAGAATCCAGCAACCGCCACCGGTAAGTGATGTCGGTTCGCGACAAACCGCCATTCGTCCGCACCCATCACGGTTGCCACGTGACCCGGTGCAATCAGCGCGTCCAGTGCATTATCCTCGGCTCTTAGAAGCATGGCGACAGCAGGCCAAGTTCGGCGTGCGGCAAGCAAAATTGATAGGTTGTCGGGAACGCCTTCCAGAAGCATTGCAGCAACAGGCGCCGTCGTCGTTTCAAAGCCGGCAACAAAAAACACCACCGGTTTGCCCGGCAACGACCGCGCAATCGCAACGGCTTCCTGTGGCGAAGAAATTGGACGGACATCGGCGCCCGCAGTCCTGGCTTGCGCTAGCGACGCTATATCGCCTTTCGGGACGTTGATGGGGACACGCAGCATGTCTCCAAACGCCACGAGTGTCACG
>JAJZBH010000069.1 GCA_021799015.1 Pseudomonadota bacterium
CAGCGGATCGGACCATAAAAACCCCATAGTGCTTGCGGCCCGCGGTTCAGTTCAATCCGGCTTCAATGAGGTCGCGTCGTCGCGCCCGTGCTTCCCTGCCGCGCGACCTCACAGAACCCTCCAGATTGAACCCTCCGGATTCTGGTCGCCGGGTTGGCAACAGGGGGAGCAAAATCCCATTGTTGCTGATGTTGTCGTTGCGGGCGCCCACTTCGGAAACTGTTGCGGTTGTAGAGACCCAGCGCGATTTACCTCCATCATTCGATTCATCGTTATGCACCACCACACACCGTTTCATGACAACACTGACCACGGTGGTAACGGGCTATTCTATTAAGCACTATTCTGTTCATAATGCTCGGCCACCAGACGATCGAGTAGGCGAACGCCGAATCCGGTCGCACCTTTCGGCGTCACACCATCATCCTTGGTGGACCAAGCGACGCCGGCGATATCGAGGTGCGCCCAAGGGAGGTGCGTTTTTTTTGTGTCGACGAATCGCTGCAGGAATTGAGCGGCCGTGACGGCGCCTGCCCCCCGCCCGCCACTGATGTTTTTTACATCGGCGATGTCGCTATCGAGTAGCTTATCATAGGCGCGGCCCAACGGCATTGGCCAAACCGTTTCGCCAGTCGTGCGCCCCGCTGCCACTATCTGCGCAGAGAGCGTCTCGTCATTGCAAAACAAGCCTGCATTCTCATGGCCGAGTGCAATGACAATTGCGCCGGTCAAGGTCGCAAGATCGACGATGAGGCGCGGTCCAAAGCGTTTCTGCGCATAAGAAAGCATGTCGGCAAGCACCAGGCGTCCTTCAGCATCTGTGTTCAACACTTCAATTGTCTGCCCAGAATAAGACGTCACGACGTCGCCCGGCCGCTGCGCTGCTCCTGAAGGCATATTTTCAACCAGCCCAATCAGCCCTATTGCATCAACGCGCGCTTGCCGTCCCGCGAGCGCGGCCATCAGTCCAGTCACGGCTCCTGCGCCAGCCATATCCCACTTCATTTCCTCCATACCGGCTGCTGGCTTGATCGAGATACCACCAGTGTCGAAGGTCACTCCTTTTCCGATAAAGACGATTGGCTCGCGCGCTTTGGCCTTAACGGCTTTCTTGCCTGATTTGGCTGCTCCCCCAGATCTGGACGCGCCGAGCCAGTGCATGATCACCATCTTCGGGGGGTTGGCACTTCCCTGCGCGACGCCTAGGAGCGCTCCGAAGCCTAACTTTTGTAGGTCCCGCTGGTCAAAAATCTCAACTTTTACCCCGAGTTCCGTGAGTGTCGCAGCACGAGCCGCGAATTCGGCCGGTGTGAGAACATTGGCCGGTTCGGAGACCAAGTCGCGTGTTCGTTCTACACCTGCCGCCAAGGCCGCAAGCGGCATCCAGACGGCACGCGCCCGCGCATAATCCTCGGTCAGAATGGTGACGCGCTGTAATTTTGGCTTTTTTGTTTCGTGCTCGCGGGTGCGATACCGGTCGAAGCGGTAAGACCGCAGTTGAGCTCCCATCCCGGCATGAGCCAGCAAGACCGCGCCCAAGCCGTCGGCGGCTAGGTATGCATGCTGATCACTGCCCAACGCTGCTGCTGCTGCTGCTCCCGCTTCCTCGACGCGGTGCGCGTTGATCTCCTTAAGTGATCCGAGCCCGACGACGACAATGCGACTGAGTCCGTTGCTGGGTCCCGGGATCACAACGGTTTGGCAATGTTCGCCCTTAAACGTTGACACCTCCAGGGCGCGGGTCAGAGATTTGCCCAGCGCGCGGTCAAGCTCAGCGGCCAAGCCTGAAAGAATACCACCTTCCGGAATCAGCAGCGCAAGAGCGCCGGATCGTGGCATCGCAGGTTTGGAGAAATCGATATCGATCATTGGAATGGAACCTCCCGCATTTGAGCCTCTAAAGCAGTTCAATTACACCATGCACGCTCATTTGGTGTTTTCCAAGCGCTCGCGTATCACGTTTGTCATGACAACGCTTCTTACCGAACCCGATTTGCTTGATCTGGCGGTGCGGCTTGCTGAAGCCGCCGGTGCGGAAATCCTTGCTGTCCGACGCGACGGTTTCGTGATCGACCGCAAGGACGACCAATCCCCTGTCACGGTTGCAGACACGCGCGCCGAACAACTCATTGTCGCAGGCCTGCGCGAGGCAACGCCGGATATCCCGGTCATTGCGGAAGAGGAGGTTGCTGCCGGGCGCATCACGGATCCGGGCGATCATTTTTGGCTCGTCGATCCGCTTGATGGTACGCGGGAGTTTGCCGCGGGGCGCGGTGAATTTTCAGTGAATATCGGATTAATCATTAATGGGCAGGTAAGGCTCGGAGCGGTCGGCGCGCCAGCCGAGGGACGGGTCTATGCGGGGATTGTCGGTCAAGGTGCTCACGTGATCGATGCCAGGGGTCGGCGGCCGATTCACGCCCGAACGGTGCCTGAGGAGGGTATGACTGTCTTTGCGTCTCGTCATTACGCCAACGATCCGGCCCTCGCTCGCTATCTCTCGCGTTTCAAGGTTGCGCATCTAACCAACATTGGATCAGCGTTGAAATTCTGCCGACTCGCTGAGGGGCGGGCCGATTTTTACCCTCGCCTCGGACGTACCATGGAATGGGACACAGGTGCGCCACAGGCGGTACTCGAGGCTGCTGGTGGGCGTGTTGTCAAGTTCGATGGTCAACCACTTCACTATGGCAAACGCGGCTTCGAGAATCCGCCTTTCTTGTGTTTTGGTGCTAACTAACGACGCGGATTCATGTGATAGGAAGTCTTGCAGACGGAATGACAAGATGATCGCTGACTCGGGCGTCAAATGAAATGCCTAACTTCGTGACAAATAGGAATTTCGGACACAAATAAGGCATCACATGGAACTAGGCGATGATACTGCCAGGCGTGGTCTGGTGGGGCGCACGTGAGGTGACGTGTCTGCGTGTGATGTATTCACCGCCCAAGAAGGTATAAGTTACGAAGGACATTCTTGAATGGCTAGCTATTTGCTTTAGCGGTCGACCATATCCGTCGGGTCAGGCCGCCGCATTAGTTTTGTTCAACGCTGTCGCCTGCCGAATTTTCTGGAACTCTGACCGTCGGATGGCAATTCGGGAATCAGGCGGCGATTATTCTTTGGTGGTCATAAAACCCATGAAGTCCCGTTGGTGTGTGGTAGAAAGAAGTTAGGATTCACTGACCCATTAGTGTTACGGAAATCTGTTCACAAGTAGACGATCAGAGGCTATCGGCGCAGAAGCGCCGTATTGCTGTTATGAAATTACGGATAATTGTTTGAAATTGGAGGTAGGAGGGAGGGATAGCTTAACGCGAACATTCGGTGCAGGGGGCATTTGTTCGCAACAACGTATGAGAGTGGTTTCTTTTACTAGGACTCCGTGACAGCAGGATTTAACACGGCACTCTCTGACCCGCTAGTTTCAGAGGCGTTTTGGTCGCTGGCCAGACCTTGTGGACCATGATGTCTTATTGGGGCGACTAAAAGAAATGACCAATGATAAGGCATCGGGAACGGCTTGTTGCTACATATGATTCACAGCTGAGATGGAATCATCGCGGAATCATATTCTGGCTCATGACAGTGACACAATGTCACAGGAGGAAAATTGGAAATTGCAGAATCTACAGTGTCCGTGCTCTGCGCTGCTGCCTCGACCACCGGAAATCAGGAAGGTTTTCCAGCATTGCGTTTATAAGGTTTCGTAAGTGGTAGCGGAGGGTCGCAGCGGCGCTCTACGAGAAAGCCGCTAGGTCGGCCCTTTTTTCGGGAGAAAAGAGGCAATCAGGAAATCACTAGTGGCGTGGCTCTGTTGGGTCGTGGTCTCGCCGCGGAGATTTCATCAAGTTTGAGTGCGGTTTCGTTCCACGCAGCCTTGCTGTAAGGAACGACCATGCTAGTAGATTCTCATTGTCATCTGGATTATTTCACGGACGAAGAGCGAGTTGGCGTCATCAAGCGAGCCGTTGCCAGTGGTGTCGTGGAGATGATGACGATGGGCACAACGCTGTCGCAATCTCGGACAGCGATGGGAATCGCCGCAAAAAATGTGCCGGGAGCAAAAATTTGGGCGTCCGTGGGCGTGCACCCTCACCACGCTGGGGAGGAGGGACCAGTTCCCGACCCCTTGGTCATCGGGAAGATGACTGAAGACCCCGTGGTGATTGGAATCGGGGAGTCCGGCCTAGACTATTTTTATGATCGTGCACCACACGACGTCCAGGCGCGCAACTTCCGAGCGCATATTCATGCGGCACAGGCAACGGGTTTGCCGCTTGCGATTCATGCACGGGACGCAGATGGAGATATCGCAGCTATTCTTGAGGAAGAGTACCGTGCAAAAAAATTCTTATTTCTTCTTCATTGCTTTTCATCAGGGCGGCTATTGGCCGAGCGGGCGTTGGCGATTGGTGGCTACGTGTCCTTTTCCGGGATTTTGACATTTCCGAAGTCCGAGGCCCTCCAGGGGATTGCGCGTCATGTTCCAGCAGATCGTCTGTTGGTCGAAACCGATGCTCCATATCTTGCGCCGGTCCCGATGCGCGGCTCAAAGAATGAGCCTGCAAACGTGGTGCACACTGCGGCGAAACTGGCAGACGTGCGGCGCATTGGGCTTGCCGAAATTGCGGAACTCACCACCGCGAACTTTAAGCGGCTTTTTGTGAAGTCACAATGAACTTTGAGTTGGTGCTCCTCGGTACGGGGGGTTCTGCGGGTTTGCCGCAGATTGGTGGTACTGATGGAGGGGGGGATTGGGGTGGTTGTGACCCCACGGAAGAACGGAATCGGCGGACGCGGCCAAGCGTTGTAATTCGTGGGCCAAGCGGAAATCTGTTGGTGGATACTGCCCCGGAACTCCGAATGCAGCTTACAGGGGCAAAAATTCGGCAGATTGATGCGGTATTGTTCACCCACACACACGCGGATCATGTTGCCGGAATGGACGAGATTCGAATTCTGAACCGAATTCTGGGACACCCAATGCCGGCTTATGCGGAAACAAGCACGTGGGCGGAGTTGCGACGCAGGTTCGAATATGCATTTCAACCATGGGCCGGGAATGGGTTTTTCCGACCGGTACTCGAGACGCAGGACATCGCGGCAGGTGAGACCGTAAACATTCTCGGGTTGGGGATCTTACTACTGCGGCAGGATCATGGATTTATGCCAACTCTCGGCTTGCGGATTGGAGACCTCGCGTATTGTACGGACGTGGTTCGGTTTACGCCAGAGGCGTTCGCCGCGTTGCGCCATGTGAGGACTTGGGTCGTAGGCTGCTTTACACGAGGCGGACCACACCCAACACATGCCAACCTGGACCAAGTGTTGGCGTGGGTTGCGGAATTGCAGCCAGAGCGGACGATCCTTACCCATATGGGACCGGATATGGACTATCAGTGGTTGAGGCGGAATCTGCCGACTGGCGTGGAACCCGGCTATGATGGGATGCGGATTGAAGGAGAGCAGGATTGATTGCGGAGCAACAACTAGACAGGCTTGCAGAGATCGCTGTCAAGATCGGCGTCAATGTGCAACCCGGGCAGGAACTGATCATCAACGCGCCAGTCGACGCGCGTGTATTGGTGCAACTGGTTGCAGCGCACGCCTATCGGGTCGGCGCAAGTTTGGTGGTGCCTTTCTATAATGACGATTTTGTTGTTCGCGCCCGATTCGAGAATGCGGAAGACTCGAGTTTCGATTTCGCACCGACATGGCTTTATGAAGGGATCCGTCGATCCTTGAGCGAGGGAGCTGCGATGCTTTCGGTGGTGGGTGCCGATCCCACCGTTTTGGCCGGATTCGATCCTAAAAGAGTTGGGCGGATGCAACGTGCGCAAGCCGCCGCTGCGAGACCAATGAGGAACCTGATCAGCTCGTTTGCGGTGAACTGGTCGGTGGTCGCCTTTGCTACACCAGCGTGGGCGCGGTCAGTATTTCCTGACGACATTGAACCGGTGGCTGTCGAGAAATTGTGGCTTGCGATTCTTTCAGCAATCCGGGCTGACCGGGATGATCCCGTGTCGGCATGGAGAGAACATGCGGATCAGCTCCTTGACCGCTGCGAGACGTTGAACGCCAAACGCTTCGAGGCACTGCACTTTCGTGGGCCAGGCACGGATTTGAGAGTTGGATTGATCGACGATCACGTATGGGTGGGCGGCGCAACTGAAGCGTTGAACGGAATCGTCTGTTTACCAAACCTGCCGACAGAGGAGGTGTTTACGATGCCGCATCGCGAGCGAGTCGATGGTGTCGTGCGAGCGAGCAAACCGTTAGTTCATGG
The DNA here is from genome assembly GCA_021799015.1 of Pseudomonadota bacterium. Taxonomy (GTDB): domain Bacteria; phylum Pseudomonadota; class Alphaproteobacteria; order Acetobacterales; family Acetobacteraceae; genus Acidiphilium. The sequence goes on from JAJZBH010000069.1 coordinate 6,291, forward strand.
TGGGGTTTTGATCGAAGACATTGCAGTCCGATTTGAGAAAGGTCGAATCGTTGAAGCGTGCGCCAGCCGTGGTGAGGAAATTTTTCGTTCTCTTATCGCGACGGATGAAGGAGCCGCGCGGTTGGGTGAAGTCGCACTGGTGCCTGAAGCCTCGCCTGTCGCCCGATCTGGGCTGACATTTAGAAACACGCTTTTTGATGAAAATGCGGCAAGCCACATTGCCCTCGGTCAGGCGTATGCGTTCACGCGTCGAGGAGGATCTGGCATGGAAGCAGGAGCGAACGAGAGTCTGATCCACGTCGATTGGATGATCGGTTCAGACCGCGTGGATGTCGATGGGATCACGCCGGGAGGCGCAGTAGTTCCGGTGATGCGGGCGGGAGCGTTCGTTATCTAACTTAGCCCGCTTTGAACCAGGCTCTCGCGGATGGCCGGAACCGCATGTCCCCTATGCGCTTGATGAGCGACCACCTGTCTGAGTTACGTTTCGACGCAAACGGTGGGAAGGAAAGTCAATTCGCCGACCGCCGTGCAGGACCGTGACGTTCGTGTTTGCGCAGCTAACGGATCAGCCTTGATAGGCCATGGATCGTTACAGCAGACCGCCTCGTGGTTCCGGCACCAGATCATTTTTGTGGCTCGGGAACGATTAAAGTCTGACCAGGATAGATCAGATTGGGGTCTTGGATTGAGTCTTCATTTGCCTTGTAGATAAGCGTGTATTTTATGCCTTTTCCATAGACTCTTCTGGCAATTAGCCATAGGCACTCGCCGGGTTTGATAACGACTTGGCCAGCCGCAACGGACTCGATGGGAAGTGGCGCGAAGGCGGTTTTGATAGAATTAATAATCGTCCCGTCGGGACGAATCATTTCTAAAGTGAAGGTTCCGGGCTTGATATCCGGCAGTTTGGGCACACGCATAACCCAACGGCCGTTTTTCCCGGCAAGCGCACTCCCGACGTAAGTGTCGTTAAGAAAGAGCGAAAGTTGTGCACCCGCTGGGGCGGTTCCCGCGATAGTGGCTTGACCCGCGCTGTCGTAGTCTACCGAGGCGATTCCCAAAGTGCCTGGCCTTGGGCCTTGGCCCGTAAGAACCCGCGAAGCTGGGCTTCTACCTCCCGACAGTACAGCAAGTGCACTTCCGTTTGGTGCGTTGGGTATATTCACGGCGACGTTTTGTGTGCCCTTATGCACCGACCCATTTGGTGATGTTGCTTCAAGGGTGATTTCAGCGCTACCTGGAGAGAGCGGGTTTGTAGTCACGTAGACGAAACTACCGTCCGCCTCTGTTTTCGCAGTTCCGATGGGTTTGCCGTTTACATCGATGGTCACGGTGTCGCCAGGATTTGCTCGACCGGCGATGACAGCGTTACCGCCAGCGTCAACGCGCACTGTATCAAAACGCGGGGATGGGAGTCTTTTGATTGTCGTCTGAGCTGCCGGAGGAAGAACGTTCTTCGTGGGTGCCAGACTTTTATGGCCGCCGAGCAAAGCAAGACCGATTACTGCCACTACTCCTAAGGTTCCGATGGCCGCTGGCGCAAGCCAACGTGGCAAGCTGGAGCTTTTGTCTTTGTCGCTTGGGACGTCATATTTGTTTTTGACATTACCCGACATTGGAAATCCTGTCGCTGACCTGTGTCGCTCCGATGAGCCCGTCGCCGAGTTGAATGACCGTACCGTTGGCCCTTGCCTCGGACGTTTCACCCTGCCACGAAGTCGCTGTCATCGGAAGTATGTATAGGTGTTTCTGGAATATGAGTCACTTTTCAGTCACGGTCTTTTGCGGCTCATCCATGGGAAGAATCGCGGAATTTCATGACACGGCGCTCGCTTTTGGCGCAGGGCTTGCGGCGCGGCGGATGCATCTCGTCTTTGGCGGCGGCAATGTCGGATTGATGGGAGTTGTCGCTGGCTCGACCATCGCAGCGGGGGGGACGGTGACCGGCGTGATACCGGAATTTCTGCGAGGACGAGAGGCAGAATTTCATGGGCTTACCGAGCTGATCATTACGGATTCCATGCATACCCGAAAGCGGCGGATGTTCGCTCGCGGGGATGTTTTTGTGGTGCTTCCTGGAGGCCTTGGTACGCTTGATGAACTGATCGAAATTCTCACTTGGAAGCAACTTGGTCTGCACGCGAAGCCGATTCTGATCTGCAATGTACTTGGCTGGGCCACGCCACTGATTTCACTGCTCGACCACTTGATTAATCAGGGTTTTGTGAATGAAACCGCTCACGCCTTAATCGAGACGTTTGACGGCGTAGCACCGACCTTAGCGCGATTGGAGGCGATAGCATCTCAGTCTTCCGTTTCTTTGAACCAGTCGCGGTCGGATTCGGTGTCCGGGATCTTGTAGTTGCCGCCGAGCCAGTGGCCGAGATCGATCAACTGACAGCGACGCGAGCAGAATGGGTGATATACAGGTATGGCCGGCTTGCCACAGATCGGACAGTTTAGGGTCGTCATCGTATGCGCAATAGCAATTCGTGCAGTGGCTGGCGGATACGTGGGCGCACGATTTCAGCGAAGCCCAAACAAGAAAAACCTAGCAAGCGAGGCCTGAGAGGGTCGCCTGCAAATGCCCTGTGGAGCTCGGGTGCTAAAGATGCGCGGGCGGCGGGTCGCATGCCCGCAAAATCAATCAGGATAGCGCCGCCCAGATTACGCAAGCGAATCTGTCTAGCCAATTCAGGGATGATTGTGCGGTTGAGTCGCGCTTGGCTGACGCTCTTATGCGCCCTCTCTGCAGTTGAAGCACCTGCATCGATGTCGATTGCAGTGAGGGCGGGTGTTGGGATGATCGTCGCACGCGCCCCGGCGGGGAGCATGACGTTGTGGGATTCAAGTTCGGCGATTTCATCCTCATGGGGGTCCAAGCAATGAACCCCGTATACCACGTTTTGTACAATATTGCGGAGCCGAGCCAGCAGGGCATAGCTATCGACAATGATCGGGGACTCTGGGTACTGGGTATGGAAATCGACGAGTGGGCCGGGACCAATAGCAACCAAACCAGCCTTGTGTCCTGGCGTGATGGAGCGATCGCCAGCGAGGCGGGGCCCTTTACCACCTTGCGCAGCACGCGTGACGCGGACGCCGATGAGATCCCCGTCAGACCATGATTTACCGCCCGCGCTGTCCGGTAAAAAGCCGGTTTGGCCTGCTCCGAGATCGACGAAAACACCGCCCATCGCGGTTGCTCGCGCAGCCACGCGCCCGGTATAAAGATCGCCAACTCCATCCGGCACGTCGGGGTTCCATAGCGTATACTCGACAAGTTTGGCGTCTTCGGTGAGAGCGAGGCGGATATAGTCGCCTTGAGTAGAAGCGAGGATTTTTGTGCTCATTGGCGAAAGCCAAGACCGGTGAGAAGGTTATTCGTCTCGTGTAGCGGCAGGCCGACAATGCCGGAATATGAGCCAGCGCAGAAATCAATAAATGCTGCCGCGCGGCCTTGGATCGCGTAGCCGCCTGCTTTGTCACTCCATTCTCCAGAATCGAGGTAGTCACCGATTTGGCGATGGTCCAAACGGGCAAAACCAACACGGCTGACTACGTTACGCTCAGACGTTCGCCCATCGGGTGCACGAAGCATGACTGCCGAAAACACTGTGTGGCGGCGCCCGGAGAGGAGTTCAATGCAAGCCCGAGCGGTAGCGGCATCCTCTGCTTTCGGTAGAATGCGGCTGCCGACTGCAACGATGGTGTCAGCCGTAAGGATAAAACTGTTTGGTATGCGGATTGCGGCATTCTTTTCACGCGCCATCCGAGCCGCAAAAATCCGCGGGGATTCGCCGCGATGCGGAGTTTCATCAATTTCCGGTGCGATAATTTGATCCGGGACAATGGCGATTTGCGCCAGAAGATCGCGCCGGCGCGGACTCGATGAGCCGAGGATCAGCCGGGGCATAAGGCGCTATTTGAAGCGGAAGGTGATCCGGCCCTTGGTCAGATCATAGGGGGTCATCTCCACCGTCACACGGTCGCCCGCCAGAACGCGGATGCGGTTTTTACGCATCTTGCCGCTGGTGTGGGCCAGTATTTCATGGTCATTGTCGAGCTTTACGCGGAACATGGCGTTAGGCAGAAGCTCTGTCACCATGCCGTTGAACTCGATCATATCCTCTTTAGACATCTAGCCTCGAATGCTTGGCGTGAAATCATGGTTGTTGCAAGATCGGACAAATGAGCCGGTGTTGGCCTTAGGTCAAGCGTGGATGCACCTCTCTGGGGATACGGAGGGTTCAAATACGACCGGTCATGGGGGGGGGGGCGATAAGGTCAAAGCTCGTTCGTGCCTAGGCGGGCCCTGATAGACCGGCCATGGCCATGAAGGTTTTCGGCTTCCGCCAACGTGACCGCTGCCGGGCCAATTGCCGCCAGCGCTGGCAGGTTTAGCGAAACGATCGTGCTGCGCTTCAGAAAATCAAGAACGGAGAGTCCAGATGAAAAGCGGGAGGTGCTGGCGGTCGGTAGAACGTGATTGGGGCCAGCGACGTAGTCGCCGATTGCCGTAGGGGCATAAGGGCCTACGAAAATGGCGCCCGCGTGACGAATCTGCGACAAGAGATATTGCGGATTTTTAGTCATGATTTGCAGATGTTCGGGGGCAATGCGGTTCGCTAGACCGGCAGCTTCGTCCAAGTCGCGCGCCAGAATAATGGCGCCGTGTTGGCGAAGGGACTCGGCGGCGATTGCAGCGCGGGGCAAAGTGCGGAGCGCGTCAGAAATGGCAGCTGCTGTGAGGTCGGCGAGCACGGGGTCAGTAGTGATCAGGATACATTGGCTATCTGCGGCGTGCTCAGCCTGCGCGATCAAATCCAAGGCGATGTGAGAGGGGTTGTTTTTGGCGTCGGCGATAATCAGGATTTCGGAAGGCCCGGCAATGTTGTCGATGCCCACGCGGCCGAAAACCTGGCGTTTGGCTTCCGCGACATATGCATTGCCGGGTCCCACAATGCGATCAACGGGTCGAATTGTTGGGGTTCCGTAGGCGAGAGCAGCGACGGCTTGTGCACCGCCGATCCGGTAGATCTCGTTCACGCCGGCAAGGTGTGCTGCGGCAAGAACTAAGGGGTCCAGCATGTTGTCCGGCGCCGGAACGACCATCGCAATTCGGGGGACTCCCGCAATTCTGGCGGGGATCGCGTTCATCAGCACGGAAGATGGATAAGAGGCCTTGCCTCCCGGAACGTAGATGCCGACGGAATCTAAGGGGGTCCAGTGTACTCCGAGGTCGGCACCGACAGCGTCGGTGAAGTGGAGATCGGAGGGAAGCTGGGTGCGGTGGAAGGCTTCGATGCGGGCGGCCGCAAGCTCAAGGGCATTCTTGAGTTTTGGAGTAATTGTCGCTGCAGCTATTGCGATCTCCCGCGGATCAATGCGAAGTTCCGCAGGCGTCAAATCCAACCGATCGAATCGCTGTGTGAGTTCGATAAGGGCCCTGTCTCCTTCAGCGCGAATCCGCGAAATAACGTCGGCGACGGTGTTTGTGATGTTTAGGTCGACCTCGTCGGCGTGGGCGCGAAGTGCCACGAAGTCACTATCAAATGATGGGCTCGTCGTTGCTAGTGTACGCATGGAAACCTTCAGAGGCTCTTTGGCTTTTCTTTTCAAGTTTTTTATTTCACTGCCAAGCGTGACCGCTAATCCACCGCTTCGCGGAAGCGGGAGATCCAGGTGGCGATTACCTCTGGGCGGGTTTTCAGGGCAGTACGGTTGACAATTAGCCGGGATGTCACGGCTGCGATGGTTTCGGTTTCGACCAGGTCGTTTGCTGCGAGGGTCGATCCTGTTTGGACAAGGTCAACGATTAGGCGGGACAAGCCGAGGCCTGGTGCGAGTTCCATCGAGCCGTTCAGGGTCACGATTTCCGCTTGAACGCCGCGCGTGGCGAAATGCCTGCGAGTAATATTGGGGTACTTACTGGCGACGCGGACACGCGAGAGACGAGAAAAATCTGTGTGGCCGATTGTATCCTTCGGCTCCGCGACGGCGATGCGGCATCGACCGATTTTTAGATCGAGCGGCGCGTAAATGTCAGGGTAGTCGAACTCCATTAGGACATCTGCACCGCAAATGCCGATTTCCGCAGCACCAAATGCGACGAATGTCGCAACGTCAAAGCTGCGCACACGGATGATATCGAGTGCAGGATCATTGGTGCCGAAGCGTAGCCGACGAGAGTTTTCGTTCGCGTAATCAGAATCGGGTGTGATTCCGGCGCGGGCGAGAAGAGGGGCACATTCCTCCAGAATGCGGCCTTTCGGCAAGGCCAGCACCACTTTATCGGTAAGACGATCATTTGTGCCGGCATGGGCGGGCGACATCGCGGTCATGGCGAGGCTGTAGCAAAGCTGGTCCGTGACGCCAAATCGAGTAAAGTTGGTTGGCAATTATTGACTTTCATAGGAAAGCCTCATTTCCTTGCAAAACCGGCTTGCGTTGGCTGGCTGGTTTCGGTTGGCGGGACGATGCCTTTGTGCCCCGTCGGGCG
>JAJZBH010000070.1 GCA_021799015.1 Pseudomonadota bacterium
AACAATGATACGGCCCAGACGGGGTCGCCAATCGTCGTGCAAAGCCGACTTTCGACAACGTATTCGTATCGGGCAGAAATCACTACCCCGAGATCGGTGCGATGAAACAGAATTCCCGAACCCGGCTCGCTGGGCAGGAAACGCAACCCTATGTTCAGCCCCGTGTGCAAGCCAATGCCTTCACAACTGATAGCCGAAGCAATCCCTCGTCGTTGTCGCATTCGTCCATCAATATTCCGCATCATACCACGCACACTCATCCATCAACCCCTAATCTTCACGCGGTGCAACGATTCTCACTCACTTCATTCACCGCTCCGAGGGTTAACCGTAGATCCGAATTGTGGCAGCGCAAAGTCAATCAATATTTCTGATTATTTCTTAATAAGTAAATGATATTACGTATTATTTTGTATTGCGGCATTATTTCAATCGCCGCGCAGGGGCGCTATTCGCGCGGCTTAGCCATGTTGGACTTCTACCGTGCCACGGTTGCCGCGCCCGTCATCGTATCCCAAAAGGGTACCGGCAGACTGATCCGCCGTACATTCCACTACAGCGGAGTCCCGGTTAGCCGTTCGGCCTTGCCCGGCCGACACAACGCCATTTCCGGTCAAAAACGCTGCCCGGCGCTCGGATTGGGTCTCAGCGTTTCGATGCTCTGTCTGCAAACCTGCAATCGATACCGCACCATTCTAAGACCGCCCAATCACGTCAGTTGATCAGACGCCGGCGACAACTAAAACGCGGGCCAGGACTCTCGTCACCAAATACCTCTTCCCCCCTCCCCCGGGGGCACACCTTTAGTCTCTCAGTGCGGCAAGCCGGGTGCCTTTTCCGCGAAGGATGATCACTCGATCCCCAACAGCCAGCGAAGGTGTTCCCCGCTGCACGACTGAAACAATCCCGCCGCCAGCGACGCGGATAAGAAACTCAGCGTTCTGGCGCGGCTCCACTAAATTCCGCATTCGCAGCAGACGAAGCACGCTCCGCCCTGCGGTATCAGAATCGCCATTTTCACCAAAAGAAGCCTCAGGCCGTACGACAAGAATCGTACCAACATCCGCTTCCGACGCCACCGATCGTAGCCTCGCACATTTTGGCATCCTCTCTAGTGCGCAACCGCCAAGCACGGCGAGCACGGCGAAAATAACTGGCACCACCAGAATTGATCGGGACCTATTCGGACGAGCGATTTACACCTCCTTCACCAATCCTAGATGATATTCGCTTTATTACGCTGCCAATTTGTTTACCAGCAGAAATAGACCCACAGATTATGCTTGCCATTATTTCGTCATCAAGTTAGGAGCTTATGAACGGATGTTCACTCACTTTGAGAGATAAGGTCTGTAACATTCCTATCAGCAGATTTCCGGCGCACCGTAAAAAGAAGTTGGGCGCCAATGCTGGTTGTGGGTTTATTGTCCGGGAGAGCGTACAAAAATGGCTAATCTGGCAAGAACCGAGAAGGCCGGGCGCAATGTTGCTCACAAGTCACAACTGTCGGCAATCGACTGGTTGCCCAAAGCTATAGCGATCTCCGCGGCAGCCCTTCTGTCCGCCTGCGCCACCAGCCATCCCAACCTGTCGCCCACCCAGCAGGCGGCCGACTACGCTGCACACGCGCACGGTAATTATGCACCACCAGGCCCACCAAATGACCCGTGGGGTCCCTATATCCGCGAAGCCTCAAAACGATTCGACGTCCCGCAAGCATGGATTCGCGGCGTCATGCACGTCGAATCTGGCGGACACGAATACATGAATGGCCATCTCATTGTTTCACCGACTGGCGCGATGGGACTTATGCAGGTCGAGCCGGAAACGTATCAAGAAATGGAAGCTCGCTATAATCTCGGCAGTGATCCATACAACCCGTACAACAACATTATGGCGGGCACGGCGTATATTCACGAGATGTACGAAATCTATGGATCTCCAGGCTTTCTGGCAGCATACAATGCTGGTCCCGGGCGACTCGACGACTACCTTGACTACAAAGAACCGCTGCCGCAGGCTACCCGCACATATGTTGCAATGATCGCGCCTCAAATCCAAGGCGTCTACCCGGCCACCCCCTCATCGGCGGCACAACTCGCGATGAACCAATTGCCGAACCAAATCCCAAAGGGGCGTCGTCCCTACACCAGCAATGCTGTTGATATCGCATATCGTTCAAGTGCCAGCGTTCTATCATCAGCCAAGCAGCCTTCACCTGCGATTCCACCTGTACGGCTTCCCCGACCAGAGCCAATCCAGGTTGCGACGCTCACACCGCCCCCCCTCATTGAACCAGAGAAGCCGACACCACACGCACCAGAAGCACCACCGCCCCTTAACCGCGGCGGCTTTCCATTCATTCAAAGCGCGGAAGCAGCGTCACCGATTCCCTCAGCTCCTCGTTTAACCACCTCTGGCCCCTGGGCGATCCAAGTTGGCGCTTATAATTCGGTCCCACATGCCAAAGCCGCTCTTGGTATTGCGGAACTATCCGCCGTGCGGATGCTGATTAGGGCCCAACCAGTGGTACAAACAATCAACACCGCACGCGGTACGCTCTATCGCGCGCGCTTCCTACACCTTTCGCATGGTGCGGCTGTCAAAGCCTGCGAGCGCCTCGACGATGCCCCCACGGGGTGTGCCGTCCTATCCCCGGAAGCTCAGTAACTACGAGCGCAGCTACGCCATTCATTCAGGCTTTTCTTTCGCCGCAGTGCGCACACTCTTGAGATTGGCCTCGTCCTAGTTGACAGAGATCAACGATCATTCCGATTTTAGCTCCTAAAGATTTGTAAACGTCAGCACCCACCAAAAGCTGTGGCAAGTTTCTCGAGCTCATGCCGATCGGAGAATGACGATATGCGACTGTTTAAACTTACAAGACTTGCCGTTAGTGCGCCGCTGTTGGCGGGACTTGGAGCTTGCGCCGTTTCCCCGCCAACTGGTCCCAGCGTTATGGTGCTCCCTGGGCAAGGAAAGACCTACGCGCAGTTCCAGGCCGATGATGCCGCTTGCCGCGGGGCTGCCGCGCAAAGCATCGGTTATCAATCCCCCAGTCAAGCCGCAGGTCAAGCTGCAATCGGCAGTGCTGCAGTTGGCACTGCTCTGGGCGCCGCAGCCGGTGCTGCCATCGGCGCCGCAGCCGGTAATGCCGGAGCAGGAGCCGCAATCGGGGCTGGTACCGGCCTCCTGGCGGGAACAGCAGCCGGCGCGGGTGGCGCCCAAGCCTCAGCGGCGGAGATGCAACAGCATTATGACGTCACGTATCTCCAATGCATGGCAGGAAAAGGTAACAAGGTTCCTCCGCTCCCCTCGACAGGATTCCTCACCTACCCGTCCCCTCCTCCGGGCTACTATCCCTATCTGCCCTATCCGCCGGCGTACGCCTATTACCCAAACTACGGCTATCTTTATCCGCCTATTACATTCTTTTTCGGCGGCAGAATATGGCATAGACACTAAACTTGGCGCGGTTGAAAATTACTGGGCCCAACGTCAGAACCGGTCAAATGGCCGACTACCAACTTCAAATTGCTGAGGTGCCACGCCCGCTTCCTAACTGCATGTAGGTTTCCCTGACAATAACCATTAAAACTTGTCAGTAAAATACGGCTCTAACCATTCCTATAGGCAACGCCGCAAACCACCAAGCTCCACGAGTTCAACTCGATTGCGAATGCCAGAACACATAGTTTTAAAGACGTGGGCTGTACATGAGAATGCTTCGTAGAACACAACAGAACCGCAAAGTTGTATGCCGTTCTCACGGCCGCATTTCCTTTACCGATTTGCCTTTTCTGGTGTGTGACGTGCTACCGACCTGCGTACTCAGGGTACCTGCTCCGCTTTCTCATGCAAACGAGCAGCGCATGGAGTCCACGACGCACGCAACCCAAAGGTAGTCGTAAGCTGAATCGCCCCGGCGCTCCTCCTGATAAAACCACCCGTGGAGTTCGACGCATGCTCAGAAATATTCCCCTTGGAAAAGCTTACCAATTCCTTGAACCCGGGCCTGTTGTTTTCTTGACTACAGTGCACTGCGGTCAAGCCAACATCATGACAATGTCCTGGCACATGATGGTTGAGTTCGACCCACCGCGGATTGCTTGTGTCGTGTCAGCCGCCAATTTCAGCTTTCAGGCGTTACGGCAAACCAGACAGTGCGTAATTGCCATACCCTCTGTTGACCTGGTGTCGACTATTGTCGCAATCGGAAACTGTTCGGGGCGTGACGTAGACAAATTCACGGCTTTTGGATTAACTCAGCTAGCAGCGCGATACGTTACTTCACCTCTTGTCGCGGAATGCTTTTCCAATCTTGAATGTAGGGTGATCGACACCCGTATGGTGAATAAGTACAATATATTTATCATGGAAGCCGTTAACGTTTGGATTAACCAACAGCACGTAAACCGCAAAACGGTTCACCACCACGGCTATGGAAAATTTGTAGTCGATGGAAAGACGGTCATCTTGAAATCAACAAAGCCGTAGGTACACCTTCTGTAGCGATACAGAAGAGCTAGAAAGCGGGAGAAACCCGTCTTGCAACCGCTTTGGAAATCAGGCGCAGTGTTAACATTTCTGTTAATACCACCTATTCGAATGGAGGCTAGGACGTTCAGTAGAACTGGCACTTGAGATTCACAGATTATCACGTAGCTTGAGCTTATTACCACACAGAAATCAAGACACAGTTGCGTTGGACGCAAGAGGGCATGACCGCGATGAGATAGGTAGTGCAACAATTCGTTGGCCTTATTGTGGCAGTTCGGTCACAGACTCTTCCTCTAATCCTCGATGCGCTACCAGCCAAATAAGCAACTGCGCTCCACCGTGATCAGCTGGTGGCTTTGTGAAAATGCGTCCATCTTGCATCTTGTGGCTCCATCGATAACAGTTGCTCATGGAGCAGTCTCTGCCACTCGGCCCCTTCTGCCGGCCCGCACACATCGGCAACAGGCGCCGCTCCAAGGGGATTGTTGACTGCACAGAATTATGATCTTGATCTATAGGCTGTCCCCGCGTCACGATAGCAGAGCATCCTTGCAAAGCTCTTGCAACCAGCAGAGAGGATCAACACGTATTTGTCTTTGCGACAGATGATTTGGCGTGAAACTCTAAAGCCGCCTCAACAGGTGGTCATTTATGGTAGCGACCCGAGGGAAATCACTCTCAGCAAAGTGTGATGGTGTCCACTCGCTTTCGGACGCTCCCTTTCGAAAAGACTTTCATTTTCAAGCATAGAGTGGCGCACCCGAAGAGACTCGAACTCCTAACCCCCAGATTCGTAGTCTGGTGCTCTATCCAATTGAGCTACGGGTGCTGGTCGGGGCGGATTAGCCGATCTCCACCGAACCGGCAAGTCCTCTATCAAATGTGGGGCGCAGGCTGGGTATACGAGTTTCCCATGCCCCACCATGGTGTGTCTGCCTCGCGCGAATCTCTGCATGCTGGAAAAGGCACCGCTTAGGTGAGTACTGCGTGGTACGGCGATTCCTCGCCCAACCCCACCACTTCCCGCCCGATCATCAGAGTCTCGGCATCGATGAAGTTCGCAACGGCCTGAGCCAAGCCATGATGCGCGATCCAGTGCGCGGAATAGGTCGGGGCGGGCAGGTAACCACGTTGAATTTTATGGCGCCCCTGAGCGCCCGCCTCAACGCGCGGAAGCCCAAGTCCAATTGCAAATTCGATTGCCTGATAATAGCAGAGTTCAAAGTGCAAAAATGGCACGTCCTCACAAGCTCCCCAATTCCGACCGTACAACGCATCATCGCCTAGCAAGTTAAGAGCACCGGCAACTGGTTTGCCCCGACGGAAGGCCATTACCAGCACCACCTGGTCGCCAAGCAACCGTCCCAATAGCGGAAAAAAGCGTTGCGAGAGATACGCTCCCCCCCATTTCCGATCAATGGTCGCCAGATAGAACTCGTAAAACGCCTGCCACTCTGCAGGACCGATTTCCATGCCGCGCAATACTCGGATTTCCAGACCAGATTGCGCCTCACGCCGTTCACGCCTAATCATTTTGCGTTTGCGTGATACTAATGCGGCAAGAAAATCGTCAAACTCCGCGTAACCCTGGTTGTGCCAATGGTACTGAAGGCCCATGCGGCGGAGCCAGCCTGCGCGAGCCAGAACCTGCGCCTCCTCCTCCGAGCAAAAAGTCACGTGAATCGAGGAACATCTCAGAGCCTTCGTGAGTTCGACAAGGGCATTGGCCAATGATGCTGATGTAACACCCTTAGCGGTCAGGAGCCGCGGTCCGGAAACTGGGGTAAACGGCACAGCTACCTGAAGTTTCGGATAATAGTTCCCGCCTGCACGTTCTAGCGCTTTCGCCCAAGCGCTATCGAACACGTATTCTCCGTAAGAATGGGCCTTGACGTACAACGGTGCGACACCAAGCAATTTTCCGCTTTCATCCCGCAAGGACGCATGAGACGGCAACCAGCCGCTGTCACCACCAACGGAACCGCTATCTTCAAGCGCGCTCAGGAATTCATAACTAATAAACGGGTTACCCGTTCCTGCAATACTACTCCACGATGCACAATCAATTTCGTGAATGCTGCGGTGAAGCGAGAGTGCTAGATCTGACCGTCCACAATCCATACCTCAATACCTACCAAAATAATGACGCGCCTAGCACTGGAAAAAGAACCGCGATAAAATATTTTGCCCCACTCGTTGCCCAACGTCGCCACATCACACCTGTTTGTTCAACAGCTTTTGCGCGTCACTCTCACTAGTTTGCTAAACGAGTACGGAGCGCCGACCGCCCTGCGAGTCTGCACAGAAGACTTTGTCACTGGGAGCGGAAAGGATCACCGTCTCCTGCGCGTCACTGCCTCCATGGCGGCGACGGCGCTCATATTGACCAGTCCCCGTGCGGTCACGCTCGGTACAGCGATATGTAGCGGCTTTTCCAATCCGAGTAGAAACGGCCCAACGAAGACCGCCTCACCAGCGGTTTTTAATAAGTTGAAAGCAATGTTGGCCGAATCGATATTTGGCATTATCAGCAGGTTGGCCGCTCCGGTCAGTCGACTATCGCAGACGGCTCGGCTGCGGATCGGTTCGAAGAGAGCGGCATCAGCGTGCATTTCACCGTCTACCTCTAACGCGGGATCCTCGGCACGAATCCGGGCAAGCGCACGCCGCATCTTGCGTGCCGATGGAAGATTTGAAGCTCCGAAATTGGAGTGCGAGAGCAGGGCCACTTTCGGAGTGATACCAAAGCGGCTGACCATGGCAGCTGCAAGAAGTGTCATCTCCGCAATTTGCTCTGCATCTGGGTCGTCATTGACATGAGTATCGCAGACAAAGAGGCTTCCACTTGGCAAAATCAAGGCCGCCAGCGCCGAGACACGACCAATTCCCTCACGGCGTGGAATAATCGGTAGCGCATAACGAAATTGACGCGACCAGTCCCCAACTCCGCCACAGATCGCCGCATCGGCCTCGTCCGCAGCGAGTAACATGCCAGCCGCAACGGTTGGCCGACGACGAAGCTGTCTCTGCGCCGAATCCGGCGGAATACCGTGCCGTCCAATAATACGCTGGTAATCGTGGAGTAGGTGCCAGAACAAGGCATCGTTTTTCTCGAAATCAATAATTTGAAAATCCTGCCCGAGCTTCATTCGAAGGCCGAGTGATGCGATACGAGACACAATCGCTTCAGTATTCCCAACGAGTAGAGGCAATCCAAGATGGTCGTCAATCACAGTCTGCGCCGCACGGAGCGTCCGCTCATCTTCACCTTCTCCATAGGCGATACGAACATTGGACGAGCGAGCAACTTCAAGCACAGGCCGCAACAGCAACCCTGACCGGAACACGAAACGTTCCAAGTCACGGCGATAAGCTTCAAAATCCGCAATTGGGCGACGTGCAAGTCCTTCGTCCATTGCCGCCTTTGCCACAGCGGGTGCGACGTACAAGATCAGCCGCGAATCAAACGGTTTCGGAATGACGTAGTCCGGCCCGAATACAGGCCCACGACCACCGTAGGCAGCAGCAACCTTATCCGACGCCTCCGCTCTCGCCAGTTCAGCTATCGCACGGACTGCCGCGAGCTCCATTCCTTCGCTGATTTCCACAGCACCGACGTCAAGCGCGCCTCGAAAAATAAATGGAAAGCATAGAACGTTATTGACCTGGTTCGGATAGTCACCTCGGCCAGTACAGGTAATTGCGTCCGGCCGCAGCTTTGCGACATCCTCGGGCCTAATTTCTGGTTCTGGATTTGCCAGCGCTAAGATCAGCGGGTTGGGTGCAAATTTCTCAAGCCATTCGGGCTTCAAGACGCCGCCTACTGATAAGCCAAGAAATACATCAGCGCCATTGATGACGTCGGCAAGATGGCGGGCCTTTGTCTGACGAGCCACACACTCCAAGGTTGGATCTAAGCCTGGCCGCCCCTGGTAGATTACCCCCCCAATGTCCGTCATCATGACGTTGTCTGGCGAAGCGCCAAGCGCAATCAGGATTTTGACACAAGAGAGCGCTGCCGCCCCCGCACCTGACGTCACAATCCTAGCATTCTCTATCACCTTGCCCTGGATTCTCAACGCATTGATGACAGCCGCGCCGACGACGATCGCGGTACCGTGCTGATCGTCATGGAAAACTGGGATTTGCATCCGCGCCCGCAGTGCCCGTTCGATTCTGAAGCAATCTGGCGCCTTAATATCTTCGAGATTAATTCCGCCGAAGGTCGGTTCGAGAGAGGAAACAATATCAATAAACCTATCCGGGTCGTCCTCGCTCACCTCGATGTCGAAAGAGTCAATGCCGGCAAATTTCTTGAAGAGGACGGCTTTGCCTTCCATCACCGGCTTCGCCGCCAGTGCGCCCGTGTTGCCAAGCCCGAGAACTGCTGTACCATTAGTGATCACAGCAACTAAGTTACCGCGCGTCGTGTACGCGTATGACGCGTCCGGATCGTCTTGGATTGCGAGGCACGCCGCAGCGACCCCAGGTGAGTAGGCCAAGGAGAGGTCTCGTGGCGTTTCCATCCGCTTGGTCGATGCAACGGTGAGTTTGCCGGGCCGGGGGTAACGGTGATATTCAAGGGCCGCCTTGCGAAGCGATTCATCCATGTCCATTTCTCCGCATGCACTACCACACAGTGTAAGCGCTGAGCTGAACAAACAACCAATCGGGGAACGACCCGTTTGGCGTAGCGTTCACACCTCATAGGAGACTGATTTTGGTGCGGTCGAGAAGACTCGAACTTCCACAGGGTTTCCCCCACAAGCACCTCAAGCTTGCGCGTCTACCATTCCGCCACGACCGCCTCGTAGCGGGAGCGCTATAGCCGATGGATCAACACGTATCAACAACCACGGCAGTCGATTGGCTTCGTACACCAGGACTCACAGATTATACGGCCGGTGTTGCCACAATGCAGGCTCGCGCCGTAGCGATACACGCCGGCTGTGCAGCAGAGCACGTTTGGCTCGTCGAACACCCCCGTCTCTATACCGCGGGAAGCTCGGCACGTGATCCCGATCTGATCGGTTACGATGGAATTCCTGTACACCGTACAAGGCGTGGTGGACAGTGGACATACCACGGCCCAGGTCAACGCGTCGCGTATGTAATGCTTGATCTGAGGCGTGATCACGGCAGCGTTCCGCCGCGCGATATCCGTCACTTTGTGGCAGGGTTGGAGACTTGGTTGATTGATGCCCTCGCGACCATCAACGTGCAGGGGCAGAGACGACCCGGTCGCGTTGGCGTATGGGTTGCCGATCCGAAGACCGGCAGCGACCAAAAAATCGCGGCCATTGGGGTCCGGGTCTCTCACTGGATTACCACGCATGGAATTGCGTTAAACGTTGCGCCAGATCTCAGCGATTATTCAGGCATCGTGCCCTGCGGCATCCGCGACCACGGGGTCACTTCCCTTGCCGCGCTCGGCGTCAACATGACGATGACCCATGTCGATACAGTCCTGCGCGCTTCATTCGAGCGCGTCTTCGGGGTCCGTACCCGCTGATGAACCAAACCGTCCTTACCCTAACAGGCGCCCGATTACCCTTGCGGTGTAATCGACGACCGGGATTACTCGTCCATAATTTATTCGCGTAGGTCCAATCACTCCGATCGCACCCACGATGCGGTCGTTACGGTTTCGTGCAGGAGCCACAATCATCGACACTCCTGCTGACCCGAAGAGGCCGCTTTCTGACCCGATAAAGATACGGACACCGTCAGACCCCTCGGCTAGCTCCAGCAGCTTCAGAATCGTCTCCTGAGCCTCCAGACGCTCGAACAACGCCTGAATCGCGACGAGCTTATCGACCTGATCAATATCAGCAAGGAGTCGTGCCTGCCCCCGCACGATGAGCGAACCACTACGTCCCTCTGCCGACCACATTCCAAGCCCGGCCTCAATCACGTTGCTCGCTAGAGCGTCCAGCGTACTGCGATTTTCGACCATTTCCGAGCTCACCCGGGCCCGTAACTCTGACAGCGTGAGGCCGGAAAGGTTAGCGTTTAGAAAATTGCTTACCTCCTGTAACGCAGATGGAGGCAACCCCGGCGGCGTTTCGATCACGCGATTCTCAACTTGGCCGTCGGCCGTCACTAGCACGACCAACGCGCGACCAGGCCCCAAAGGTACGAACTCAATGTGCTTGACGGGCCCGTCGGACTTCGGCGCCAATACCAACCCAGCAGCGGACGATAGGCCGGAGAGCAACGTGGATGCCTCCGTGAGCATTTCCTGCATGGAGCGCCCAGACTGCTGTAATGCAGCCTCGATACGTTCGCGCTCCTCGTCAGCTAGCTCGCCAAAATGAAGCAAGCCGTCGACAAATAATCGTAATCCGCGATCGGTCGGCAACCGTCCCGCTGATGTATGCGGAGCAAACAGCAACCCTGCATCCGTTAAATCCGCCATAACATTACGGATGGTTGCTGCTGAAAGATTCATTGGTAAAAGCCGCGACAACGTCCGGCTACCAACCGGTTCCCCGGTTTCAACATACTGCTCGACGATCTCGCGCAACACTGCCGCCGATCGTGCATCCAAACCCGGAGGGATCCGGGAAGAAGAACTCCGGACTGACGAACGCACCGAAGATTGATTGGGACTCTGGTCCATAACATAAGAGTCGGCTATCCGAGCCTGAAAATCAAGCGACGTCGAATCATTAGGAGCCAGGATATGGCAGAATCTCAGCGACCATCGGGTCGAGCCCCTGCAGAGTTGCGAAACGTTGAAATCATTACCGGCTCTGCCCATTACGCCGAAGGTTCGGCCCTTATCCGGATGGGGCGTACCGAAGTTCTTTGCGCGGCAAGCGTCGACGCCAAGGTCCCCCCGTTTTTGCGAAATTCGGGTCTCGGATGGGTCACGGCCGAATACGGAATGCTTCCCCGCGCAACCCATACACGCGGCGACCGCGAGGCGGCGCGGGGCAGGCAATCCGGCCGTACGCAGGAAATTCAAAGACTCATCGGCCGTAGCCTGCGCGCGGTGGTCGATCGCGCGATTCTTGGCGAACTGTCGATTACTCTAGACTGCGACGTGCTCAACGCTGACGGTGGCACGCGTTGTGCAGCTATCACCGGAGCATATGTCGCGCTTGCTCTCGCTTTGCGTCATTTACGTCGCAACAACCTTTTGAAAGGTGAGCCGCTCACCGGCCAAGTCGCAGCGGTCTCCTGCGGAATCGTAGACGGGCGGCCGGTGCTGGACCTTGATTATGCCGAAGACTCTGCGGCCGAAACAGACGCCAATTTTGTCCTTACGGCGTCGGGAGGCATCATCGAAA
Organism: Pseudomonadota bacterium; assembly: GCA_021799015.1. GTDB lineage: Bacteria > Pseudomonadota > Alphaproteobacteria > Acetobacterales > Acetobacteraceae > Acidiphilium. The sequence continues at coordinate 11,796 of JAJZBH010000070.1, forward strand.
TTCAGGCCACTGCGGAACGCGCTACGTTTGAAGAGAGTCAGTTCAACGTTCTTCTCAATCTTGCTCGCACTGGAACCGCCGAGCTGTTCGCCGCACAGCAGGCGGCTATCGGGGCCGCATGATCCGGCGTCTAGAGGCTGGCACCTCGCTGCTTATCGCTACCCACAATAAAGCCAAGCACAGAGAATTCGTCACCTTACTCGCGCCGTTCGGGATATCCTGCGATTCTCCGAGAGATTTTTCCCTTTCTGTACCCGACGAGACCGGTCTCGATTTTGCTGCGAACGCGCAGATCAAGGCATTAGCAGCTGCTCGCGCGTCCGGCCTGCCCGCTTTGGCCGATGATTCAGGTTTGACAGTTGCGGCGATGAGTGGAGCCCCGGGCATCCAGTCCTCGCGCTTCGCCACCGAAGCCGGCGGCTACCGGCAAGCAATGGAAGCAATTGTCCTCCGCGCGCGAAGCGAGCCGCGCGCGGCCTTCCAAGCAGCGATTTGTCTTGCTACGCCGGCCGGCGAAACGGCGACCTACATTGGCATTTGTACAGGCACGATCGCAGATCG
>JAJZBH010000071.1 GCA_021799015.1 Pseudomonadota bacterium
GCCTCCTGTGGCGAAGAAATTGGACGGACATCGGCGCCCGCAGTCCTGGCTTGCGCTAGCGACGCTATATCGCCTTTCGGGACGTTGATGGGGACACGCAGCATGTCTCCAAACGCCACGAGTGTCACGTGGCCTGTCATTGCAACCGCGATTGCATCCGCGAGATCTTCTTCTGGACATACGCAGACGGGGCATCCCGGGCCGGGAATCACTTGCACATGTTCGGGTAAGGCCGTGCGCAGGCCAAGCATACTGAGGCTGCGCTCGTGGCCGCCGCAAACATTCATAATCGTCACTTGGCTGGTGGCCGGGATACCGCCGATCCGCTCAAGCAAAGCGCGCGCCGCGGCTTCACCAGCTTCTATCATGGAGGCGACTCGCTGCCGAGTTGCTCCAGAAGATCCCAGACTGTGCGTGCCTCTCCGTCGCTCATTTTTCGCAGTGCGTATCCTACATGAACCATGACATGCTCGCCTACAGCGACCTGGTCATCCTGAAGCATGAAAAGGCTGATCGTCCGCTCTACACCCTGGGCGCAACAGACAGCATTGAATCCGTCGATGGCTACAACCTGCATTGGGATCCCAAGACACATTGAGCAGTCCTCTCACATCATGCAGTAGCGCTCTATCGCCGCATAGACTGGGGCCAGCGTGCCGAAGGACGGAACTCGATACCATGATATGGATCAATTAAGCGGGCGCGCTGGCCACAACGTTCCAAATTCAGTCGGTGTGGCCGGTGCTATTGCCGGCCGGCGGAACGATTAAGTGCAATATCATCCTTGGCGCATCTGCAGACATGCCAATGGGCCCGCCTGCCGCCGCGCTCCATTGCCAGATTTATTCCGCGCCCCATCACTTTGCGTTGGGGCACAGACAAAACCATTTTCTTCTGTGAGCAACGTACCATATCTGCTCTTCCGGCTCATTGTTTCCGCGTATAAAGCGGCGTGTTTTCAAACACGCAAAGACTTTTGAAAGTTCTCATTGGCTAGAGATCTGTCTTGATCATACAGATCGACCATACGTCATGATGTTCAGGTTCGAAAATCGATGTAGGTCGACAATCGTAGACGGAAAACCCGAAACGGCCATAGACTTTCTTAATAAATTTTGGGCGATCACTTACAATTTCTCCAAAATAACGCCTCTGGCCTGTTGCATTCAGCTTGTTCTCGAAGGCACGCCACAGTGAATACCCGACTGAGCTACCCCGGTAACCACGTACGACATTAAAGTGGAGATGCGCGGCGCACGCCGGGCGGCGCGCCCGTTCAAATACAGCGTGTGTAAGCAACCAGCGGATGAATTGCCGACTTCGGTTATGTTGTCGATACTTTCCGGCCAACGTATTAGCGACCATCTTTGCGGTCACACTACAACAACACAAAATCTGCACGTTTAAAAAGCGCGTGCTGATTGCACCCGTTAGGTAACCTATTATACCGGATTCGTTTTCGGCTACAAACGCCCACTCACTCGCGTGATCAAGGTAAGGGTCAACAAACATTGCTGAAAAAAGGCTGCGATCGCAGAATATCGCATCGATCGGTTGTCCAAGAAAGGCGTTGTCACAGCAGATTGTTTGGACTGCTAGGCGATCTGTTTCTCTATAGGGACGAATACGAAAGGACCTTAGCATCCTTGAGGGAGCCGATTTTTCCCGCACCAAGTCTACGCACAGGCTACCGGATCCGATGCGATCTGCAGGGTATACAGACTCTCTGTTCCTTTCCTGGATCGGAGCGATTATCATGAGACAATTCCTAACGCCTTTCTCACCTTGATCCCATTTTAAGGAAACGCTTTGTCAAATCAGCTGTTTTTTGTCCCATATTCATTCATCAGTCGTGATATCAAAATGTTCTGCAGCCACGTTCACTTTGAAATCTCAAATGGTCATCAAACCCATCATCTGATACACTGACGAAAAAAGGCAAATACGATTCCGTTCATGTATGAAACCGATGGCAGTGACAACGCAATATAGATAGGGCGTTGATTTTAAATTAGGACAGACAAATAAATATAACTCGGTAACAATTCCGTGTCTTCAACCTGAAAATACCTTTTTTTGGCAGCAGTCATGTCGAGGGAGTGTCAGAGCAATTGTCTGACCGGATCGAACACTCCAGACCAATGCGACTCAATTTCGATGCAACTCCTTGTTTTCTTCCGACGGCTTTTGACGTCTGCTCCAACGACATATTTTTGCACTAAGCTCGCGTTGCACTGCTGATAGCCGGGAGGACGAGATGATCGCGCCAGAATTCGCATGAAGATTTTAAACCTGACCGGCACAAACGCCGAAAACTATGCTTCCTCGTCGAACTGCAAAATAGTCCCCTCTCTACCATGGACTCGTCATTTATTATGGCGATTCAACTTGAACGCCACCACCATATCTCCGAGAGGCAAAAGCCTTGATTGCGACGGGAGAGCGTTTGCCAGGTTCTGCAACGCCTAAAAATTATTGCTGACACTTCAAGCTTTTGGGCTGTAGTGCAGTGTCGTTGAATCATGGCCACCAAAGATGAGAAACCTTGATTCTTGAGAAGCGCCGGCAAATTGGAAGCTCAGGCGGTTGCCCCCGAATGCTGCGCCGCAACAGGGACCGGTGAGCCTTATCGAACACCCCCGATAGAACGACGATGCTTCTGTCCGCTTCTCATATGAAACCGATCATGAGTGGTCCTCCAGTCGGGCAGCTTTACCCGCAAGCGAGAGTTCGTGGGGAAATTGACTTCGCATCGCTTCTCCCCCAGTTTCACATGCTGCAGAGCCGGACTTGATTCAAACAACACATTCCTTGACCAGCATATGGGTGCGAACAAGCGACGGCCAAGCCGATAGATTGCGCCAGGAGAAAAAAATGACGATCAAAAGTATTCATCCGGAGACATTGGTGCTGCACGCAGGATGGCGCGCCGACCCGACGACCGGGTCAGTTGCGGTGCCGATCCATCAGACCACTTCATATCAGTTCCGTTCCCCGGAACACGCAGAGAATCTGTTCGCGTTAAAGGAGTTAGGCAACATTTACACGCGCATCATGAATCCGACGACGGCGGTCCTTGAGGAGCGCCTTGCCGCGATCGAAGGTGGCGTTGCTGCGTTGGCGGTCGCATCGGGTCAGGCGGCATCAGCGTTTTCCATCCAGACTCTTGCCTGCGCCGGAGACAACATCGTTTCATCAACAGATCTTTACGGAGGCACATGGAATCTTTTCGCGAACACGTTAAAAGATCAAGGTATCGATGTACGATTTGTTGATCCGTCTGATCCTGACAATTTTCGCCGGGCCACTGATGATAGAACTCGTGCGTATTACGCGGAGACCCTGCCCAACCCAAAACTCGTTGTGTTTCCAATCGCAGAGGTTGCAGCCATCGGGCGCCCTCTCGGAATCCCATTAATCGTCGACAACACAGCTGCCCCCGTTCTCTGCAGACCGTTCGACCACGGTGCGGCGATCGTTGTTTACTCGACCACGAAATATATCGGTGGCCATGGAACGAGCATCGGCGGCATGATCATTGACGGTGGTAACTTTGACTGGTTTCGTCACAAAGAGCGTCAACCAATGCTGAATACTCCGGATCGAAGCTATCATGGAGCAATCTGGACGGAGGCAACCAAACCTTTAGGGCCCGTTGCGTACATTATTCGCGCCCGCGTTGTTCTCTTGCGGGATCTTGGAGCAGCGCTGTCGCCGATGAACGCATTTCAGATTATCCAAGGTCTGGAAACCTTACCATTGCGAATGGAACGTCATTGCCGCAATGCAACAACGGTTGCAAAATTCCTTTCTGGACAACGAGGTGTAACCAAAGTTATCCATCCGAGCCTTGCAACAGGTTCTGCGCGGGAAAGAGCCGACCGTTACCTCCATGGCGGTTATGGAGGCCTTCTTGGCTTCGAGTTGGCTGGCGGCCGGGAAGCCGGAGTGAAATTCATACAATCGCTGAACCTGTTCTATCATGTTGCCAACATCGGTGATGTCCGGAGCCTCGCCATACATCCGGCAAGCACCACGCACTCGCAGCTATCAGCGGACGAGCAGGCAATGACGGGCGTCACGGCGGGTTACGTGCGGTTATCGATTGGCATCGAGCACATCGACGACATCATCGGTGATCTCACCCAAGCCCTGAGTGCCGCGCAAATTCTATAGTGGCCTGGAGTGTCCTGCTTTCATAGGACGGGCATGCATTCGCACATCGAGTACATCGTATTATCTGGATCAAATGTGCAAGGCGCGGCCGCCAACGGCCAGCGCCGCCTCTTTCACTGCTTCGCTTAGCGACGGGTGTGCATGGCTTGTGCGCGCGATATCTTCGGCGGATGCACCAAACTCCATGGCAACCACAAGCTCCGCGATGATCGTACTCGCGTCAGGACCAATAATGTGCGCTCCAACCAGCGTGTCGGTTTTCTTGTCGGCAATAATCTTCACGAATCCATCTGTGTCGCCCATGGTGCGAGCTCTACCATTGGCGGTGAAGGGAAATTTCCCCACCCTGTAGGAAATGCCAGCTCCCCGCAACTCCTCCTCCGTTTTCCCCACTGAAGCCATTTCGGGCCACGTGTAGATCACCGCAGGGATCGCCGAATAATTCACATTCCCTGCCTGCCCCGCAAGGACTTCAGCCAAAGCTATCCCTTCCTCCGCGGCTTTATGCGCCAGCATTGGCCCGGCAATCACATCGCCGATCGCATAGATGCCGGGCACGTTAGTCGCAAAATGCTTGTCGGTCTTAACTCTCCCGTGATCATCCAACGCCACACCAATACCCGTCAGCCCTAAACCCGAGGTATGAGCACGCCGGCCGATCGCAACAAGAACGACATCAGCTTCAAGAGTCTCATCACCATCCCCATTCGTGGGCTTAAGCGCCAGGCTTATGCTCGCATTGGTCCGTGTTGCACCGACAACACGCTTTCCAAGTTTAAATTTGAGCCCTGTTTTCTCAAGAATTTTCTTGGCCGAATCGGCAATTTCTGCGTCCATCGTTGGAATTAGCCGGTCAAGATATTCGATCACTGTTACTTCGGAACCAAGACGGCTCCACATGGTTCCCAGTTCCAGTCCAATATAACCACCTCCAATCACAACGAGACGGCGTGGAACGGCTTTGAGTGTGAGGGCTCCTGTCGAGGTAACAATTCTGGTTTCATCAATGTCGATACCGGGGAGCAACAAACTCTCGCTACCCGTCGCAATAACAAAATGTTTTGCCGAGTAATCGATACCTGCAACAACAATCGTTCCTGGAGTTTTGAATTCTGCGGACCCCCTGATCCATGTAACATTGTTTTTCTTAAACAGAAACTGAACACCCTTGACATTTGCAGATACGATTTCGTTCTTATGGGCCATCATATTGGTCAGGTTGAACGATATTTCTCCCGCGACAATGCCGTGGTTTGCAGCCTCGTTTCGAAACGAGAGGTATTTTTCCGATGATTGAAGCAACGCTTTTGAAGGAATGCATCCCTCATTCAGGCAGGTCCCTCCTAACGTGCTGCGCCGCTCGATGCAGGCTACTTTCATTCCCAACTGGGAGGCTCGAATAGCACATACATAACCGGCGGGCCCGGCACCGATTACAATGACGTCGTACTGGCTATTCACCACTAGCTCCTCAGATATCCAAGAGTAGTCGTTGTGGATCTTCGATGTTCTCTTTTACGCGCACCAGGAACGATACGGCCTCTCGCCCATCGACAATCCGATGGTCGTAAGATAGAGCTAGGTACATCATTGGGCGAATCTCAAGTTTTCCATTGATTGCGATCGGACGCTCCTGAATCTTGTGCATACCGAGAATGCCCGACTGTGGCGGGTTTAGTATTGGTGTCGACATTAGAGAACCAAAGATACCACCATTCGTGATCGAAAAGGTGCCGCCAGATAACTCCTCTAGCCTAATGGTGCCGTCGTATGCTCGTTTCCCGAAATCGGCTATCGCCCGCTCAAGTGCTGGAAACCCCAGTTGATCTGCATCGCGAATAACGGGAACGACCAGGCCATTTGGACCACTGACTGCGATACCCATGTTAACAAAATGCTTATACACGATGTCATTTCCATCAATTTCCGCATTCACAGCAGGAAACTCTTGTAGTCCCACGACACAGGCCTTGATAAAGAAGCTCATCAGTCCAAGGCGGATACCTCCATGTTTTTTTTCAAAAGACGCCTTGTATTGCGCGCGCAATGCCATTACCACGCTCAGGTCAACCTCGTTGAAGGTGGTGAGCATCGCGGCGGTGTTCTGGGCCTCTTTGAGTCTCGCGGCAATCGTGCGCCGCAACCGCGTCATCCGGACCCTTTCCTCACGTACCTCGTCAACTCGTGGAGGTTTCGGCTTTGTTGTCCCCGCCGTTTCTGGCTTCGTATCGAGAAATGCGATTACATCCCCCTTGGTGATCCGGCCACCCTTACCACTTCCCGTTCCGATGTCCTCAGGCGCGATTTGCCGCTCATCCATCATCTTTCTGGCCGCCGGCAGTGATGCCATGGTGCCATTTCGGGCGACCGGACCTGACGGTGGTGGCGGGGGATTGATGCCTGGTTGCGGATTGGCTGCCGGTCTGGGTATGGAGGTCTCGCCAGTCACTTCCAGAACGCCTAGAACCGATCCAACTTCAACTTCGCTTCCTTCCGCTGCGGCAATGGAGCTAATTCTTCCAGACTCCGGTGCGTTAACCTCAACGGTCACCTTGTCTGTTTCCAGCTCAACTATCGGTTCATCGCGGTCCACTGCGTCGCCCATCTTCTTGATCCAGCGTGAGACTGTTGCTGATATGACGCTCTCGCCAAGAGATGGAACCTTAATATCCGTCAACATTCTGCGCTCCTCAGAAGTTCAGATCATTGCGATGTTTCTAAGTTAGTTCAGGTTGCCAAAGCCTGATGAACCAGGGCTTCCTGTTCCTCAACATGGATTTTTGCGAGACCGGTCGCCGGGCTGGCGGCAGCTCTGCGCCCCGCAAAGGTTGGCCTAGTTTTGTTCTTCCGCGACGGGATACAGCGTAAGGTCTCCTCGATGCGTCGATCAACAAACTGCCACCCCCCCATGTTTTCCGGCTCCTCCTGACACCAGACAATTTGCGCTTTCATATATTGAGAAAGCACCGCTTTCAAAGTTTTTTTTGGAAACGGGTAGAGCTGTTCCAGACGTACAATTGCAACATCATTTATGCCAAGCCGACGTCTTTCAGACAGGAGATCATAATACACCTTACCTGCGCATATTACTACACGTTTTACCTGATCTGCCGGTTGCAGCGCATCAATTTCTGGAATTACGGCATGAAATATCGATTTATCGCCCATGTCTGATAACGCTGAAACGGCAAGCTTATGTCGCAGCAAAGATTTCGGCGTCATGATAATCAGTGGTTTACGAAAGTTCCTTTTTAGTTGCCGACGAAGAACGTGAAAGTAATTTGCCGGTGTCGTAATGTTACAGACGGACATGTTACCTTCAGCGCAAAGTTGGAGATAGCGTTCCAGTCGGGCTGAAGAGTGCTCCGGCCCCTGTCCCTCGTATCCGTGCGGCAGCAGCAGTGTTAGCCCAGACATACGCAGCCATTTGCTTTCACCAGCGGACAAGAATTGGTCGATAATGACTTGCGCTCCATTTGCAAAGTCGCCGAATTGAGCCTCCCAAAGAACTAACGTATGCGGATCGGCCAGTGAATAACCGTACTCAAAGCCAAGTACACCAGCTTCGGACAGAAGCGAATTAAAAACTTCGAGTTTTGCCTGGTCACCCCGAATATTGTTAAGGGGAACATACTCGTGCTGATTACTCTGATCGATCAAAACAGCATGTCTCTGACTAAATGTTCCACGCTGGCAATCTTCTCCCGACAGACGTACCCGGTGTCCCTCCAACAGCAACGAGCCAAATGCCAACGCTTCGGCGGTGCTCCAATCGATCCCCTCCCCGGTCTCGATCATTTCTCGTTTTGCTGCCAGCTGACTTGCAATTTTTGGATTGATATCAAAATTTGAAGGCATCCGTGTGAGACTCAAACCGATTTCGACCAGCGTGGAGGTGTCGACTGCTGTGGGTTCCTCCGCCTTATCTTCTTCGTCGTTGGATTGGTCGAATCCCGCCCAGCGGCCTTCTAGCCAGTCTGCCTTGTTAGGTTTGTATCCAGATGCCGCAGCGTATGCATCATCGAGAGTTTGTACAAACTCGTCATATAGGTGCTTCGCTTGCTCGGGATCAACAACGTGTTCATTAACGAGACGCTCTTCATATAAATGGCGCGTGGTCTTCTGTGCTGCTATAGCGCGATACATGATTGGCTGGGTGAACGCCGGCTCGTCCGTCTCATTATGCCCGTGGCGCCGATAGCAAACCAGATCTATTACAACATCGACACCAAATTCTTGCCTGAACTCGGCTGCAAGTTTTGCCACAAATACAACCGCTTCCGGATCATCGCCATTAACATGGAAGATGGGAGATTGCACGGACTTTGCAATATCTGTGCAGTAGAGGCCAGAGTATCCATGAGCCGGAACGGTTGTGAAACCTATCTGATTGTTCACGACGATATGGATTGTGCCGCCTGTACGGTATCCGATGAGTTGGCTCATTGCCAGCGTCTCGTAGACGAGTCCTTGCCCTGCAAAAGCGGCGTCTCCATGCATGAGAACGCCCATGACAGATCGTCTCGCCCTCGTGTCGCCAGCCATGTCTTGGCGCGCGCGTACCTTGCCGGCAACGACGGGATCGACAGCCTCGAGATGAGATGGATTCGGCTGCAACGACACGTGCACGTTATTGCCTGCGATCACCACGTCTGTCGAAGTGCCGAGATGATATTTCACATCACCAGCCCCCTGTACCGTATCGGGCTTAAAGCTCTCCCCCTCAAACTCTGAAAAAACCGCAGTAAAGGGTTTCTTGACGACGTTGACGAGGGTGTTCAGGCGGCCTCGATGCGGCATTCCAATCGCGATTTCCCTTACGCCGGCCCGGGCGGCCACCTCGATAATCGCGTGAAGCGCTGGAATCGTGCTTTCGCCTCCCTCGAGGCCGAATCGCTTCGTGCCGACGAAGCGCCGTTGACAGAAAGTTTCAAATCCTTCGGCTTCTGTTAATTGCTCCAGGATCTTTCGCTTCTCTGGCGCATCGAAAGCGGTACGCCACGGCGCCCCTTCGACCCGCTTCTGGATCCAGAATTTTTGATCTGGATCCTGTATATGCATAAATTCAACGCCGATCTTTCCACAGTAGCTCGCGCGTACAATGTTAACAATCTGCCGTAACGTTGCAGTCTCAAGCCCGAGCACCTGGTCTATGAATATGGGTCGATCGTAATCGGCCTCCGTAAATCCATAGCTGCGCGGATCAAGTTCGACATGATGGCTAGGTTTGCGTAGGCCTAGTGGATCAAGATCGGCCTCCAGATGGCCGCGCACCCGGTATACCCTAATCAGCATCAGGGCACGGATCGAATCTGTAATCGCTTGTCGCGATATTGCCCTACCCGACATGATATTGTCAGGGGCAGCGGCGAGACCCGGAAAGCCAAAGGGCCGTTTCGCCCAGGACGCCCCCTCGATGTCTCTAAGAACCTGCTGCGCCTCGTCACCAAGAGTGGCGAACAAAGTCGCAAATTCCGGGTCGATGCTGCTTGGCGCTTGCACCCATTTCGCATAAAGATTGCCAATAAATGCGGCATTGTTACCGTTCATCACGGTCGACAGACTATCGGTGCCGGCCATAGCGGTTACCCCTTTGTTACCCTGTCATGTCAAAAAATGCGCGAGATTTTGAACTGTTCACCGTACAATGCCGATATTTTTCCGTGACGCAATGGAACATGGTTGCTCGTTTAACGAAGCCACACGAGAAAAGCTCCGGGGGCGCGGCATCACCCGTCCGGCATTCCGACACAAAAAATTGAAAGATCAGGTCATGGGGTGGGCATGCTATTGTTATATCTCTCCTTCCCGGTAAGGCATTGTTCAACGAAGAGTACGCCAAACTCGTCTCCAAGGCTACACAATCGATGCAACCTACGGATGTATTCTTGCCGGAACTGCCCCATTCACGGCAAATGTGCAAGTGTAGCATACGCTTCACTCTGCATCTCCTCGAGCCGAGAGAGCGTTCGCTCGAAGAGCTTGGTTCCTTCACCAGCAAGGTAAAGCTCGGATGGCGGTGCGGCCGCCGAGGCATAGAGCTTGACCCGATGCTCATAGAGGGCGTCCACCAACGTGATGAAGCGTCGTACTTGGTCAAAGTTGCTTGGCAAAAGTTTCGGTATTTCATCAATGAGCACCGTTGGAAAATGCGTTGCGATCGCAAGAAAATCACCTGATCCCAAGGCGCGGGCGCACAATGTTGCAAAATTAAACCTGGCGACCCCATTCGCCGCGACCGGAACTTCCAGATTGCGGCCAAAGACCCGCAAGATCTCGACCCGCGGCACTGCGCCTCCGGCCAGATCAGCAAAAATTACGTCGAGCGCCTTTCTGGCGTCGTCGTTTGCAGGCGCGTACCAGGTAGCAACCCCGCGCAAGCGGTCGCGCCGATAATCCCGTGCGGCCTCCAATACAAGCACATCCAGATGACGCTTCAACAGATCGATAAATGGACGCAACAACTCGTATCCAGTCCCGCCCCGCAGCAAGTCGTCGGGAGGTGTATTCGACGTGGCGACTACGACAACCGCGCGCGAAAACAATCCTTCAAACAGACGGGCGAGAATCTGGCCGTCGCCAATGTCCAGAACCTGGAATTCGTCAAAGCACAACAGCGCCGCTTCAGCAGCAATTGATGCCGCGATTACCTCTATTGGATCGACATCCATCTCTGCTTGATGGACCCGATGGAGTCTGGCATGCACCTCCTGCATGAACTGATGAAAATGAATTCGACGCTTTCGTTTTACTTCGGCCTGCTCGAAAAACAGATCCATCAGCATTGACTTGCCATGTCCCACTTCACCGACAAGGTACAATCCTGAAGGGTAATCGTCTGGCGCCTCGTCCACCCGCTTGCGGTTCAGCAACCTCCCGAGCCACCCGTTGTGGGATACCATCTTCGACGGATGCGGATCATATCCACGCAAGCGTCGCCATAGAGCGTCAAGGCGCTCTGCCGCGCGCGTTTGTGCAGGGTCGGCTTCGAGTCTTCCGGCGTCAACCAGGGCGCGGTATTTTCCGAGAACCCCAATCGCTGAAGGTATCGCAGGTTTATCCAGCATTCGAATTCGAAGCCCGCCTTATTGATTCTCCTCTTCCATAGCCCGCTAGCCAGAATGTCGGAACTCTTACCTGTTTGTTTATCAAACCCATCAGTTTGCATATAAATGTTCTAAAAACTGAATTGGTCTCCATCATGATAATCAGCCTCTTGTACACGTTCGAATAGTCGGTCAAAAAAAGGCAGGCAACACGTAGCTTCGGGCCCAGCCCCGTATATCAAACGGTGACAGGGGTAATGCTGGCATGATCAACCTCTGGGGTCTGAAGTGGCCATCTTCCGATCACAGCTTGGCAGGCACAACGTTATACAGCGGTCGTAAAGACTCGTTGATTCAGAACCCGCGTCCAACTCTTATCGCAGCGCGCGGTGCCGAAGTCACCTTATCGAGTAATCCGCGCGCATCCCAAGGGCACGCCCATGACTCTCTGCAAAAAAGGGTGCCCATGGAAGCGTCACCGACGTCGGTAATCTTGAGAGCGGGAGCAGCGAGGCTGGTGGCATGATTTCCGCACTTCCGCCCAGCCTCCTTGTGTAGCGTCCGAGTATGCTTCACACCACGGCAGTGCTAAGCTGCATCGTGTGCTCGTTCAGATTCAAATGCCCGGGCACCGCTCACAGCGTAGCACGGATCAGAACGTTAGGCTGACTCATGGCATCGTACCGTCTATAGGCGTCATCTGGGCACGACCGGCGCCAGCTTTTCGGGTTTTCTTCGATTTTTGTATCGGACTGGTCCACGACCGAAAAGAAAAATATCATAACAGAGAAGACGCAACTGTAACTAGGAGGATAAAAAATTGATTTCTCCTGCAGGTCGATGCTG
>JAJZBH010000072.1 GCA_021799015.1 Pseudomonadota bacterium
ATCAACATCGAATACGTGTCGGCCAACCCTACGGGCCCGCTCCATGTAGGCCATTGCCGCGGCGCAGTCGTCGGAGATGCCCTAGCAAATCTACTTAGCAAAGCTGGCTACAAAATCACCAAGGAATTCTATGTAAACGATGCGGGAGCGCAGGTGATTGCTTTGGCCCGCTCGGCTTACGCTCGTTATTTGACCGCGCTGGGATTAGATGAACAGGCAGCAACATTTGCCGCGTCGGTTCCTGGCGGACTGCAGTACAAAGGGACGTACCTCTCGGCTGTGGGGGAGGCTCTTGCCAACGCCCACGGCCATCAGTTTGTGAACGTCCCGGAGCACAAATGGCTCAATGTCTTTCGCGATTTCGCTGTTGCCAAGATGCTGGTACTGATCAAGGAAGACCTTGCGGCCCTCGGCGTGGTGCACGACGTCTTTACATCCGAAAGGGCGCTCGTCGAAGCCGGCGGCGTCCGCCAAGCCCTCGGCAGACTCCGTGACCGGGGCTTACTCTACGAAGGGATGCTCGCGCCCCCGAAAGGCAAGGTCCCCGATGACTGGGAACCGCGTCAACAGACACTGTTCCGCGCCACAGAGTTTGGTGACGATGTTGACAGGCCAATACAGAAATCCGATGGGAGCAACACTTACTTCGCGAACGACGTAGCATATCATGCTAATAAGATAGAACGTGGCTTCAACACGATGATCGATGTTTGGGGAGCCGATCATGGCGGCTACATCAAGCGCATGCAAGCTGCCGTCCGCGCACTCGGAGATGATAACACGTCGTTAGAGGCAGTGATTTGCCAGATTGTACGCGTCGTACAAAACGGCGAACCTATGCGGATGAGCAAGCGCGCGGGCACCTACGTCGAGTTGCGGGACTTGATTGAATCGGTCGGGCCAGATGTCGTCCGATTCATCATGCTAATGCGCAAGCCCGATGCGCAGATGGAGTTTGATCTCGACTCCGCCGTAGAACAAACTCGGGAAAATCCGGTTTTCTACGTTCAATATGCCCATGCGCGTTGCCGCTCTGTGCTACGGATCGCGGCCACCATGCCACAACTCGGCCAAACGGACGATGAAGCCCTCGCCACCACGGATTTGAGTTTTCTGACCGCACCGGAAGAACTCTGTTTAATTCGCCGCTTGGTGACTTGGCCTCGCTTGGTCGAGTCCGCAGCAACAGCGCGCGAACCACATCGAATTGGCTTTTATCTTTATGATCTAGCCAGCGATTTTCATGCCCTATGGAATTGCGGCCATAGCGATGCGACGTTGCGTTTTATTCAGATCGAGGCGACGAATGCGACACGCGCCCGCCTGGCCTTGGTTGCGGCGACAGCGGCTGTGATACGATCAGGTCTTGCCGTGATGGGCGTTACACCTGTCGAGGAGATGCGATGAACCGAGGAGAAAGCAAACCCGATGGAGGACCCCGATATTGACGTCCCACCTTATGTGACGCCGCGCACCCGCCCACGAGGCATTGACACCGCAACGCGGCGGATAGTTGTGGCCGCAAGTGGGATTGGATTTGCGCTCATTGGGCTGGCAATCGTTTGGAGCGGAATACATACTGATCTTGGGCCACCGCCGGTTATCAAGCCACCCGCCGGCCCTATGCGGACAAAGCCTGTCAATCCAGGCGGCTTGCAGGTACCGGGCGCTCACGAGCAAATCATGTCCGGCTTACCATCAGCGCCAATACCGCGGTTGGCCCCACTACCACCGGTACCTGACGTTGCCGCGCTCACTCGCTCACCGCCGCCAGCACCTGTTGGTGCAGCAGCCCCTCACGTACCGGTCGTCAAAACGCGGGAAAAGACACCATCAAGTAGGCTAACAGCACCGGCGATATCATCGAAACCACCGACGCCGTCAACCAATGGCACGACCGCGACTGACGAAACCCGTCAAAACGTCATTCAACTCGCCGCTCTGCCAACACCACAGGACGCACAAAACGCATGGCGCAAACTCGCCGCGCGTGCACCAGCGCTGCTGGCCAACAAATCCCCGGAAATTGTCCGAGCAACAATCGATGGAAAGGTCTTCTACCAAGTCCGACTCGGCTTTCCAACGAATGCCGACGCAATAGGATTTTGCTCCAGGCTCCGCAAAAGTGGCATTTCATGCTATCGGCCAAAGATATGAGCACTTCAAAAACGAAGGCGGCGATTGTCGGCATTTCAGGCACCACTCTAACGAGTGACGAGTCTGATCTACTCGCTACTTTGCCACCAGCAGGCGTCATCCTGTTCTCCCGGAATATTGTCGATCCTCCTCAACTGGAGCAATTGGTGACGCAGCTTCGCGATAGGCTGCCGGAAGCAGCCGTTTTGATGATTGACCAAGAAGGCGGACGCGTTAGCCGTTTGAGGCCACCGCACTGGCCCGGCCTGCCGGCGCCCGCAACTCTCGGCGCACTCTGGCGGAACGACCCATATGCCGCACGCCGTGCCGCAAGGGCACATGGCGCAGCACTTGGCGTGCTGGCGCGGGAAGCAAAGATCGACATCGTGACAGCTCCCGTGCTGGATGTCCTGGCAGAAGGCACAAATCCCGTGATCGGAGATCGCGCGATCAGTAACGATCCAGTTGCGGTGGGTGTCCTCGGCGCAGACATCGCTTGGGGGATTCAGTTTCAAGGAGTTCAGCCGGTAATGAAACACATACCCGGCCACGGGAAGGCGGCAGTTGACAGCCATACCGCCTTACCCCGGATCACGGCCAGCAATCTGGATGCAGATCTTGCACCATTTGCCGCCAATTCCAGACTACCTTGGGCGATGACTGCTCATGTCGTGTATGAAATGTGGGACAAGGACTTGCCAGCGACCTTGTCACGGCGGATCATAGATGATGTGATCCGCCGCCGCATCGGATTCCAAGGTATCCTAATCAGTGACGATCTGGCAATGGGAGCATTGACCGGCGATCCGGCTACGCGGGCCCGGGGCGCACTTACCGCGGGCTGCGACCTTGCTCTCTATTGCCCCGGGGACCTGCCGGGTAATCGCGCTGTCCTAGAGGCATGTTTTACCTTCGACATGACGCGGTTGGTCAGCCTCAAAAAGAATGTTCCTGAGCTCTCTGCCAACATGCTAGCAGTGAACGCGCAATGACCTTCGAGAGTCTGCGCGCGATCGTGCTCGGTGTAATCGCCGCCGGGCTCGCGATTATCCTGCACGAACTTGCACACGGTTTTGCAGCTTTGGCGCTGGGCGACCACACAGCAGCTCGCGCTGGACGGTTATCGCTAAATCCGCTTAGCCATATCGATCGGTATGGGACAATTGTCGTACCGCTCGTCTTGCTGATCAGCCAACTGATGATGATCGGTCGCGTAGCTTTCATGTTTGGATGGGCTAAACCGGTGCCGGTGGACGCTCGTCAGTTCACGAATCCGCGCCGTGGCATGGCGTTGGTCGCCGCAGCTGGACCAGTAATGAATTTTTTTCTGGCGCTGGTGGGTGCATTCGGCCTCGCAATTTTCGGTACGCGCGGAGCATCGGCAATTTTTTTTGTGGATTTTGTGCTTTTTAATGTCGTTTTGGGCCTTTTCAATCTAATCCCGTTACCGCCCTTCGATGGCGGTCGCATCGCCGTCGGCGTTCTGCCAATGCCACTGGCACGTGCGCTGGCAAAAGTGGAGCGTGTGGGTATCTTGGCAATTCTGCTGGCGATCTTCGTTCTTCCCGGCGTGCTTGGAGCAGCAGGGATTAAATTTGACCCAGTTGGCAGCCTGCTGAACACGCTCGTGCCTGCGGTCGCTGAAGCAATACTGGCAATTGCAGGGGTTCATGGCGCTCGTTTCTGAATCAGAAAATCGGCAAGAAGAGCGGTCCGTCACCCCCTCGTTGATTCTTGATCTTGATGGCTTCGCAGGGCCGCTCGATCTGTTACTCGACCTAGCACGAGCCCAGAAAGTCGACCTTGCCCGGATCTCAATCCTCGCTCTGGTACAACAATACCTCGCCGTTATTGAAAATGCCCGGTATCTACGGCTTGAGCTGGCCGCCGATTGGCTCGTGATGGCGGCGTGGCTTACATGGCTCAAGTCACGTCTCCTTCTGCCTCAGGACAAACCGCAAGAAGAAGAGGGTGAGGATGCCGCCCACAATCTCGCTGAAAAGTTGAAGCAGCTTGAATTCATCCACTCTACGGCTGCTTGGCTTGGCACGCGCCCTCTTCTTGGTCACGATGTATTTGCCCGCGGCAAGTCGGAGGATTTGACAGAGATCGACCGCTCTCGCCTCCGCGTCAGTATTTCAGGCCTCCTTAGTGCCTATCTTGCGGCCCGGCGCCGTGGCACGACCTCAGCGCCGTACCAGCCAAAACCGATGCGTTTCTGGTCCGTCCAACAGGCCCTCCAATTTTTATCCCAACAGTTGCATATCACACCCGATTGGACAGATTTGTCACGATTTTTGCCCGATCAATATTCTGATCCGCTTGCATCCCGAGCAGCTTTGTCGAGCACGTTTATGGCCAGCCTCGAGCTGGCGCGGAGCGGTCACGTACTTTTGCGCCAAGCTGAAACCTTCGGAGCGATCGAGTTGCGTCGCACCAATCCCCCCGCTGCGGAGAACGAATGACCGAACGCCCTTACGCAGAGCGCCTGATCGAAGCGGCCATTTTTGCCAGCCGCGAACCAATCAAGCTTCGCAGCCTTGCAAATTTAGCACCTGAAGATACGGACATCGACGCCACCATCGCAATTTTGCGGGCGCGCTACGACGGTAGCGGCGTAGAACTGGTTGACGTCGATGGCGGGTTCATGTTTCGAACCGCCCCCGATCTCGCCCCAGCGCTGCGCAAAATCATCGAAGTGCCGAGGCGCTTACCGCGCGTGGCGATGGAAACTTTAGCGATCATCGCGTATCACCAGCCCGTCACTCGTAACGAGATCGAACAGGTCAGAGGAGCCAGCCTGAGCCAAGCGACTCTTGATGCCCTATTGCAGGCCGACCTGGTTACGCCGTGCGGGCACAAGGAAACACCGGGGAGGCCTACGCTCTGGGCGACAACAGCTCACTTTCTTGCGGTTTTCAGCTTACGAAGCCTTCAAGATCTGCCGAAACGTGAAGACCTTTTGCTTGACGCGGCAACAGCTCCCTCTCCCTCGGAGACGGAGGACGCTGAAAACAGTGATTTGGGGGAGGAGCAGAACATGGGCACCAATGCCGAAGTCAAGCCGTTGACTGCTGATCCTTGACCTGTAGCCTCATGCTGCTAGCAGAGGTTCCGTTACAAGCGAGCGAGAATGTTCGGATTTTCCTGGGCAGAGATTGGTGTTATCATGGCCGTGGCGCTCGTCGTCATCGGACCCAAAGACTTGCCGATCGCGATTCGCTCTATGAGCGCTGCCTTGCGGAAAATGCGCAGCTTAGCAAGCGAGTTTCAAGGCCATATCAACGAGTTGATGCGCGAAGCCGACCTGCATGATGTGGCCAGCGAGTTGCGTAACCTGCGTAATTTCGATCTAGGAGCCGCAGTTGAGCGTCATATCGACCCGGAAGGCGACCTCCGACACGCACTCGATCCGGTAACAGATGCAATCAGTTCACCCCAGACTGGGGTGATGACGGACGACGAACACCTCTCATTGCATGAGGCTGTGGACGACACCACCACGACGGCGGTTCCAGCCGGCTTGCCGGACTTCATCCCACCGGCAGCAGCTCGGCAACGTCAAATTCCCGCCTTCATCCCACCCGGCACGCGAATCTGGTAGAAGACGCAATGGATATCGAGCCCAACGCCTCACACGACGATTCCCGCAGCAAGGATCAAATCAACGACAAGGAGATGCCCTTGCTCGACCACCTCTCCGAGTTGCGGCGGCGTTTGCTGTGGTCCGCGCTGGCTTTTCTCGGTGCCTTTTTGATCTCTTATTACTTTGCCAGCGAGATCTATCGGTTTCTGGCGCAGCCTCTAGTACAACTCCTCAAGGAACGGGGGCAAAAACCGGAACTGGTGTATACCGCCCTGTACGAAGCGTTCTTCACCTACGTGAAGGTCGCGATTTTCGCGGCTGCGTTCTTTTCGTTTCCGGTCATCGCTTCGCAAATCTGGCTTTTTATCGCGCCTGGTCTTTATCGCAGCGAAAAGCGGGCGCTGCTGCCATTCCTCGTGGCCACTCCAGTCCTGTTCTTTGCCGGCGGCGCACTCGCCTATTACGTGATTTTCCCCAATGCGTGGCGGTTTTTCCTGAGTTTTCAGATGACAGGACAAAATGGTGGGTTGCAAATTGATGTTTTGCCGCGGGTCTCGGAGTACCTCAACTTAGTCATGAAGTTGATATTTGCGTTCGGCTTATGCTTCGAATTGCCAGTGTTGCTGACTCTGCTCGGGCGCGTTGGTATTGTCACTGCAGCCGGACTGAAGAAGTATCGGCGATACGCGTATGTCGGTTGCTTCATCGTTGCTGCAATTCTGACTCCGCCCGACGTGTTCACCATGACCGGACTCGCTCTGCCACTTGTCGCTCTCTTCGAGATTTCAATTTTTGCTGTAAAAATAGTTGAACCAAAGAGCGGGACTATTTCTGATGCATGATATTCACGACGTCCGTGCTTTAGGAGTGCCGTCGTTTGACATGGCTCTCACTCAGCGGGGTTTTGATGCAGCGGGGGAGGCATTGCTGGACCTAGATAACCGCTGGAAACAGGTGCTCAGTACGTTGCAGACTCTACAGACCGAACGCAACCAGCTCGCCAAGCAAATCGGCGTGGCAAAGCGGAATGGTTGTGAAACGGCAGAGCTCGAAGCGCAGGGCAGCTCCATCCGCCAACAGATTGATACGCTAACTGCAAAGGTTGATGACATTGAAACTGCGCTTCAGCAACGGCTTGCGGCATTACCAAATATTCTTGAACCCGATGTTCCGGATGGGCGTGACCAGTCCCATAATGTTTTGATCAAATCATGGGGTCATATCCGAACGTTTGACACTGCACCGAGGCATCACTTTGAGATCGGTGAGGCGCTGAACTTAATGGACTTCGCCTCCGCTTCAAAGATTGCGGGTAGCCGCTTTACCGTGCTGCGCGGACCTCTCGCCAGGTTGGAGCGTGCCCTAGGCCAGTTCATGATTGATCTCCACACGCAGGAACACGGCTACACAGAGATTTCGCCTCCGTTACTCGTCAACGATGCGGCCGTCTTTGGGACGGCGCAATTGCCGAAATTTGCCGATGATTTGTTCCGGACAACGGACGGTCGTTGGCTGATCCCGACTGCCGAAGTGCCATTGACGAATCTTGTGGCCGATGAAATCGTTGACGTTGCTAAACTACCGATCCGGATCACTGCCCTTACGCCGTGTTTTCGTTCCGAAGCCGGAGCGGCAGGGCGCGATGCTCGAGGCATGCTTCGCCAGCACCAATTCTCGAAAGTCGAATTGGTCTCCATCACGCCCCCTCAAATGAGTGCAGACGAACACGAGCGCATGACCCGTTGCGCGGAGACAGTTCTGGAGCGACTGCAGCTACCCTACCGCCGAATGTTGCTCTGCGCAGGCGACACCGGATTTTCCTCAGCCAAGACCTATGATCTGGAAGTATGGTTGCCTGGGCAAGGAATCTATCGCGAAATCTCTTCCTGTTCAAACTGCCGTACGTTTCAGGCGCGACGGATGAACGCGCGTTACCGTCCGGCTCAGGTCGGTACGAAACCGGCGAAACCCGAATTTGTCCACACGTTGAATGGCTCGGGCGTAGCGGTAGGGCGAGCGTTGATCGCATTAATGGAGAACTACCAGAACGCGGACGGATCGATAGCCATTCCTGACGTTTTGCGGCCTTATATGGGCGGGATGACAACGGTTGGATAACCTTTCTCGACGGAATCCAACGGTTTGTTTAAACCCTTATAAATCTTCCATGATCAACAACAACCTTACGCGTGTAACGCGCAGGCAGCAAAAAAGGGTCTTTATATCATGTGTGCTGTTTGTGGCATGGGCAATATGCCCCTTTAGGTCGTACCGCTCTCGATATTGAAACAATACTTTGTCTCTGGCTATGTACGATACCAGCTGCACTGCAACGTTGAAAACATGACAGGCACTGATTCAGCGCTCGACGCGGAACTGTGGTCCGAAAATGAATTGATCTGTACTAATCTTGCGGACAAGCCCTTGAGTGAATTCGGCTCTCGCGACATTTGGATCGACGAAAATCCAGAACTTCACCTGCTGCAACTGCCCACCCCAACCGGAACGACAACACTGTTCCTGGCCACCGAAGCAAGCAACGTCAGCCAAGTTAAGGACCAATGCAGGGTAGTTTGATCATGCAGAAATCTAGTATTATACGACATTGTTCTACAAACGGCTATTCTCCACACCATACAAGACATGAGCCTTCGCATCCCAAAGCATTGCCGCCGGTCAACGAAAGCCGCCCCCTGAAGGCGCCAAATTTGACCGGATTACAGGAAATATAGAACCTGATGAACGGATTTTTGAAGTCAACATTTCAGCAACGTCACCGGAAATGTGAGGCAATTCGGTCGGTGCCAACGTTTACTCCGGCAGGCTCGCTTCCAAGCAATGACCGGGCGGGCGAAGGCGGCGTTAACGTGTGTTGTCTAACAACCCTGCCGTAGGCTATTTAGAATGATGCTTCTTCCACTTCCCATTCCGACAGCATTTACGCCACTTCTTGCAATTTGTGGTGGACTATTGATTGGGGCGGCATCGGCGTTACTTTGGATAGGTATTGGCCGCATTGCCGGCGTCAGCGGCATTGCTTCGGGGTTAATTCGGCCGTTCGAACAACCATGGCAGCTAGCGTTTACGGCAGGATTGTTGCTTCCCGGCCTGCTTGCACGGATCTTGGGGATCGCGCCACACGTCTATGTCACAACATCATTTGGACTGCTTATTGGAGGTGGATTTCTGGTCGGAATCGGTTCCGGGCTCGCTGGTGGATGCACATCGGGACACGGCATTTGCGGTATGTCGCGACTATCGCCGCGCTCCCTGGTCGCAACCTTTTCCTTTCTTGGAATCGCGTTTGTCGTCGTGTTCCTGACCCGAGGTCTGGGGGTCCTTTAAATGAAACAATTATTCATTGCATTTGTTTCTGGGTGTCTGTTCGGCGCTGGGCTGCTGATCTCTCGCATGAGTGACCCAGCAAAGGTATTAAATTTTTTGAACATTGCCGCACAATGGGATCCGAGTCTGGCACTTGTTATAGCCGGAGCTCTGCCGCTTGCTGCTGCAGGGTACGCCATCGCCCGCTCGATGCCTCGAGCGCTGGATGGATCATACTTTCCCAGCTTGCCTCGGGGCGGCATTTCACCGCGGCTAGTTTTGGGCGCGCTCATTTTTGGAGTGGGATGGTCGCTAGTCGGCTTTTGCCCAGGCCCCGCGTTGGTGGCCCTACCAGTTCAGCCAGAGCCAGTCGCCTTCTTCGTCCTCGCGATGCTCCTAGGACTGTGGATGGTCCGGCTTTTCAGTACGAAGCCAGACCATCAGGCACCGCCATCAGACATTGCAAGGCGAGACCCTGAAACATCTGCGCAAAAAAGTCGATAAAGCAGCGTAAGGACTTCAGTCGCTGACTGATTCCCAATCGAATAATAGATCGTACGAGAATCGCGGCGGGTTTTGACGATGCCTTCCTGACGAAGACGTGCCAGTTGCTGCGAAAGATGCGCTTGCCGGATGCCGAGTTCCCGTTCCAACGAGCCAACAGAGTATTCTCCGCGTGTCAGATGACAAAGAATCATCAGACGGTGCGGATTCGCCAAGCAACGAAGGAACTCCACGGCCGCAGCAGCACTCCGCTCCATTGCTTCCAACTCAATCGAACTGGCGTCCAAAACGCCATTGGAGGAGCCTTCCTGATCGATGGGCAGGCTCTTCTGCTGTGGCCGCGAATCAGCGCCCTTGATCCCTTGACCCATTCCCGTCTCCCTCAATCTCCCTCATCTGCGACAGTCTGCTTTGGTTAATATCACCCTAGTTCCGAACATATTGCAATCTCTGAATTGAATGCATGGCAGTGGCACGGGATCGTACATTCAAGGATATCACCAGGCCACGCAACCGCGCCCCAATATCGAAAAAGTTTTGAGGATAATGAGGACAAAAAGCACCTGCAATGACCGACGATCGATGTCTCGTGCCACATACAATGGGTTGAACGACGTTCGACAAATTCCCATCCAATGTGACCACGCCTGCTTTTCGTCTTCCACCCACTCTCCACCATCACGAAAAAAGTCAGTTTGCGCCTTCAACAGAGGATAGCGGCATTGGCCTTGCTTCCTGCCTCCCGGCGTGAGGCCGATGGAGCGCGTTTGAAGGTTTCACACCTACGTGATGTGAATAGCTGGAGTAAAAGGCTGCAGAAATTTAGAGAACTTTGATTTTCATGACTACCAAACTGACGAGGGCGGGTGTTATTTTGCGGCGCTTGAAGCTCCTGATCATTGCGTTGTTCGCGTGCCCGATGGAATTTGAGGGGCGATGTGACGACAAATTACAATGTGGCAGTGACCCCAAAACTACCGTACACGCAAAGAATGCGCCGAGTACCGCACGCCAATACTGTGGGGCGTGTTTCCTTCCTACGATGCCACATGCCGTTCGTGCCAACAAGCAATCAAAATCCGAAGAATTGGTTTCAGAACATCCGTCGGTTGAAGTGGTTATTCTCAATTTAGGCAGCTGACGGCCAACACCTTGGGGGAGGTCAGGCATGATAGGGATCACGTTTCCGGTCGTCATAGCAGACCATCTGCGGTCGTATTACCGCAGGCCACTAATTTTTGTGCTGGTCAGTGGCTGGTTGCGCGTTTGCGACGTTCGATCTAAGTCGTATCCATGCGCGTGACATTGCCGCTTCGATCCAACATATGATCGCTGCAGCCCGGAGATTATGGCTAGCCCGGGCAATGCTCGTGCGGCAACTGGTTAACCGCATATACCGCCGTTTGCGGCTTGATATATGGTTCCCGCATGTACCGCTCGCTGCTGCGGTCGGCGGCGCAGGTCTATTCGCAATTCTGCCGACAGTCCGCCGGTACGCCGCCCAGTACCTGCATCTCGATATTGGCCAATTACTCACTGCGCTCCACCCGATTTCGGGACACATACCTGAGCTCATTCTATCGGGCGTCCCGACTACAATGGTCGGTATTCTGCAGATGCTAATCGCTCTTGGTCTGCTGGCGCGCTCGAGAATTGCATGGCTGTCGGCACTCGTTATCACCATAGCCCAACTACTGCTGGCCGTTCACACTGCGAACGGCACCATCGTTACGAATCAAACCGTCTACGTTGCCACTCTATTCGTAGCGCTGTTAATGGCGCGGGATTGTTTTCAGCGATCCTCGCTTGCCGCAGGAACATTGTTCGCCCTCGCTTCGGTGATCGTCCTGCTGGTGTATGGAATATTGGGATCCTTCTTGCTGGGATCAGGTTTCTCACCGCAGATTACAACGCTTCCCCAAGCGCTGTATTTTGCGATGGTGACAATGTCAACGGTCGGTTATGGCGATATCGTGCCGAAGACGACTGAAGCGCGACTGTTTGTTGTTTCGTTGATAATTCTTGGACTAACGGTATTCGTAACCGCATTAACTGCAGTACTGGGGCCAATGATACAAAACCGTATCAATCGAACCATTGGCCATCGGAGACAAAAGATGCAGCGAGTTAATCATTTTATTATTGCGGGTGACAGCATGCTGGCGCGCAACACGGCACGGGAATTACGTCTGAGAGGCGAGCCAGTCGTCATCATTGCGGACAAGACATCCGGCCTATACGGTGATGCCGAGTTAATCGAAGGCGATCCCACCGATCTCGATACCTTACGTGCTGCGGGCGGAGAACATGCACGGGCAATCCTCGCTCTCGGTGACGACGATTCGGAAAACGCGTTTCTGATTCTTGCAGCCCGTGAGCTCGGCACCGACGCACGACTCGTGGCTGCGGTCAACTCACGGAAGAATTTGGAGAGAGTACGGTGGGTACGGCCAGACATGATTTTCGGTGCCGCGGTATTCGGAAGTGAATTTCTGGCGATGGCT
>JAJZBH010000073.1 GCA_021799015.1 Pseudomonadota bacterium
TGGCGCCCCCACCAGCTCAGGTGCGAGTGTGGCGACGATTGAGCATCTAATGGCGGCGCTGTCGGGACTCGGTATTGATGATGTGGTTATTGAAATCGATGGTCCGGAGGTGCCTATCCTCGATGGTTCGGCTGCCGAATTCGTGTTTTTGCTTCGCTGCGCGGGGATCGTTGAGACCGATGGGCCCATGCAGATAATCGAAGTTCTCAAGACCATTCGGGTTGTCGAAGGGATGGCATCGGCCGAGTTGTGCCCTAGCCAGGCAGGCGGTGCGGGTTTGGCAATGGCTTTATCCATAGACTTTCCAGACAAAGTGATCGGCCGGCAAGAACTTTCTCTTCAACTTGATGACATGACGTTCGTTACGGAACTGGCTCGCGCGCGTACGTTTGCCCGAGTTGGCGATATTGAAACCGCGCGGGCAGCAGGGCTAGCACGCGGTGGCAGCTTAGCAAACGCGGTCGTTGTTGATGGCGGAAACGTGCTCAACCGGGAGGGGTTGCGGTGGGGTGACGAATTTGTCCGCCACAAACTACTCGATGTGGTCGGGGATCTAGCGCTTGCTGGCGCACCAATTCATGGCCGGTTTGTCGGTACACGCACAGGGCACCGGCTGAATAACCTGCTGCTGCACGAGTTGTTCGCTGATAACGCGAATTACCGAGTGGTAAACTGGGCGCCCGTATCAGCACTAGCAGCGGTAGCTTAGCATCGAAAGACGGGACCTCCGGACTGACTAAACAGGCCACGATGGTCAGGACCGAACACGAATATAGCGCTTCGCGCTTTCAACGAAATTTGTCCTATGAAAATGCCGCGGGCCGCGCGACCCGGGGAGATCGACAAGGTGGACCACGCGTGTGCTGCTCCGGAGGCGTGCGAAGGGTTTTGGCCACCTGATCCGGTGGAGGGGGCGCTGCAGGCCTGCGGTTGACCAGCCCTGACTTCGTGCGGGTATTACCGGTTCGGATGTCGAGGAAATCATCGTTATAGGATTTGATGGTTGGCTGAACTAACCCGATAGTACCTTCAAATAAAAGGCAAGAACGTTTGTTGCCTTTTTCTTTTTTGAGGGCGCAGATGGCTGCAGGAGAGTCTTAAGATCTAGCACACGGCTAACCGGTCGGAGCGTGGGGCGTGGCACTGCAGATAGAAATAAGGGCCAGCAAAAGCGATTTGGCCTTTAAAGGCGGTGTATGCAGCTAGGACTGACGACGAAACTGCGCCGAGACTTGTCGCCCGTGTAAGCACGATTTTGCGGACCACCAAGAATGTCGTGGGGGCTTCCACTTTTTTATGATCGGAGGTGCATCGTCAATTGCTTCCTAGTCTGATGCTGCCACCAGCTCCGACAAAGAGACCGGGAAGATGGGAGAAGAGAAATCGAGGTGCGGCAGACGTTTTTTTTTGTGTTTACGTAGGCAATTGGAGGGCACGTCTAAATTCCTCGAATTTTCTCGTTAACCCGCTGATGATGCCACTACAGCGCGATACCTGGTGTGGATGGTAGGCGTAATGTTGCAAGCCCCATCCGCCTTGGATCGGCTGGCGATCCATTCTCTAATTGTGTTTTTTGAATCAAAACCCCCCTGTTCAAAACCTTTGCGAATCGCTAGAAGAATCGGCGATTGCTGATCAATGGTCGGCACCATCGCAAGATTCTTTAACCCGCCGGACGCACCGGCATCCGGAATCCGGCAGCGCCGGGACGGATCCAACACGGAGAGGCTTTCACCATGTCGAAAGCGTTCATTGCCCAAGTTATCCAGGAATCGGCTGAACTCACCGGCGTTGCGGCCAATCGCGCCGCCTCGGATTTGCTTGAGGAAATTGTCAAGAAGTTGAAGAAAGACGGAAAGTTTACGCTCCCCAGCTTTGGGACGTTCACCGTTCGTAAGACGAAAGCACGGAAAGGTGTAAATCCCCGTACAGGAGCCGAAATTAAGGTGAAAGCGGGCAAGACAGTACGCTTCAAGGCATCTCCGTCACTCAAGAAGATGGTTTGATTCAGGAACGGCGTGACGGTAACGTCACGCCGGTTTTTTATCTGTAGCCAGACTCGCGGCCGCTGGTGGATAGCTCTGCTCCCAGCCTCCCCCAAGTGCCTGATAGAGCCTCACGAGATCCGTCGAGATGGCGGCCTGGCTTTGAGCCTTTGCCTGCTCCGCAGCAAGTAGAATTTGTTGTGCTGTCAGGACCTCGAGGTAATCCGAGAGACCTTCCTGGTAACGCTCTTGCGCGAGCATCAAGGCTTTCCTGCTCTCATGTACGTCGCGTTTTAACGCCATTAGCCGAAACTGCTCTTGGTCATAGGCCGTTAGACGATCATTTACCTGGTGAAATGCCGTGAGTACTACTTTTGCGTAGTTGATAGCTGCCTCCCGCTGTTGAGCGCGTCGCAGGTGTAACGCACCAAGCAGCTTGCCACCGCTGAAAAGCGGAAGCGTGATTTCCGGACCGATCGCATAGGTGACCGCGTTAAGCTGATTTAGATCGGAAAGCTGCAACGCCTGCAATGATACAGAGCCTGACAGGGTAATGTCCGGGAAGAATGATGCTTCCGCTACACCGATTTCGGCCGTCGTCTCATGTAGCTTTGCAAGCGCCTCGCGGATATCAGGCCGTCGTGTCAGCAGCTGTGACGGTAAACCGATTGGAACAGTAGGAGGTGCTGGAGGCACGCGGGCGGGCGCTGAAAGTTTGGCAACAAGAGCACCAGGGGCGCGGCCAAGCAGGAGTCCGATTTGGCTCATCTGATCGGAGATGGCCGTCCGCAGGCTCGGAATCTGAGCTTCGATTGATGCTGCTTGAGCTAGCGAATCGGCGACGTCCAATGCATTGTCCAATCCGGCCTGCTCGCGCTGTGTGGTCAGCTTCGCGATACGGTTCGCGCTCTTCAGATTTTCCTCGGCAATTTGGAGCAGTGTCTGATCGGCGCGAAGCGCAATGTAGTCTTGAGCGATTTCTGCTTCGATATTCAGGAGTACAGCGCGACGGGCCTCCGCAGACTGCTCCACTGCCGCGAGTGCGGCTTCTTCGGTCCGCCGGTTTTTCCCCCAAAGATCAAAATCGAAAACTGACGAGAAGCCGTACTGCAGCAAGTTAAACGGCTGAATTAGCGGAGCGGCAATGCCACCACCTCCTACGGAGGAAGCTCCACCTCCTGCCGTTGCTCCGGCATTGGTGCTGGTGGTCGCGTTCGATTGGCTGCCGAAGGCCGTGAAGACTCCGTTCTTGCTAGGTGCTTCACGGGTAAAGGACCCGGCGAAATCGAGCGACGGGTATAGGCCCGCCCCTGCAATTTCTGCTTGCGCCCGGGCCTCAGCAAGGCGTTCCGTAGCAATCCGCACGTCAAGATTTTGTGCTGCGGCCTCGTCTTCGAGGTAGGTCAGCATTTCGTCATGGAAGCTTGCCCACCACGCGGTGTTGACCGCTTTTGACGTAGCCCGATCGGGGGCGACTGTATTCGCCGCGGGGAAGTGAAATCGCGCCGCGACATGGGGGTGTGGTGGCGAAAAATTTGGCCCAAGTGTGCATCCGCCGAGGAGCATCGCGCTCGCAAGGACACTCAAAACCGATTTTGGTATGCCTTCGCCGCGCAATGCCCACGTGCGAACATCAAGTCTCATAGACAACTCCTTCGGCCGCTTTAGGCTTAGCGCCCAACAATAGAATAACTGGCCAGATCAGCAACAACGCAACCCCAAGAATATGGAAGAGATCAAGATAGCTCATGAACTGCGCCTGATGTTGCACTGCTTCAGCTATTTGATAAAGCGATTGGCCATGGAGGCTGCGATACGGTGAGATCTGCTCCGCGAGACGCGCATGATGGAATTGTGTGCGCCATGCAAGCATGGTTGTAACAAACGATATCCCGATCGAGCCGCCGATGTTGCGCACCTGGTTGATAATCGCTGACGCATCAGCATTGCGGGCTGCTGGCAAGCCGATGTATGAAAGAGCAGAAATCGGAATAAACAGGAACGGCAACGCGACGACCTGCAGCATACGGTCAATCGAGATGGTCCAGAACGATACATCCGGAGCAATCTCCGATTGGAGGATTAATCCGACTCCAGTTTCTAAGAGCCCACCGATCAGGAGTAACCGAGGAGACACCAATTTTCCCGTAATAATTCCCGCGATCGGCATGAGTCCGATCGTTGCGACGCCGCCAAGAGCTAAGGCGAAACCTGACGTTTCGGCTGAATATCCGAGTAGTGTTTGAGTCAACTGCGGCAACAGCTGCGTAGTCGAAAGAAGGACAAAGCCGATGACAAACATGATCAGGCAGGATACAGAGAAATTACGATACCGAAACAATCGGACATTTACAACCGGCTCAGGATGATCCCATTCCCAAAGCACGAGGGTGGCGAGGCAGACGCTCCAAACAACGAACAGGGTTCGAATAAAGAAGCTGTCAAAGCCATCATCAAGAGAGAATCTATCCAAAAAGATCTGAAGTCCCCCGAAACCGACCGCCACAAGAGCGAGCCCAAAATAGTCGAAGTTTAGCCCGGATTCGAGCTTGGCGCGGCGTTCAGTGATCAAGACTGGTGGTTCATCGATGAAAATTGCGATAAGGGTGAGGGCAATCAGTCCAATGGGCAGGTTTATCAAAAACACCCAGTGCCACGACAAATGGTCCGTGATCCATCCACCTAGAATGGGCCCGGTGGCAGGTGCAACGATGATGACCACTCCGTAAAGGGCAAACACCTGTGCGCGTTTTTCTTGTGGAAAGCTGTCTGCGTACATCGAGAGCGTGACCGGCTGCAGTCCACCGCCTCCCAATCCTTGCATGATCCGGGCGACGATCAACATTGTTAATGACGTCGAGAACGCACATACGACCGAGCTCGCCGTAAAAAGTCCAATACAAATTAAAAAAAGACGCTTTCGTCCGACAACAGCCTGTAGCCACCCGGTAATAGGCAGGATGATGCTGTTGGAGACAAGATAGGAGGTCAAAATCCACGTGCTTTGATCAGTGCCAACGCCCAGGGTCCCGGCAATATGTGTCAGCGAAACGTTGGCAATCGTTGTGTCGAGGACCTCCATGAACGGAGCAAGGGCGATCATCGCCACGATGACCCACGGGTTGAAAGTCCCGGCGGCGGAGCGCGGCAAATTCGGCGTCTTGGCGTAAAGGAAGTTCATCGCGCCGCGGTGTCACCGACCGTGCAACCCGAGGGAAAAAACGCGGTCATTTCCTTTGGAGGCGAATGTACGGTTCCACTGACATCCCGGGCACAATAACGTAATCTTTTATCCGCGAATCATCGAAAACCAAGCGTACTGGCACCCGCTGGACTACTTTCACATAGTTGCCGGTTGCATTCTCGGCGGGCAGTAGTGAAAATACTGAACCTGTGCCACGTTGAATAGCTGCAACCTTTGCGCGGAATGCGACACCGGGAACAGCGTCAATGAAAATCCGGGCCTTCTGGCCGATGCGGATGCCGGAAATTTGGGTCTCCCTGTAATCTGCGGTGACCCAGATTCGCCCGCCTACCACTGCCATAAGTGGCGTGCCAGATGAAACGATGTCGCCGGCCCGCACGGCCTTTTTCGCAATGGACCCGGAGGTTGGCGCCCGGATTTCGGTGTATGAGAGCTGCAGCTCGGCATTTTTGACGGCTACATTGGCAGCCCGTGCTGAGGCTTTGGCTGCTGCCAGCGCTGCGCGTGCGGCCACGACTTGTTCGACAGCTGCTTTCGTACGTGCCGCAGCCACCCTCAAAGCCGCAGTAGCGTTGTCAAGTGTAGTTTTTGTGATGGCCTGGGGATTGACCCGTTCGTATCGAGCATCATCATGCTGAGCTTTGAACAAATTGGCTTTTTTTACAGCCACATTGGCCTTTGCCTCTGCGAGGCCGGCCGTCCGCAAGTCGACCTGCGCTTTCGCGTGCGCTGCTTCTGCCTTGGCGTGGGCAAGGGCCACATCTTCTCGTGCCGGGTCGAGACGAACGAGGGTCTCGCCTTTGGATACATGCTGATAGCACCGTACTTCGACAGCAAGCACACTGCCCGCAATCCGTGGCGCAATTTGATAGATAGGACCACCGATTTCAGCGTCATCGGTCGTAGCAAATTGTTCCGCGTGATGCCAATAAATTGCACCTCCTCCGGCCAAAAAAAGCAAAACGACAACAAGAACGACAAAGCGTCGCTTTCCCGGCGGCCGAGCGATCACGTGGTCGCCGACCGCAGCGGCGTCTTTCTCACCGTTTCCCAGACCCGGCGACATAGGTTTGCTACCATCCGGTTGGTCGTTGTGTTTCATATATATCCCAAGATTCGCAGGAATATCGTCGGCCTCACTCTGTTCGACGTTAGTCTTTAACTACAAATTAGGATGCTAATGCAAGCGACGATCGGTGCCGTATCGCTGATGCTGAACGGAAGTGAGCGCAGCCAATGTTAAGCGCTGGTGATTAATAAAAAAGAAGCTGTCCGGGATCACAACGCTTCGTGGTCCCATGATAGTGCTACAATTGGTGTTTGAGCTTTGATTCGGGCAATGGGATCGGTTGTCGTACGCCTGGACCGTCAGCTGCAGGAGTATATGCCGACGTGTATACACCGATAAAGGGCTATTCCTGACGCGGCGTGGGTGGGTCAGCGCTGCCTCGTTTCGCGTATCTTCAGATGAAGATACCAATAGGATCTTTACCAGCGTCTCCTAGATATGAGGGCAGCCCGTCTCAAATTTTCGGCTGACTTTTAGGGTCAGCACTCGAGTGTACACCGGAAGGCCTTCGTTTCCATTTAATACGAAGAAACGCTCTTGGCCTGAATCAGGATTTTTCGTTAGTGGTTTCGGAAACACATGGGCACCCGATGTTGTCTGCGCCAGATACTTCACACCTTGTATTGATCGATAGCCGTGCCGATGGCCATGACGAGAAAAAATGCGGCCGGGCCGGGCACTACGGGCTCGTGAGGCGCAGTTCGAGTGGCAGGTTTGTAAAAGCATGCCTTTATCCGTACACGCCTATTGCCATTTTTTTTGCAGCGTCCCACGGTCGTGCGCGTCGAAATAGCGGGTCGCCTCATCTCGTCAAAATAGCGCTTATTCGGAGGATAGCAAAAAGGGCCTACAGGCGTTTAGGCGCCATTACATAATACTATCATTAACTGTTGTCATGGCGGCCAGACGGCCTTTTGGCGCATGCGAGAAAGGATGCTTTTTTACGGGTTTTTGGCAAAGAGGTTGCTGTTCGGCCGAAGGGATCTAAAACATTGGTGGTACGGAATAAAAAAGATGAAACTAGGAGCATGCCGAGCTGGCACTCCATGCCAGATCCAACGCCGGTGACTGCGGCATAAATTTCCCGTCCAAGCAAAAATAGTTCAGATGGCGACGGCTCTCTTGCCATTGTGCAGAAGCGGGTCGGTTTAAATTCATTACCAAAACGTCTGCGTTATATCAAAACAGATCAAGTATAACAGTCTTTGGAAATTTAGCTAAAAAGACTTGGAAATATACACAATACGTTACTATTCATTGTGCCGCTATTACAAAATAGAGCAAGAGTTAACGTTGGTAGACTGAAGAGTCGGTACCGAATCGCAGAGAGATTGTTAAATTCAGTTCTTTACGTTTCTTGCGTGTGATTGCGTGAGGTCTGTGAAACGCAATTCTCGTTTGTCTAGGAGTTTGAAGAGGAAAAAAGGTAACGACAAGCTAATGTTCTTTCCAATCGATAATAATTTCGTCATAGCGGAAGAAACAAGCAATCACGTCGGGGTTATTCGCCGTTTTTGAGAGTCAAAAAAAGATCATGTTTCAGAGGTCGTTGGCAGGCCGGATATCGCGCGAACTCGGAACAGTACCATCATGGGGGCGATGAGTCAGAATTCCGCTGTTCCTGCCATTGACCTACTGAGTGGGCCCACGGCGCACCCTGGCATCACACGGGGAAACGATGTATAACTGGATGGTCTTCCGCCGCGGTCATCTGGGACGATGATGAACCGCACTGACGCTTGCGGAGCGACCGCCTCAAAGTCCATCGCTCCAATTGGAAATAAGGTGCGATAACTAACCTGCAGCTGACATCAGGCGTCCGCCCTGTAGGCGCCAAACCCGGTCGAGCCGTTCGGTGCCGACCAAGTGCTGACCGAGCAGCAAGAGACTACGATTGCCCAACACGTCACAGAGAATGTCAAAGAACTCCCGTTCGGCAACAAGGTCAAGACCGGCGCAAGGTTCGTCGAGAATTAGGATTGGTGCAAAATTAAGCAGAGTCCTGGCCAGTAAAACGCGCATCGCCTGGGCTCCAAAAATTTGTATGCCGTGTTCACCGATCCAAGTATCCAACCCGTCGGGGAGAGAACGGACAAAAGGCGCAACGCGGACAGCCTCAAGAGCTTCCCAAATTTCGGCATCATCGGCGTCGCGTCGGGCAAGACGAAGGTTATTACGAATCGTATCACCAAAAAGGTGAGTGCTGTGGGAAAGGTAGGCCATTTTTTTATAGACGTCTGCAGCACGGAGGTTCGCAATGTCAGTGCCTCCTAGGCGGATCCAGCCTGACTCGGGGGAAGCAACTTTCAGCGCCAGGGCGGCGAGTGTGGACTTTCCCGCACCTGATGGCCCCAGAACGGCGACACGCCCCATGGAAGGCACCTGCAGCGAAACATCTTCGAACACGAGAGAGTGGCCTGCTGACCAGCGAAAGCGGACGTGGTCAAAGCTTAAGGCGGTCGCCTTTGGTAATATGGCTGGACTCGGAGGGTCAGGCGCGCAAGATTGCGTCGTAGCCACGTCGACCAGCCCGGCTACCGAAGCCACCGCGTGTCCCGCGAGCATGCCGGCGCGAGGCATTACGGTGATGGCCTCAAACGCTGCAATCGTGACGAAGATCGCTACGATCGCCTGCGCGACGTTTGCGCCATGAATTAGCAGGGCGGCGAGCAAGGCTCCCTGGGCGGCGAGAAATGGTACCGCCCGTATCAAGGCCCGCCGGGCGGCAAAGTCGCGTTCGGTACGAAACATGCGAGTTTCCTGGGCCTGGACGAGCGCCAGCATCATCCCCTCAGCTCCAGACACTTTAATTTCGCGAAGGCCTGAAAGCGCATTGCAGGTAGTTTTTCGTAAACTCGCGATTGCTTGGGCTGTGCTATCGGTCGCGTCCCGCGCGGTGTGAAATCCGGCCAGCAGCACCACAAGGCCAGCAAGCACAAGACATCCGACGACAATGCTTGCAGCGATCCAGGAGTCTTGGCCTATGACCAGCAACACCACCGGCACCAGCAGGACGCCCCCCGCCGTGGGGAGTAGGGCCCGCGGATAGAGTGTGTTCAGCGCGTCGACATCGGTCACAAGGCGTCCAAGTACTGTACCAGGACGGCGGAACCCGAGACCGCCAGCGCCCCCAGAGGCGAGACGGCAAAAAAGCCAAACCCGTACTTCAGTTAGTGCACGAAAGCTGACGTCATGAGCAAATAGGCGCTCGAGGTATCGCAGGATCGGGAGCGCAAGGCCAAAGATTCCCAGCGACAGGGGTAGGGCGACGGTGGTGCCAATCGCTGCAGCAGCTATGAAACGGCCGGTCGCCGCGATTAGAGCGATGTTTGTGCAAAGCGCCGTGAAGGCAACCCAAACGCCAAATAATGCAACTAGGCTGCGGCCCTTCCAGGGCAAGGCGATTCCGAGGAGCGCTCTCATCACGCCACACCTTGCAGCGTAGGCCGCGGCCTCGCGCCAAGATCAAGCCGCCGGCCGGTGAACTCGTGGCCGAATACGGCCTGGGTAACAAGGATGACCGTGCGTCCGATCGTTAGCCGGCGTAAGCTCTCCAGAACCTCTTGTTCAGCTGCCGGATCTAGCTGCGCTGTTGGTTCATCAAGTAGGAGAAGCTGAGCGTCCTTGAGAAACGCGCGAGCAATTGCAATGCGTTGGGCTTGGCTGCATGAAAGAGGCCAGCCTCCCTCCCCGACCATCGTGTCAAGGCCGTTGGGCAGATTGCGGGCGAACGCCATGACTTGCGCGCGTTCTGCGGCATCCAGGACTTGTTCGGGGCCTGCTTCCGGTTGGCCGAGGCGAATGTTATCGGCAAGCGTCGCAGCGAAAAGGAAAGGTCGCTGGTCGATCAGTGCGGTTAGGCGTGCAAGGGCGGCCGGAACCAAAGTCTCGATTGCCGCACCGTTGATAGTGATTCGGCCGGACTGAGGACGCGCGTGGCCCAGCAGCAGATCGATGATTGTCGATTTACCAGAACCAGATGGGCCGATCAGCATCATCGTCTCACCTGAAGGTACGTGGAAACTGACCTGATCAAGAACTTTTCCGCGTCGATCATCCCAAGAGAAGCTGACATTTTCAAAGGCGACGCTCACGCCTTGGGTGCTAACGGTACGAATTAAATGGGGTGGCGGAGATGGTTCTGAAGGGACCGGTTGGGGCAAATCATTTAGCTTGTCCGCCACCCTCCGGATCGTTACTTGACCCCGATATACAGCGTGGACAGCGCGAAAAGGCGCAAAAAATTCTGGAATTAGTAACAACATGAACAAGGCGCGCGGTGCGATCGCAAAGGTGTTGTCGAAAAAAAGATTTGCACTAAAGTGGGCTGCAATACCGATTATGCAGGCAGCAAACGCGAGATCGAGTGCGGCGTTTGATAGGAATCCAACACGAAGAACGCGAGTCGTGCGCCGGCGCAAGTCATGCAAAGCAGCGGCTAGGGTTTTACATTCCTCTTCAACGGCATTGGCGAGGAGGATTGTGCTGAGACCCTGTATCCGATCGGCAAAGCGCGCTCGCAGGCGAGCAAGGTCAATTGATTGGCCCCGTGACGTTGCTGCGGCTCCCATTCCTGCCAGTGACATAAGCATTAACCCTAGCGCGCCCGTGATCAGGAAAATTATTCCCGATAAAGGGTCGACCAACGCGGCAGTGACGATAATCAGTGTGGGGGAGACCACCGCCAGCGCAATGGCCGGGGTCCAGCGGCTGTACAACTGACCTATTGACTCGATCTCGTCGACAATGATGTCAGTCAATTCTGCAGCATGTCGCCCGCGCAAACAGGCGGGACCGGCGCCGATAAGGTTGGTCAACGCGGCGCTGCGCAAACGTCGCCGCGCACCGATCCCAAGCGAAGTGGTAATTTGATCCTGCCACAACATTAGGATGCTACGCATAAAGCCGGCGCTTAAGAACCCCAAGATGAAGGGTGCGAGTAGAATCGTACCTGGATGGATTACATTGGTCATAAGAGCTGCGGCGCAGAAGGCTTGGGTGATCGTCATAGCCGTTTTGGCTACGCCTGCACCAATCGCGGGAAACGCACGCCAGCAGCTCCAAGCAACTTCCCGCTTGATCCACAGTCTTGTGGCAATCGACTTTCTGGAGTCGTTGTCTCTAAAGCTCTGCATAATCATGACTCGCCTCATTTAGAGGCAATCATATAAAGGCTTGAGAGAAAACCCAATCCCAGCTGGTTAATGTTTTGGCTAGGACGTCAATTTTAAGGTTGTGATGGGAACTATCGAGTTAGTTCAAGGAGCGCCCGATGTGGCGCTTTAGCCTGACCTGACATCTGGGCCGCGTTGCATGTTTCCGCACCGGGGCAAGGATTGTGCCATCGCCGGTCGGCGGGGGAACCCCGCCCACCGGATGCGGTGCTGGGCACCCTTCGCTTGCGGAACCGGCGCAGCAGTTCAGCGAGGATTGACGCCTTCGACTGGAACACGGAACCGATAGAGACAGCGCACACGGCGCGGTCCGGTGTTCCGTGCCGCATTGACATTGGCGTGCAGATGAAGGCCGCACCACGGGCACCGGAAGGCGCTCTGCGACGGGCGATTTCGCTTGTCGACGTAGCCACGGCACGAGCCTGTCTGTGAC
>JAJZBH010000074.1 GCA_021799015.1 Pseudomonadota bacterium
CGCCTGCATCCCGCGTTGCGGCGGTGCGATCGCCAGTGCAAGTTAGGCGGGGTTAGTTGATTATAGATCCGCAGATGCGATTTGACGAGGTTTTGGTGTAATAGAGTAGCCGTTCTACGCCGTACAACAGGTGTGGTCCGGTATGGCACTGGTGCCGGCTTACGTACGAGGAACTACTTTCGCGCGCGCCACGTCCAATATCGGTCTTAAACCGCAAAAGAAGGGCAAGGGGAATGAAATGCCGTCATATCCCAGGGGGCGACGCGAGGCAGAGAGTTTTTTGCGAACCGGGCGCTCCGCCCCCGGAAAAGCCACCCAGAATGCCAGTCTTGCTCGCCGATCGCCCATGGAGAATCCCCATCACGGCGCAAACCGTGCCCGCAAACGAGCAACGCGCTATTATGAGCCAATGCCACGCCGCCGCAAATGCTCAGGATTCCAGACGTATGAATGCGGGGCAACTCGCCGCTTATATCTCGCGCTGTTCCGGCGTCTATCTCGGGATTCCCCGCGTTCTCATCTCGTGTCCTTTCGTCTGGGTGCGATTCTTCCGGCTGTGCTGGCGCAAAGGCTACGCGGTTCGGGAGGTGCAGACGATGGCGCGGAGTGCGAGGGGAAAAAACCTAACGCCAAAGACATGAGTCGGTGACCTTGCCGTCGTCATATACACGCTATGGTTGTATCATTCTCATCCCTAAATGCTCAGCGACGTCCAACTCAGTAGCCCCGGAGATTCCGGGGCTTCTTTTATCCGCTGACGACATGCCACCACAACCACGCGACACAACCAAAGCGTAATACGAGAGCAACGCCGACGTACTGAACGATGGGTTAAAGAGGCGCACTTCCCTACTTGGGCGGCATCCATACGCCGCAATTCAACAACCCCGGAGCAATCCGGGGTTGTTCTTTTACCATTTGGATACGCTCAATGTTGAGCGATGCGTATCGGCGTCTAAGATTGGATATTAGCCAAATTATGGCCGTTTTTCCAATGGCATACTCATAAATGCTTGAAAACAACGGAGGCGTGCTGGGGATTCGAACCCATGTTGCCGCCTTCATACCGCTCGTTCTATTTGAACAAAAAGCTTAGAGTGGCTGTCCTGGTTTGTCTTTCAGGGCATGTTTTACAAGGCGCCTCACCGCCTCGGGCCTAGTTGGCATGTCCGGTTCAACACGCCGCCAATCGTCAAGGGCTTTGAGTGCGGTGCGCTCGAAACGGACATTTACTGCTTCGCTGTCTTTCGAGGGTCGACCTTTTGGTGATTTTTTAGCGCTAATAATCAACATGATGATTTTATAGCGCTATTAAATATTAGTGGCAAGCGCTTCGATGGTGCGCTGGCGGCATCAATATTTTCATGGACGAATCGAGCTTGTTCCTGCCATCGTGCGCCGAAAAAGGGTGCCTATAAGACCTTCTTGATCTGCGTTCCATGCGCCGAACGAGGCATGCCATGGGCCGGCAGAACAAGGGGTTTTTTTGAGGTTCCCAGCGCTTGGATCGGAGAGTGTGCTTTTCGTCGCTTTGCGTCTTCAGGCCTTGGCTTTGAGGTCGCGATGGCTTTTGCAGCTCCGTCGGCTGACCACGATTTGAAACGCGGAGCAGGAGGCGAGCCTCGACGATCGGCAACGGGCAAGGTCTGCCGTGTAAGCTTCTCGATCTGGCGTAACAAAGGCCGTTCTTCATTGCCGCATAGTGAGATAGCTTGGCCGGAAGCACCGGCGCGGGCAGTGCGGCCGATCCTATGAACGTACGATTCGGGTGCATCAGGTAATTCGAAATTGACAACGTGCGTCACGCCGTCGACATCGATTCCTCGCGCGGCGATGTCGGTAGCGACCAGAATCCGAACATGCCCCCGCCGGAAGCCGTCGAGCGCGCGCACCCGCTGATTCTGGCTCTTGTTGCCATGGATCGCCTGCGCGCCAATCCCAGATTCGTTCAGATGGTGTGTAACCCGATCGGCACCGCGTTTAGTGCGGGTGAAGACGATTGCACGCGTTACGGCTTCGTCGCGAAGAAGCTCGGTTAGAACGTCGCGTTTTGAGTTTCCTTCAACGAAGACAACCCGCTGATCGACTTGCGCCACCGTGGTCCCGACGGGTGCTACCGAGACCCGCAGCGGATTGCGTAAAAGAGCGGCAGCAAGAGCGGCTATCTCTTCAGGCATGGTTGCCGAAAACAGCACGGTCTGCCGTGCCTTCGGCGCCAACGCGACGATGCGGCGGATCGGCTCGATGAAGCCAAGATCGAGCATGTGGTCCGCTTCATCAAGGATGATCATTTCTGTTGCTGCGAGAGCGTCGCGTCGCGCTGCCAGATGGTCGAGTAAGCGCCCAGGCGTGGCGACAAGAACCTCGAGTCCGCGCGCAATCATATCCGCTTGTGGCCGGTGCTGGACTCCCCCCACGATGACACCAACTCGAAGGCTTGGATGCATGAATTGACCATAGGTATGGAAACTTTGCGCGATCTGGGCGGCAAGTTCACGCGTGGGGGCCAGAACGAGCGTGCGCACCCTGCCTGGCACCAAACGGCTGCGGTCGGCGAGGAGCCGGCCGAGTACCGGCAAAGCAAAAGCTGCCGTCTTTCCCGTGCCAGTCTGAGCGATGCCGAGAAGATCATGCCCGCGCGAAATCGCGGGGATAGCTTTCGCCTGTATTGGAGAGGGCGTTTCATAGCCTGCATGATGCAGAGCACGAAGTAACGGCTGTGGAATACCGAGATCGGAAAATTTGGTCACTGTAGATCTTTCATGGAGCCCCGGCGCAGAGAAAGTCCGGTTGAGCCGGGAAACTGCGTGCACCCTGCGTACGGGCCGCCGCTATATTATTTTGGGGAGGAAAGCTGGTTTGTCGGTTTGGCCCCGAAGCACGCAACCAGAACACCTCATGTTGCAACGCAACGGTACCTTCATGCCCAACCTTGCGGAGGAAGTCAACGGCGTGCCCGTTGCTCATTTCCAGAGAATTGCAATGCGATCATTTTCATCGGCTCTGTTCGACGCACGCTGCTGGCATGAATTCTACGCGCCGGTTAGCTGTTCGTCGCGATCCTAAAAGCCGGCCTTGCCAACTCTGGGGGTGGGCAAAGAGAATGGCGCAGCTGACCGAATCTGGCGGCTATTGCGCGCGTGGTGTGCGTAATACGCGGGTGATAGCGACAACTTCGCGAACCATGAGATCCTGATCAAAGATTTGCTCCGCGGCACGCGGTTATGGCGGTAGAGATTTGATCTGAAGCATTCCGGGTGCGGTGTCCTGTTCAGGATTGACAGGGGAAACCGTCGGTGCGGATGCTCTATCCAAGGTTCATCAGACGCGTGGCGACGTTAAATGCAACTGGCACGTACGTTGGAAATCTATGCGAAATTTATACAGGCCAGGCCGAGACCAAGCCCTCGGACATCGTGATTCCCGGCGCGGGCGCGGGCGCTAAACGAAGATGCGTGGAGAACTGGCCACGGAGAATACCCCATAAAATGGACGGTGGCATCAGACAGTTATGGAAACCTGACGCGTACCCGCGGAAGGATTTAAAGGAGAGATTCGGCGGCGCTATAGTTTATCTAGAAATATCAATTACTTAAATTTTTATTATGGCGGAGGGGATGGGATTCGAACCCACGATAGAGCTTGACACCCTATAACGGTTTAGCAAACCGCCGCCTTCAGCCGCTCGGCCACCCCTCCGCAGCATATGACGTTTGTCCAGTGGTTCTATAGGTCGGCGCTTAGCGCGTAAAGAGCACGCATCTTGGTAATTCATCTTCCTTGGCGCAGTGGTGCGGATGGCGGGATTTGAACCCGCACTCCCTATCGGGATGCAGATTTTAAGTCTGCTGCGTCTACCGTTCCGCCACACCCGCACGCTTGTGTCGTGCCATCGGGATGAGGATGATGCAACACCCGAGAGCGGCGGAAAGTCGAAGCGACAGAATCAGCAAAAATTGGACGGAACTCAAAGTTGGTACGTGTTTCCATGTGTGGCGTATGGCTCGTGTTTTTTATGTGCGTTCTGTGTGGCGCGGATGACCGCGGGGTTTTATCGCTCACGCGGGTGTCGCTGGTCTATCCTGCGTGCCTTTGTGGAAGATGCCTGGCTCGACCGACGCTCAACGACTTCGCACATCTCCCATTGTTTCATGTAAATGGATTGGGAGCATATATCGCTCCATATATTTATTCTTTTAAAAATTCAGATTGAAGACGAAACCCTCTTGCATTAACGGCCGATATCGGCCACACTCTAAATGTGGCGATGGAAAGGCACAAAGGGCTTCTATCCTTGGGTCTGGAAGTTGCCAGCCGCCAAGTTTAGGGAGCCTCTTCAAAAAAAGCATCAATGATGATGCTGGCCGGTCAAATGACCGGCCCTTTTTTTAGCGTTTGCCGCAATGATCTTCGTCAGGCTACTTTTGGATCCAATGCGTATCCCGCAGCGCGCACGGTACGGATTAAGTCCATCTCATTTGGTCCATTTACAGCCTTTCGTAAGCGGCGGATATGCACATCTACGGTGCGTGGTTCTACGTGGATGTCTCGCCCCCAAACTGCCGCCAATACATCTTCGCGACTGAAGACCCGTTCTGGGTGGCGAAGAAAAAACTCCAGCAGGCGAAATTCGGTCGGGCCAAGATTCAATAACCGACCATTGCGCATAACCCGATGTGTGGCTGGATCGAGTTCGAGATCATGAAACACCAGCTTAGTCTTTGCCTTCGCAATGCCGGAACGACGCAGAAGAGCCCGAATGCGAGCGATTAGTGCTTCCGGTGAGAACGGCTTGGTGATGTAATCATCGGCTCCCGTCTCAAGACCACGCACTGCATCCTGGTCTTCGGCACGAGCGGTGAGCATAATAACCGGAAGATTACGAATCGATGGTCGACGTCGAATGTGGCGGCAAACTTCGATGCCGGACAGCGTTGGCAGCATCC
The DNA here is from genome assembly GCA_021799015.1 of Pseudomonadota bacterium. Classification (GTDB taxonomy): domain Bacteria; phylum Pseudomonadota; class Alphaproteobacteria; order Acetobacterales; family Acetobacteraceae; genus Acidiphilium. The sequence continues at coordinate 4,947 of JAJZBH010000074.1, forward strand.
AATCTAGTAGCACGAGATCCGGCGGATCATGGGAAATTTTTGCCAGAGCATCAGTTCCGTTGCTAGCTTCGTCGACTTGGAAGCCCTGTTTTTCAAGGTTATAGCGTAGCAGGGTTACGAGCGGCGCCTCATCCTCGACGATGAGAATTCGCGGCTTTGCCATGTCGTTCATCCTCGACGCCTTCACTTGTTGGTCGAGGGAGTATAGCTGGCTGAGAAATCGCCGCGCGGTCTCGCTTCTGGAAGGTTCTCCCCAGTGGCGGCATAGTACGTTAACTCCGCTATATTGGTTGCGTGGTCGCCGATGCGTTCGAGATTCTTGGCGATGAATAAGAGATGCGTGCAAGCCGAGATGTTGCGTGCGTCTTCCATCATGTAGGTGATCAACTCACGAAAAATAGTTGTATACAGATCGTCAATCATTTGATCCGCGTGCCAAACGCTCACAGCTTTAACGGGATCGGCTTCCCCAATCGCATCAATGGTCGATTTTAAATTTTCCTGCACTAGACGCGACATCTGCACTAGGCTGGCGAGTGGATAAGAAGGCGCCGCTTGATTCAGCACGAGCGTACGCTTGGCTACGTTTGCGGCGTAGTCACCGATCCGCTCAAGGTCAGTCGTCATTTTGAGTGCCGCGACAACATGCCGAAGATCATCGGCGACAGGTTGTCGTAGCGCAAGGACACGAATGGCAAACTGCTCAATTGCCCGCTCCTCAGAATCGACCTTTGGATCTTGCTCAACGACTTGGGCCGCCAATCCGGCGTCCCGGTTCAGTAAGGCGTTAATAGCGTCGGCAAGTTGCGTTTCAACAAGACCGCCCATTACTGCGATCATATCACGTAGGCGAGACAGGTCTGCTTCGAAGCTGGAGAGGATATGTTTAGGGTCTTCCGGCATTCAGAATCTCCTCATCCGAATCGGCCGGTAATGTACTCCTGAGTCCGGCGTTCGCGTGGTGCAGTGAAAAGCTGTGTGGCCGGAGCACATTCAACGAGTTCTCCTAGATAAAAGAACGCGACGCGGTCTGCGCACCGACCAGCCTGCTGCATGTTGTGCGTTACGATAATGATCGTGAAGTCTCTTTTTAGCTCTTCGATCAGTTCCTCGATCTTGAGCGTGGAAATTGGATCCAGTGCGCTGGTTGGCTCATCCAGCAAAATGACTTGGGGGCGGACGGCGATGCTCCGAGCAATGCACAGACGTTGTTGCTGTCCCCCTGAGAGGGCAAGCGCCGAATGATGGAGTTTATCCTTTACTTCGCTCCAAAGAGCGGCCCGGCTCAACGACCATTCGACCCGCTCATCCATCGCGGTTCGCGAGAGTCTTTCATGTAAACGAACGCCGAATGCGATATTTTCGTAAATGGACTTGGGAAAGGGCGTTGGCTTTTGGAAAACCATTCCGACGCGACGGCGAAGCCTGTTCAGATCAAGGCCTGGCGATAAAATGTTCTGGCCATCAAGAAGTACTTCTCCTTCTGCGCGCTGCCCGGGATAAAGATCGTACATGCGGTTTAGTACGCGTAGCAGTGTAGATTTACCGCAGCCGGAGGGGCCAATCATGGCGGTGGTCTGCCGATTAAGGAAGTCGATCCAAATCGATTTCAATGCGTGATTTTCGCCGTAAAAGAAGTCCAGATTCCGCACAGAAATTCGCGGTGGCGCAACCTCTTCCGCGTTGGCGGCCAACTCGATTCGGGCGACAGCATCAGGCATCGTCATCCTTCCTATCGGCGCAGACCGGCAGCCGCGACGTCCTTACCTTCTCCTGAGCTCATGGCAATGATTGATCAGTGAAGCTTTTATGACAAACGAGCCGAAGACGCCACAATAGCGGCAACAGACGTTGTCACTTTCGAGGCTCCCTGACCCAGGTACATTAAGTGTGTGGCAACTTAGGCTGTTTGACGATCCGCAGATACGGCTTAAGTGTTTTGAATCCTTCTGGAAATTGTTTTTTTGCTTCCTCGTCCGCTAAGGATGGCACGATGATCACATCCTGCCCATCTGTCCAGTTCACGGGAGTGGCGACTTTGTACGCATCGGTGAGCTGAAGAGCATCAACTACGCGCAGAATTTCGGCAAAGTTGCGTCCTGTCGCAGGGGGGTAGGTCATGATCAGACGAATCTTTTTATTGGGATCAATGATGAAGACCGAGCGGACTGTGATATTTGGGTCTGCGGCGGGGTGAATCATTTCATATAGATCGCTAACCTTATGATCATGGTCTGCGAGAACTGGAAAATTCAGCCTCTGACCCTGGGTCTCTTCAATGTCGATCGCCCATTCGTGGTGATTCTTGCCTGTATCGACTGACAGACCAATCGGCTTGACGTTGCGCTTGTCCCATTCGGGCTTGAGGCGGGCAACTTCCCCGAGTTCAGTCGTACACACCGGGGTAAAATCCTTTGGATGGCTAAAAAGGATACCCCAGGAATTTCCGAGATATTGATGGAAGCGGATCTTTCCCGCGGAGCTATCTTGCTCAAAATCCGGGGCTATCTGTCCGAGCTGTAGTGACATTTTAGATGTCCTTGCGATTGAAAGCGGAATGGCTCTGGCAAATCTGAAACCCAGATGGCAAGTGCGCTCCGCTTTGTCTAGATCCAGAATCTGAGTTTCCCTCAACGGCCTCTGTACGGCGAATCCATATGTTGTTAGGCTGCAGCGATTGCTGGCTCGCCAGAGACAATATGTTTCAAGGCGACAACGAGATCGTCCATCATCGCTTCAGTATGCTTGGGCCCCGGGGTGAATCGCAGACGCTCGGTTCCGGCTGGAACGGTCGGGTAATTTATGGGTGTCGCGTACATGCCGAATTCGCGAATCAACCGCATTGAAACTTCTGTAGCTCGAGCGGCGTTGCCGATAACTAGCGGGACGATGTGGCTGTTACTGCGAAGTCGAGGTAGTTTCGCGGCATCAAATTTGGATTTTAAGAGTTCCGCGTGTTCAAATAAAGCGGCTCGGCGCGCGGTGTCTACCTTAAGGCGGCGAACGGAAGCTAGTGCCGCCGCAACGGTGGGGGGAGGCAGGGCAGTGGTGAAGATAAATCCAGCAGCGACGGAGCGGATATAATCGATCACACTGGTGTCAGCAGCGACGTACCCACCGTGACAACCATATGCCTTCGCAAGCGTACCTTCGATTAGTGTAAGCCGATGAGCCACTCCGTCACGTTCGGAAATGCCACCGCCGTGGTCACCGTACATTCCGACGGCGTGGACCTCGTCGAGATACGTAATTGCATTATAGTGATCGGCTAGGTCGCAGATCGCGCCGATAGGCGCGATGTCGCCGTCCATCGAGTAGACGCTTTCGAAGGCGATCATTTTTGGCGCGCCGGCTGGCGCATTTGCCAGCAGACGTTCGAGATCGGCAAGATCGTTGTGTCTGAACACGTGCACCTTTGCCGGCCTACCACCTTTAATGCCAACAATTATGGAGTTGTGGTTCTGTTCGTCTGAGAAGACTTGCCAGTTCGGGAGCGAGTTGAGGATCGCACTTAGCGTGGCTTGGTTCGACACGTAGCCGGATGTGAACAGCAATGCTGCATCCTTCCCGTGTAAGGAGGCAAGTTCGGCTTCAAGTGCAGAATGAATTGGTGAAGAGCCAGCAATGTTGCGTGTTCCGCCAGCTCCGGCACCCATTGTGCGGGCGGCACCAATAGTAGCTTCGATTATTTCAGGGTCTGTGCCCATCGCCAAGTAATCGTTGGACGACCACACTAAAATGTCCTCAGTCTTGCCATCCATCGTGACGCGATAATACGGGAACCGGTCGACAAGTTTTTCTAGGGCCACAAAACGACGATAACGACCCGCAGCCTTGATTTCGCCGAGGACTTTGTCGCATTGGACGAGAAAAGGATGACTCCTATTCATAGCCAACTCCTAGCCCGGGCATTTTGCTCCGTATTGTCAGAAATTGCCGCCAAGGACACGTCCGGACAAAAATACATCAGACCTTGCGCGACAGGATTACCCATTTATCGACCGTTTATGCTCTAATCTTTGACGTCGATCAATGTTCGGACTGTCGGCCGTTTAGCATATGCATCATTTCGTTCCACTCGCGTTTCGACAACCCAGAATCGGCTTGGCTGACGGACTCGCCGGCAACCATGCGTCTGAGCGCTGCCATCATCGGCGCCGAGAACAATGTTGCATTCAGACGATAATCAAGAAATGCGTTATAGCTTTTTGGCACCCAAGCTTTGACCATCCCCATAATTGTATCAGCGTAGGCACGAATCTCATATTGTGCATGAACATCAGTTCGCAACGATAGGAAATGAAAAAGGTTGTGCAGGTCAACCTTCCAGTACCACTGGGTATAGGTGTTGAGAGTCAGATTCATCCGGGCGAGTTCACGGGCGAGCCCACGCCGCGATGGATCAGGTACAGCCTCATTTAGCATTTGTTCATAATGAGCATAATTTCGCTCAGAGTCTTCGCGCAATAGTGACAAAACAGATGCAGCTTCTGCGCCGTCCAACGGAACGCCACGCCCCTGTCTATTGCTCGATGCTTGTGCGGCGAGATGCTCAGGGGCCGGAATATAAAATTCACGGTCCATTATTGAGTAGCGCGCGGAATATTCGTTGACGTTTGCGGTACGGTGCCGAATCCACTGCCGCGCGACAAAGATTGGCAGTTTGACGTGGAGTTTAATCTCGCACATTTCGAAGGGGGTCGAATGGTGGTGGCGCATCAGATATCGGATCAACCCCTCATCTTCCGAGATCTTTCGTGTGCCGCGGCCGTACGAAACCCGAGCCGCCTGAACCACGGCTGCGTCGTCACCCATATAGTCGATTACCCTTAGGAAACCATGGTCAAGGACCGGTAGTGGTACAAATAGCAGATCTTCGAGCGCAGGAACGGTGGCGCGTCGCGTCGGCACCATGTCCCTCCTGGCGTCGTCAATTTCAGCTTGGTCGCTATCGGAAAGCCGCATAGATCAATCCCTTTCAGCACATGCATTTATGGCCTATATATTGGGTGTCGGGCAACCGACTATGGCGATAAACGATGCGTGGAATAAGCGTTGTGGACCCGGGGGCAGTACCCGGCGCCTCCACCAACAATGCCCTTCTGGGCAGAAGGGCTATCGTTCGGGTATGCTCCAAAGGAATATGCCCGAGTGAGAGATTAATTTGGGGGCGAAACAGGCTCGACACGCGCGGTAAAGACTCATCTTTTGCTCGGCATGGTTCCGCCGTCATCGGGCCAAATCACAAGTGCCAACGATAACTTCGAGGCGCTCGCTGTCGCTGCATAAGCGGTAAGCGCGGTTGGGGGGGCACCGGGCAACAGAAGCCCCCCGCTTCGGTCTTAGGACGAGACAGCAGATTTGCGCGTGGTGACGGTGGCCAACCACTAGGCCCACCTACAAATCGATCGTATAGGGTCGACAATGCTGTTTGTACCCCCTACGGATTTTGCACAGATAGAGTCTGCGATTACCCGTGCCGCTGAGAGCCTTGCCCGTGAGCAGCGTGCTGATGGCCATTATGTTTATGAACTGGAAGCAGATGCGACGATTCCAGCCGAATATGTTTTACTTGAACATTTCCTTGATCAAATTGATCCCGACTTAGAAGCTCGAATTGGGGTTTTTCTTCGTGGAAGCCAAGGCGATTCGCGTCAAAATCCCGGCGGTTGGCCATTGTTTTATGATGGCGCAATGGACCTTTCTGCGAGTGTCAAAGCCTATTTCGCACTGAAAGCAATAGGGGATGACCCGAAAGCTCCGCACATGCTTCGCGCGCGCGCGGCAATTCTTGCCCGAGGCGGGGCTGAGCGTACCAACGTCTTTACCCGTATCCAGCTCGCGTTGTTTGGTGCCTTACCTTGGCGGGCTTGTCCGGTGATGCCCGTCGAGATTATGCTGTTGCCGAGCTGGTTTCCTATCACGATCTGGAAAATTAGCTATTGGTCACGCACAGTTCTAGTTCCACTGCTCGTGCTGATGACGCGGCGCCCGGTTGCCCGCAACCCTCGCGATATTCGTATAGACGAGTTATTCGTCACACCGCCGGACGATGTCAAAGACTATATCCGGGGGCCGTACAGATCAGGCTGGGGTTCGGTATTTAAGGCGTTGGATGTTATGCTTCGACCTGCTGAACCGTTTTTCCCTGCTCGCCTACGAGAACGCGCAATCCAAGCGGCTATCGAGTTCATTCGTCCACGTCTCAACGGCGAGGATGGGTTGGGTGGTATTTACCCGGCGATGGCGAATACCGTAATGATGTATCACACGCTCGGGTACGCATCCGATCATCCCGAGTATGCCACGGCATGGCAATCGGTGCGTAAACTTATCACGGATGCAGCTGAGCGTATGCCCGGGGGCACTTATGTACAGCCGTGCCTTTCTCCAGTGTGGGATACTGCGCTCGCAGCTCATGCGCTTATCGAAGCCGTAGGTGCTGACGACCAACGTGTGGCTGCGGCTTGTGATTGGCTCGTTCCCCGGCAGATTCTCGATGTGAAAGGAGACTGGGCACATCGAAAGCCGAACGTACTGCCAGGCGGTTGGGCGTTTCAGTACAATAACGCGTACTACCCGGATGTGGACGATACGGCCGTGGTTGGGATGTTACTTGATCGTGGGAGACACCCAGCGCATCAAGCAGCCGTCGACCGCGCTAGGCGCTGGGTCCTCGGGATGCAAAGCGCTTCAGGAGGGTGGGGAGCTTTCGATTCCGACAACGAGTTTCATTACCTCAATCATATCCCGTTCGCCGATCATGG
>JAJZBH010000075.1 GCA_021799015.1 Pseudomonadota bacterium
ACCGATCGAGGAATACCGTCAGGGACATGAGATGTGTCCATGCCACCCGCGCACGAAAGTCAATGGTTCCGGGATGGTCTAATGTTCATGATGCGTTGCAATGGTCAGTATGATTTTGAGCGCCGGCCCCCATCCGGTGGCGATGCCCGTTTCGGGACGCCGAGATCAACGTTGATGGCCGGGAAAAGCCGAATCATGGTCCGGATCCCTCGGCAGGCGGTTGCCCCGGAAAACATTCGAGCCACATCAGCACTCCGGCATCGCCCGCAACTGAACGTCAGCGACACGCCCGCACGCGATACGCTCAATGGGCACACAATGCCAAATTCGTGGAACAGCTCTAGGCTGCAGCAGGGGCGGTCGGGTTTTTTTTGCGGTATCTGCACCAGGTCGCACCGGGACAGCGCCAGCATTCCGGTTTGCGGGCCTTGCAGATATAGCGACCATGCAGAATGAGCCAGTGATGCGCAGGACGGAGCATGTCCGGCGGGATGCGGGCAACCAGGGCATCTTCGACCGCGCGAACGGTTTTGCCGGGAGCGAGGCCGGTGCGGTTGCCAAGCCGAAAAATGTGCGTATCGACGGCCATGGTGGCTTCACCAAAGATCTCGTTCAGGACGACATTGGCGGTTTTTCGCCCAACCCCCGGCAATGCCTCCAGCGAAGCACGATCGGACGGCACGGCGCTCCGATGCTGCTCGGCGAGGATCCGGGCCAGGCGCGCCAGGTTACCGGCCTTGCTCTGCCAGAGCCCGATTGAACGGATATGGCGGGCGATGCCGTCCGCTCCCAGGGCAGCCATCGAGGCAGGGTCCGGTGCCGCCGCGAGCAATGTCGGGGTAACCTTGTTCACGGCGCGATCCGTTGTCTGCGCAGAAAGAACGACGGCCACGAGCAGCGAAAATGGATCCGTGTAGATCAGTTCGGTCCGCGGCGCCGCATTGCCCTGGGCGATCGCCGTAAGAAACAGCGGTATATCGGCTCGCTTCATCAGGGGTGAGGAGCGAGGCTTGGGGTCTGCACGTGGGGATCGCTTGCGGGTCGGCATCGCGGTGCTTGTGCGCAGTAATGCGATTTCCCGCAAGGCGTCGGCATCCCGTAACATTCAGGCCTCGTCCGGCGCCCGACTGCGCCGGCCGGGCTGCGGGCCTCGCGGACCGTTCGTTGTCGGCACGCGATCGACGTTCGGAGTTGGGTTCCCGCCCTGTTGGTACAGCCTGCAACCGAAGCGGATCAAACCGTATCGGCGGCAAACCTATCAGCTGGAATCGCGCCGTGAATCAGGCAGGGGGCCACGAATACGCTGCGCTCCCACACGCCTTGCAGGGTTCGCGTCGCCACAATCGCCCAGAACGTTCCCAGGCAGACCGTCAGAGCCACAGCAATACCGTGAAAGAGAGCGAAATCGGTTTGGCCGGCGAGGGCGAACGTCGCCGCGGTATAAACCCCCAGAGGGAAGGTGAAACCCCACCAACCCAGATTGAACGGTAAATGGTCCCCAACCGACCGGATGGTCGCAAACACGGCAAAACCCAGCCACCAGACCCCGTAGCCCCACAATATCATGCCGCCGACCAGGCCTATAGCATGTACGGCCAGGCTCAAGGGAGCAAGAGCAGTACCCGCAAAGGCAGGCCCGGCATCTATTCCGAGAAGCAGCAGGCCGAGAGCCCCTGTTCCGATCGGCCCCAGCACGAGCCAGGACGACGGGGCCATATCGTGCGGCGGCAATTTATGCAGGACCAGGCGAAGCAACAGGATCACCAGAATCCCGAGAGCCGTCGGCACCGAATACGCCCACAACGCGAAGCCGATGACTTCGAAGGTGAAGGCCATCGCGGGACTTGCAAGGTGGGGCAAAATCAGGGCGCCGCTGACCGCAGCAACCTCGGCTGCCACCACCGGCAACAACCAGATCGCCGTCATCCGCTCGATCGCATGATCCTGACGGGTGATCATCAGCACCGGGATTCCAAGGCCGATGACCAGAGCCAGTACGACGTCGACCCACCAAAGGGCGGCCGCGGTACCAACAGCAACCGTCCCGAACAGCGGGACGCCAAAAGCGATAAAGCCGTTGATGATGGTCGCGAGACCCATTGGAATCGTGCCAAAAAACATCGACATCGACGAGTGGGCAAAAATGCGCGCCGCCTCACGGGGGAACATTGTCCAGCGCGCCGCGTAAAGTGCCGTGAAGATGACAAAAAGGGCAATATTGCCGAGCCAGAGCACTGTTGCGACTTCATGCAACAAGACCCCGTGAAAGCCAACCTGGTTGAGGTCGAGTGCAAGAATACCCGTACCCATGGTTGCCGCGAACCAGTTCGGGGTGAATTGCTGGATGATCCACCGTAAACCGCGCCGCTCGGCTCGGCCACTGCGCTGCTGCAAGGCAAAATTGGATCCAGTCATGGCGCCTTCCTGAAAAAGTGGGCGCTCCAGCTCCCGAGCTCGGGGCGCGAACGCTCAACAGCAGATGGCGATGTCACATCCGCCTGTCCAACAGGTCTGGATACTGAAATCGATCGGTAGGACCGAACAGTACGCGGTTTTTCGGGAAGCGCGCCTAAGGGTTTGAACGGTTAAAGCGGCACACCGTGCTTCATCACCATCTCGCGGATGGTCTGCAATGTCTGCACCTTGGCGACCTCTGGCGCCGAGACCAGCCGCTCCGTGATCTGGTTCTCGTGGGCAGCATCTCGCGCCACGCAACGCATCAGGAAGTCGCCTCCGCCGCGGATCATGTGACATTCGCGTACTTCTTCCCACTCGGCGACCATGGCAGCAAAGGAATCGAGCGAGGCTTGCCGCTGGCTCTCCAGCCCAACAATGGCAAAGAACTGGATTTGCCAGCCCAGCTTCTGGGCATCCGTGTCAGCGTGATAGCCGCGTATGAGCCCCGATTCCTCGAGCCGCCGAACGCGCCGCAAGCAGGGCGGCGGCGATATTCCGGCGCGGCCGGCCAGATCGACGTTGGTAATCCGGCCATCATTCTGCAATTCGTCGAGAATCCGGCGATCAATGTCGTCAAGCTGAACTTGCTCGGAGCGAACCGGAAATGAGTGCCCATTACCCGGCATCGTGGTCTTGAACGGCATGCAATTCACCGGACGTGGTTGTCTTGTAATTTAATTACATACCAACCGGACACGCCGGAACGCAAGGCCCCGCCCGGCTATCACCAAAACTGCCGGACGCAAGCCGTCCGACAAGGATACCACCTGATGCTCGTGATGCACGCCCCAACGCCCCAGACGTTGCCGGTCATGATAGGGTAGCAGCATACGCATCAGGAAAACCTGTTCTAGGGTACACGTATGCTCGAGACATTGCTGGCCCTGCTGGGCGCGACCGTCGTTACCGTGCCGATTGCCCGCCGCCTGGGTGTCGGCAGCATCGTCGGCTACCTCATCGCCGGATTGGCGATAGGCCCCAACGGGCTGCGTCTTGTGACCGGCGTTCCAGAAATCCAGAACGTCTCGGAACTGGGCGTAATCATGCTGCTTTTTCTGATCGGCCTCGAGATTCGACCGCACCGGCTATGGATCCTGCGTCGGACCATTCTTGGCCTCGGATTTGGCCAGATGGTACCGAGCGCAGCAATTCTCGCGATTCTGGCGCATCTTTGTGGCATCGGGTGGAGCCAATCGTGCCTGCTCGGGCTCGGCCTTGCTCTGTCGTCCACGGCGATCGTCCTGCCCATGCTCAATGAGCGGGGTCTTTTGAGCACAGCCGCCGGTCGTGACTCGTTCGCGGTCTTACTGTTCCAGGACATGGCGTTCGTTCCGCTGGTTGCCCTTCTCCCACTGTTCGTGCCTGGGCACATTACCAACCATCTCCTGACCGGGAGTTTGGCTACGGGTCTGGCCGTTCATCTTCCATGGTTGGCTGTCGGGCGAGGCGTCCTCGCGGTCGCCGTTATCTTGATTGGCGGAATTTTTCTTGTCGAAAAAATTTTTGGGTTGATTGGCGGTGCCCGTATCCCGGAAGTGTTCACAGCGATGACTTTGCTGATCGTTGTCGGCACCACATCGCTCGCACACTGGGCTGGGCTGTCACCCTCGCTTGGGGCGTTCATGGCGGGCGCGCTGCTTTCAGATTCCGAATATCGCCACGCGATTCAGGCAGATATTGAGCCGTTCGAGGGGCTGCTTCTCGGCTTCTTCTTTATTTCCGTGGGCATGTCTGTGGATTTTCCGCTTCTGCTCCATGCGCCGGGCACGGTCGTCGCGGGTGTCGCGGCACTCCTGGTGGTCAAGTTTTTAGTTGCGCTGGCCGTCGATTACGTAAAGCGCCGCAACTTTGCAGGCGCGCTCCGTTTCGCTGCCGCTTTGCCCGAAGGCAGTGAATTCAGCTTTGTCCTTTTCGGTGCAGCCGTCGCCCAGGGCGTAATGGCCCGGCACCTGTCAGATCTTGCGACCCTCGTGATCGCCTTGTCGATGCTTTTCACTCCCATTCTGTTTACCGGTCTCGACTACCTTGCGACCTCTTTTCTAACGCCGGGCAAGAAGCTGTCCTTGCCTCTCGAGACCGACGACCAGAGCAAAGTCATCATTTGTGGCTTTGGCCGCGTCGGGCAAATCATCGGCCGCGTGCTTTCGGTGCAGCGGGTCCGCTTTACAGCACTGGACCAGGATGCCAGCCACATCGCATTCGTGCGCCGCTTCGGCGCACGAGCCTATTTCGGTGATCCGACGCGCCTCTCCGTACTGCGCGCTGCCGGCGCAGAAACGGCAAAAGTGCTGGTGATTGCGCTCGATAAAGCCGAGGCCACGGTCAAACTGGCCGAAATGGCCCGCCGGCGTTTCCCCCATCTGACCATCGTGGCGCGCGCCCGAAACAGACGTCATGCCCAGTTGTTGATGGACGTCGGCGCGCATCATGTCGTTCGCGAAACGTTATTGTCGAGTCTGAAGCTCGGCGAAATGGCGCTGGAAGCCGTCGGCGTTCCCCATGACGACGCGGAGCGGACGATAACCGCCTTTCAGGCAAGCGACGAACGGTTATTGGCCGAAACGCGCAGTTTTGCCGGCGATGAATCCCGCATCATGACAACGTTACAGCAAAACATCTCCGAGTTGCAGGAACTCTTTGAAGCTGACCAGAAATCGCGCTGAAAGAGAAAGGCCTTAGGGATGTAGCAACGATCCGGCGCCTTTGCCGGGATCGCTCATCGGCGGGCAAACCGCGATTGATCGGGCCCGTGGAATATACGGAGAAACAATGCGGGCATTTTGCAACCCCGAGGACCGGTATGGACTCCGCGAAAGCCGCCTGTGACGTGGCTGACAACTCTGCATTGCGTCCCGTACTGCCGCGGATCTTCCCGCAAGACCCGGCCAGCAAGAGAAAAACCGGGCGCCGGGCAAGGGCGCTGTGCACCCAATGCAGCCCATATGGTTGCCCGCGCGCGCCGAGCTTCCTATACGACCACCAACCCAATCCCGATCAGGACAACCCAGTATGGCCAGCTACCAATATGTGTACGTGATGAAGGATCTCACCAAGGCCTTTCCCGGCGGGCGGGAGGTGTTCAAAGGGATCACGCTGTCCTTTTTACCCGGCGTCAAGATCGGGGTGCTCGGCGTCAACGGCGCGGGAAAATCCACCTTGCTCAAAATCATGGCTGGAATCGAAAGGGATTTCGGAGGAGAAGCGTGGGCTGCTGAAGGTGTCCGCGTCGGCTACCTCTCCCAGGAACCACATCTGGATTCGGACAAAACCGTCGGAGACAATGTTGCCGAGGCTTTCGCCGACCTGCGCGCTGCCATCGCCCGGTTCAACCTGATTTCCGAAGAGTTTACGGAACCGATGGACGACGCAAAAATGGACGCCTTGCTCGCCGAACAGGCGGCTCTGCAGGAAAAAATCGACGCCGAGGATGGTTGGGATCTTGATCGCCGCATCGACATCGCGCTCGATGCTCTTCGCTGCCCTCCGGCAGAAAGCCCGGTCACCAATCTTTCCGGCGGTGAACGCCGGCGCGTTGCCCTTTGCCGCCTGCTTCTCGAAAAGCCTGACCTCCTTCTTCTCGACGAGCCGACAAACCATCTTGACGCTGAATCGGTGGCTTGGCTTGAAAAAACGCTGCAAGTGTATGCGGGCACTGTCATTGTCGTCACGCACGATCGTTACTTCCTCGAAAATGTAACGAACTGGATCCTGGAGCTCGAGCGCGGCCGTGGCTACCCGTTCGAAGGCAATTACACGTCCTGGCTGGAACAGAAACAAAAGCGGCTTGCTCAGGAAGAAAAAGAAGAATCTGCGCGTCAACGTTCACTTCGGGAAGAACGGGAATGGATCGCCGCGTCGCCCAAGGCACGCCAGACAAAAAATCGCGCGCGGATCACGCGCTACGAAGAGATGCTGGCGAAGTCGCAAGAGCAGGCCTCGGGAATTGCAGACATCGTCATCCCTCCTGGCCCTCGTCTTGGGGGAATTGTCATCGAGGCAGAACGCCTGCGCAAAGGCTTTGGCAACAATCTTCTGATTGACGACCTTTCCTTCAAGCTTTCTCCCGGAGGCATTGTCGGCGTTATCGGACCGAATGGAGCAGGTAAAACCACCTTGTTCCGTATGATCACGGGAGCCGAAAAGCCCGACGACGGCAAGCTTACCGTCGGTGACACCGTTACCCTGGGCTATGTTGACCAGTCGCGCGACAGCCTTGATGACAACAAAACCGTCTGGGAGGAAATATCCGGCGGCACTGATGTTATTCATCTCGGGAAACGATCCGTTCCGTCACGAGCCTATGTCGGAGCATTCAACTTCAAAGGCCCTGATCAGCAGAAGAAAGTTGGCGTCCTATCCGGCGGTGAGCGCAATCGCGTGCATCTCGCGAAGATGCTCAAGGGGGAACATAACGTTATTCTTCTTGACGAGCCGACCAACGATCTCGACGTTGATACTCTCCGTTCCCTCGAGGAAGCCCTTATGGAATTTCCGGGCTGCGCGGTGATCACTTCTCACGACCGCTGGTTTCTCGATAGGCTGGCCACGCATATTCTCGCGTTTGAAGGAGACTCCCATGTCGAATGGTTCGAGGGTAATTTCCAGGACTACGAGGAAGACAAACGTCGCCGCCTTGGAGCAGATGCAACCGAACCCCATCGCATCAAGTACCGGCCTCTAACGCGGTAACAATCCGATGGCGGCCCCTTCCGGCGCTCATGCGGATCAGTCCGAAGCTCTCGGCATCAACCCCGTTTGGCATGTCGATACGGCGCGGCTTCGAATGAGGCCTGTCGGATGGCGTGATCTGCCGGACCTGGTGGCGTTAAAGGCGGATCCGCGTGCCTATGCCCTGATGCTGGGCGGGGTCCGCACGAAAATCCAGACAGCAGAAGAGCTGGTAGCCGAAGTCGCGGCATGGGGAAGGTTTGGCTTCGGTATCTGGACCATCCGGGGTCACCACACCGGGGTCTTTCTCGGTGTCACCGGGCTGGAGGAGCGGCCGGACGGGCGGGGTATTGCGCTGCGATTCGCCCTTTGGGCTGAAGTTCGCGGCTCCGGGCTGGCGCGAGAAGCGGCAGGAGCAGCTCTTCGCTACGGTCATGAACAGGCCGGTCTGACCCGCATCGTAGCCGTTGCGCGGGCGGATAATTTTGCCTCGCGGATGGTGCTTGGCTCGATCGGCATGGTCGAGTGTGAGGATTTTGTTCGCGCCGATGTGCCGATGCTGGTCTATGAGAGCGTCTTTCGCTGCGCGTGAAGCGGTAATGGATGGAAGCCTGGCCATCCCGACGACATCGGCCGGGACGACGCGCCCGCGGACGTCCGGCTTCTTCTGCAGTCACACCGTAGCGCCCTTAATCAGGAGGCGGCTACCCGAGAGTGATGCGCAGCTTGATGGCGATCGGGGAACGCGGCAGGCGATTGGCCACAATGGTTTCCGAGGCGGCTGGAGAATGGCCTGGTTTGTTTGCAAGCAAGGCGGTTCGACGCCCGGGCAGTTACATCGTTCGCCCCGTGCTAGGCCATTGATCCCACCACGACCCCGCGTAGCCGAACCATGCTTCCGGGCGCTGAATCCTGCCGGGCGGAGTCGCAGCGGGGTTGTTCTGCCATCGACAACTAACCTGTTTACCGGCGTCATAACGGGAACAGGCGGCATTTCCTCACGGATTCCACGCTTTCGTGATTGCAGGAAGCGGTTTCAGTGATCTATTGGTGTTAATAAATGCGAGGCTCATGATGGCTGACACGATTACGACCAGGCTGTTGATTATCGGTGCCGGCCCGGCTGGCTACACAGCGGCTATCTACGCGGCACGCGCCAGCCTCGCGCCGGTGCTGGTGGCAGGAATGCAGCCCGGGGGGCAACTGACGATTACCACGGACGTTGAAAACTACCCGGGTTTCGCCGAAGCCGTTCAGGGACCGTGGCTGATGGAGCAGATGCAGGCGCAGGCTCAGAACGTGGGTGCCACAATCGTCCAGGACGTCGTGACGCACATCGACTTGTCCTCCCGGCCCGTGCGGGCGATCGGGGATTCGGGTACCACCTACGTTGCCGAAGCGGCCGTCATTGCGACCGGGGCCCAGGCACGGTGGCTTGGGCTTGAGTCAGAGCAGAGATACCAAGGCGCTGGGGTCTCCGCCTGCGCGACCTGTGACGGGTTTTTCTTCCGTGGCAAAAAGGTCGCGGTGGTCGGCGGCGGAAATACGGCGGTCGAAGAGGCTCTCTATCTGACGCATCACGCCAGTCAGGTAACCCTGATCCATCGCCGCGATTCACTGCGAGCAGAGAAAATCCTGCAGGATCGGCTGTCCGCTAACCCGAAAATCTCCGTAATCTGGAACGCAAAGGTCGTCGATATCGTCGGAACCGCAACACCGCCTTCCGTAACCGGCGTCATGATCGAGGACACGAAGAGCGGTACGGTCCGTAAACTCGATGTCGAGGGCGTCTTCATTGCCATTGGTCACGATCCGGCGACGGCCTTGTTCAGGGGCCAACTGGACATGGATGCCGATGGCTATATCAAGACCACATCGGGGTCGACACGCACGTCGATCCCTCACGTGTTTGCCGCAGGCGATGTCCAGGACAAGGTTTTTCGGCAGGCCGTCACTGCCGCCGGCACAGGTTGCATGGCGGCGCTCGAGGCGGAGCGGTTCCTTGCGGAGACCCCGGCTAGCAAGCAGGGTATGGAAATCAGGCAAGATCATCAAACACAACAATCGAAAGCCGCGACTGGTCGCGGAGCAGCAACAGGGACGCCATAGAAATGACCCAGAACCGCATGGATTGGGATAAGCTGCGTGTTTTTCATGCCGTTGCAGAGGCTGGAAGTTTCACCCATGCCGGCGACACACTCAATCTCTCACAGTCAGCTGTGTCGCGCCAAATTTCCGCGCTCGAGGAAGCGCTGTCGGTGCCTCTGTTTCACCGCCATGCACGTGGACTTATCCTCACCGAGCAGGGCGAGCAACTGAACCGGACGGTGCGCGAGGTCTTCGCCAAGCTGGCGATGACGGAAGCGCAACTGACGGAAAGCAAAGAGCGGGCCGCTGGACGCCTGAAAGTTACAACGACCCATAGCTTCGGCGTCGCATGGCTGGCACCGAGGCTGAAAACTTTTCTGGAGCGGTACCCGGACGTCAGCATGACTTTGTTGCTTGACGACGTCGACCTCGATCTCGCCATGCGCGAAGCCGACGTTGCCATCCGTATGCACCCACCGCGTCAGCCCGACCTGGTGCAGCGGTCCATTGGAGAAATGCGGTGGCAGATCTGGGCCTCAGACGCCTATCTGAAGACAGCTGGGCGGGTTCCGGAGCGTCCGGAAGATTTGGATCAGCATCGGCTCATACTGTTCGGCGACCGCAAACCTCCGGTCCTGGATGTGAATTGGCTTGCCGACCTCGGTCGCTCGGAAAGCTCATCGCGGCGCATCCGCGCACTGGAGGTCAACTCTCTTCAGGCCGTGATGATCGCAATCCGTTCCGGTCTCGGAATCGGCGCGGTGCCTGATTACCTCGTCGAGAACACGGCCGGCATGACGCGGATCCTGCCGCATGCCAAGACACCCAAGATTGACATGTTCTTCGTGTACCCGGAAGAACTCAGGAATTCCAAGCGCGTGGGCGTATTCCGTGACTTCATCGTTGCGGAAATCAATCGCCCCTGACTCCCTTGCCAGGAAGGTCCACGGTTGCGGTACTCCCGCTTGCGTGACTTTTATATGCGTGAATTTCATGGCCGCGTCACATAATAGACGCTTTAATTGATCGTATTTATGTTCTATGTTGAATAATAGATTTCGGACAGATAGTCCGAACGGACTGCAAAGGTTCTGCAGCACTTCAGACTATCTTCCGTGCGAGATCCGGTCGTGACCGGCCGGATAGGGATCTTCGGATCCCGACGTCTCCCAGACGTGAAGCCTCCCTGTTGACTTACCCCACCGGTTTCGCCGGTGGGGCTTTTTTTGGTAACCGTTATAAGGCCTCATAACGTCTGGGTGAGATCGTGAATAGCTAGTTGCCGGGTCGGGCGCAATCTCAACTTGCAGCCCAAGAGCCAATTCATACACGAGTGTGTTCTTCCGGGCACAGTCCGAAATTGCGCTGGATTGCCGCTACAAGCCGATCTCGGACCGACCAGCGTGGATGCGGCCACGGCACCGCCTCACGATATGCCCCGCGCGTCTCCTCGCCCGAGATCGCAAGAGAACGAAAGATCGGGCCCCCGGCCCCCAACGGGCCAAACCACAGCAGCGATCGCTTCGCGGAGCGCTGGTTTGCACATACAGGTGCCCGGCCTTTCCCTTTGCGTCACGGCCGCGCCAACGTATATTAGGCCGATGCTGATCGGGCGCGAGTTCCAAAAAAAAGAAGTGAACGGAACTCGCGGATTTGATGCGATTGACGGCTGCGCGTTCCTGGCCATCCTTGTAACGGGTGCCTTTATCGATATCGCAAACCGGCTGGTGCCCGCCGACCTGCCGCTGATCGCGCCGTTTACGTTCAACGTACCGATCTTCCTCGGTTGCGCGTTGTTCGCATACTGGTATGGGCGCGGCCTTATTTGCAGCGCTGGAAAAGATCGACCGGCGGTCTGGCGCATGGTCGCGTACTTCAGCGGTATCGCCCTAATCTACGGGGCCACGGAAACGCGCTTTGAATATCTCGCCCAGCACATGTTTTTCCTGAATCGACTGCAGCAGGTCGCGCTGGGAATCTTTGCGCCTTTCCTGCTTGCGTTCGCTTGGCCCCTCGAAAGCCTTACCCGCGGCGTCCCCGCGAACTTGCAGGCAGCAGCTCGCCACCCCTTCATCGCCAGGCCACTGCGCATCGTGGCTCACCCGGCTGCAGCTGCCGTTATCATGATCATCACCACCGATGTCTGGCTGATTCCTGCAGTCGATTTCGCATCCATGCTCGACCAGATCGGA
>JAJZBH010000076.1 GCA_021799015.1 Pseudomonadota bacterium
AAATTGATCGCGATACTCGCTGCGCGATAGCACATTGTTATGTGGAGTCGAAAAACGCCGTGGGGTCCGGCAATGCGCCCGTCAGCGTCCTCGACTCCGCATAATCATGGTCGCCGCATAATTCCGCATATCCGTCACGCCACAGGCAAGGTAAACGCGAACGTTCCCCGCAGGGCCAATCATGACAGGACCGACAAGATCCGCCGCAACGAGCCTTCATCCGCGTTGCCCGGCACCCGCAGCTTGACCCCCGTCGGCAACTCGACCTCGATAACACCAGCCGCCGGATCGGCCCTCGGTGGATCGGTGAGCAGATTGGATGACCACAGCGCTGTCGTCTCCTGCGCAATCGACACAGGCACGAACCCACTCAGCTCCCCCAGCCGGAACTGCTTGCGCCATGTGTAAAGCTGGCCGCTGCTGATCCCGTGCATCCGCCACGTCAATGTCGGTGACGACCCCGGCGCTACGCTCTGTGCCAGGACCCGAAGCTTCTCCTCCACGCTCCAGCGCCGTCGGCGCTCCAGCCCCGGCATAACCTCCCCCGATACCTCCGGAACACTCCCGAGCACTCCTTCAGCCGCAATCCCGTCTTCCATCCAAACCACCGTCCATATCAAACAGTCAGAATCCAGATCAGCGACACCGCCACAAGACGGGTATCAGCTGACGCTTACCTTGAAACAGCTTTGCTGCTGGCTGCCCTGATGCTGTGACTTCGAAGAAATATCTTTTTTAACAATGGAATTTACGACGCGTTAAGTTGGGTTGGAGGCCATGCCGCCCTCCATGATGTCAGAGGATGATTGTCAAGCGCCGCCTGGCGGGACCACCGCGCTCGCTTGTGGACCCTTTTCACCTTCTTCTGGGTCGATAACGTAACGGACACGGTCACCGACCTTCAGTTTTTTGAAGCCATTTCCAGAAACGCTGTTTTTATGAAAGTAAACCTCCTCACCAGTCTTCGTTTCCAGAAAGCCGTAATTTCGATCACTGAAGATCTTCACGATACGGCCGATTAGCGACGGTTCGTGTTGCTTCATCTGATTCTCAAGGCGACGCATGTGATCCTGTAACTGGCGACGTGCAGCATCAAAAGCGTCGCGGACTGCAACGTGTAAGTCCTCGTGCGCATGATTGAAGCCAGAGTCCCGATTCACCACAACCTTTCCACCGGGAACAGTGAGATCGACTAGCACGTGATAAATCCTGCCCTGTCGATGATGCCGATCACCTGCTTCGAGAACAACACGGCATGAGACAATCCTGTCGGAAAACTGTTCGAGCTCTTCAACCCGGCGTCGCACCTGTGTCTCTACGGCTGGAGATGGCTCCATCCCGCGAAAAGAGATATGAAGGTCAGAGATCATTGCTGCCTCCTGTATTTTCGACAAATACAATGACAATTGTACGGCCAATTGCCTTGATCTTGATCAAGAAATGGTTGGGTATGCGGCTGCGTCTAGGTCCGCTGTTGATGCACTATACCACTTTCATTCATGCTCGCATCTGGACGCGCAGTGCAAACACAGTTGATGCCGCCGAGAGCATTTTTTCACTCTGAGGCAGCCAAAAGATATCCCAAATATGAAGCGCCCGAGACAGGAGCAGAACTAGTGCCGCCAAACGATCAAGCTCATGAAAATCAGTCCTGACGTAGACTCCGTCATGGTTCGTCGTGATTTTTCGTCGTGGTTTTATGGTTCAGATTGGCATTGAAGGAATGGTGGTATTTGATCTTTGTCAATGCGACCGCGCACAGTTTGTGTTTGGTCGTGTGGCGTTGGCGGAGGATGGCGTATGCTTACCGACAAAATCACTACCGCAATTTATCAGCGGGCCCGCAAGATGTGGCGACAGGATGGATGCCCGACCGGCAGGCTGGACGACTATATCGAGCGAGCTCGAGAATTGCAGGCGATTATTGATAATCCGACGAGCGGCCTGTTGCCAAATCCTATTGCGACCTATGGCCCAAACACTCCTCCCCTTCTTCCGGTAGAAGAAGCCGAACTCATGGAAAACCTAGGTGAGTTCCCGACACGCTTCACCGATCAGGGCGATCACATGCAAGCGCCCATGACGAAACAACGGGCCCGCCAGATACGCCAACAGGGATAATCGAATCCTGAAACGCCGTGCCGCGTAGCCGTACTCGTCGCTACCCGCCAGGCTTTCAAACGAAGTGACGAACAGTTTTCGCTGCTGTCGTTTTTTTATATCAACAATATGAGATAACCACAGCGCTTGCTGCAGGGGCGGGCAGACGCGGTATTTTATGCTCTTGCGAACAACCATGCAACGATGATGGATTGGGTCCATGGTCCACGTAAGGGAGCGTAATAAAGGCACACGGGGCTTTCTTCCTGTGCCCGACGTGGTCTTTTCGACAAAATACGGCCGAAGGATTCTGACAAACCACGTGCGTCCGCTGGTCTGCCAGCCGCCGAAGATCGCGCCCGGGACGCTGATCGACAGCTTGAAGGGGCGCGTCGTCTCAGCCGATCAGAAAAGAGAAGTTTCCCAAAACCACCGGCCGCCGCTGGGGCAACCATTTCTGGTCACCCAGCCAATGCACCGCAAACCACAGCGGCGCCCCGCTTGAGATTGTCAGCAGGTATACCGAGCAGCAGCAAGCACCGGCGCAGAAACGAAGAAGCAACAAAGCAAGACACTTCGCCTCTCCCTGAAAGGTGGGCTAACGTTGGCTCAATCGTTCCGGCACCCCGAATCTGTCAGATCTCCGCCGCTTCGCCGGGCGTCATCACAAGCACAGTGCCGCGCTTTACCAATGATCTGAACTTTTCGGGCTTCCCACTGAGCGCAGGAAACGTCCCCCAATGAATTGGTATTATTGTTTCAAGATTCAGGAGCTCATTACATGCATAAGCGGCTAAGGTTGGCCCCATGGTGTACCGGTCACCAATCGGAATAAGACCAATATTTGGCTTATAGATGCGCTGGATCAAAGCCATGTCACCGAATATACCTGTATCACCGGCATGGTAAATTGTGTGGCTACCGCCGGCGAGGATGAAGCCCACCGGATCACTGGACCCAACTAGCCTGCCATTTTCCATGATCGCCGAGCTGTGAAATGCCGGCACCATCGACACCTCGCATGCTCCGAGAGTCAGGGTTCCGCCAGTATTCATCTCTTCGAATTTGTCATGCCCCGAACGCGCAACGAAGCCGCAAATCTCCGGCTGCGCAACAACCGTCGATCCATATTTTTTGGCGAGCCGCACGGTATCCCCGATATGATCCTCGTGCCCATGGGTCACAAATATCGCATCAACCTTTGCCAGTCGGTCTTCAAAGACGGTAGGATAAGTCGGATTGCCAGTCCAAAACGGATCAATGAGCAAATCGGCACCGTCAACACCAATGTGAAAAGCGGCGTGTCCAAGCCAAGTCAGCTTCATGATTGTCATCTCTCCCAAAAATAGATCACATGGCTGGTGGGCCATGGGACCGAGCGGTTCACGTTTAGTCGACCTTACCGCGGTATTGCTATAGACGCCAATGCGCGCCTGGCCAGAAAAGCGCGCCACCGCAAAACAACGCCACCGACTTACGCCAATTTCAACCCACACCGGCTACTCCGCCGCCTTTTGCATTGCCGCGTGCCCGCATGAAACTTCCAGATGTGCGCGCCATCACAGCACCTGTACCGGTCAAAATTGTGAAGTGCACGACGATTGCCATTTGCGATCCCTTCACGCGTCTCTGCTCCGACGCGTCCTTTAGTGGTTCCAGTTGCCAATACTGCCGACTCACGCTGTCCTCGTGAATGCATGAGCACACGCCATGGTGTGTTTTCCGATTTACGAACGCCGTTAGTTCAGACCTTGCAGCTCCGAACATCGCCAATATAGTCGATGACCGACACACCAACGACAACGGCTGTGTAGTTCGTCGAAGGCGCTTTGACGGTCTATGCCACAGGTCTACCATTTTGTTATTATTCCGTACAGTTTCGCCGACAAAGTTGTGTATCCGTTCGCTCGGCGTAATCTAACCGCGTTATCGTTGCTAATTACCAATACTCGTAGATGACACAAGCCTTTTCTTACTGTTCCTTTCGCTCTTTTGTCATCTAAGTGACCGTCCTCAATACCGCCCTACTGTACCCTTGCCTCGCGAACAGTTCCCGGCGCATCAAGATTTCTTTCACGGAAAACCTTTCTCGCTCCTGCTCGCTAAGGAGCCAACGCGAGACGGACGATATCGTCAAATATCGATTATTTTTTTTGTTTCGGTTCGATCAGTTGGTGCCGCAATGTTGTGGATTGAAGCCGATTATAGATGTGATCACGACCCGATCTTCTACAAAATCTTCGTCCGAATTTCCCGGGCGGGCCAAGCAGGATTTTCCGTACGAAACCATCTGGATTCGTGTCGGGGCAATGCCGTGTTCAATCAGGTAGTTTCGTGCGACATAGGCACGGCGATAACCCAAAGCAAGATTGTACGTCTCAGTACCCCGTGGATCGCAGTTTCCTGCCATAAGCACATCGACATGAGGATATTTTGCAAGCCACTTCGCCTGGCGAGTGAGAGTGTTCTCAGCCGTCGACGTAAGATAGGCTTGGTTAAAGCCGAAATAAACTCGATCTCCGACCTCCGCTGCCAACTGCCCTTCGCTGCCGGGCGAAAGACTAGGAGAGGCGACGGCTACACCCGCTTCCGTAACCTCTGTTGTCTTCGTCGGTGTCGTTGAACATCCTCCGACAAGGACAACGGCAGCAAAAAAAGTGAACCGAACGATTTTCATCGTACACCCCAAATCATACGGAATTGATAATCGTCACAACCGCCATAGCCTTGGATCAAAACAAAACCATTAAAAACAATGCACTACATTTCTCAAAACATCATTGATATAGATCAACCATTATTCCGAACCCATAACCTACGCGCTAACATTTGCTTGTTTTCTTGGGCATGGCTTCTTTGTAGAGAGAGCGAGTAGGGTTGAGCTCTTCTTATGGCGCCTGAATACCTAGTCTTGCGGCGAGTCAACCAGACGCAGAACCGGATGTCACCGTATGGCGCCCGAACAAATATCCGGCCCTAAGGCTTCCTGTGGGTTCGCGGCACGAAGCGTGGCCGATGTCACTAAAACAAGGGCACGCAGCATTGATGCTTGCGCACAGATTCGGTCCACCCTGTTCTTGCCAACCGACATTCGCCATTTGGCGTCGACGCGCCGTGAAGACCGTGTTGAAGCGAATAGCTTAGCCTCCCCAAGATGCAAGGTCACGAACGACGCCACGGCCAGAACGACGGCGACGACGCTCCGCAACCATTGTCGTACATACCCTATTGGGTCGTAGGTAGACTTGACAGTGGTAATCATCTGTCAGTTACGACCTTTCAATGCCTAAACAATTTATGGGCTAGATAGTGGCGACTATAGAGTGAGGAGCAGAGGGCGACCCGGTTGGGCGTGCCTGTTGCTACAACTTTCTCCCCGAACTTGGCGGCGTAATGCCGCCCTCTTTTTTGAGCACCTAGAGCTAAAGGACCACGCACTCCCTCTTTTTTGGACAACGACAGCGGAGGTTACCAACGAAACCCAATTGGCGGCCGCTCTTCGACATGATGTAGCCGTCTTCACGCGCGACCAGGCCGATCCGAAGACGGACATGATTATCTTTCTCGTTCTCTATCATCACGGATAGCGCCAAAATTGGCACAATCCCAATCAACAAATCACGAAGCATTGAGTGAGCGCAAGCGCTTAACACGCCGCCACGATATTTTTGCACGAACCAAAAATGTAAGTGATGCGCACAAACTAGGCTTCTTCCCTTTTTGAAATCAGTGCATTTTCAGGTGCGCACATCCATGGGGCCACGAATAACCATATCGTTCTCGCCCACAAGGCGGAGTGGTACGGGTAGTGGCTTCATTTCCCTTTCGCCTCCATGCACCAGCCAAGGATGTAACATCTGCGACCACGTCCATCTGGATAACCCGATGAATCAATCAACATTCAGATGCGATCTGCGTGGGCATGTGCCGCACCCGGACCATGATGCGGCGGTAACTATTCTGAGCACTCAACCGGAGGACGTCCGGGTTGTGGCCTGCGCATCGAACTGCGCTCGCCGTCGGAAACAGGAGCCCAATGTCGTAAGGAATCGAAGCTTGACTCTTCAGGGACGGGACTAGTCACCAACGCAACGAGGCGTGTTTCTTGTTCTCTCCTTTCCGGCGGCGAAGACGAGGCGGTGCTCACCCTGCCGATTTTGCTAATTGAACAGCCTCCCGGCTTTGTCGATGGATCAACTGTTGCCCGGCGGCCGGAGCGCTGGTAGCCGGAATGTCGGCTTCCAACCCGAGAAGCACCATAATGTCAGCTTGGATCGCCGTTCCTCCCCTTTTGCTCGCCTTTTCATACTGCAGAAATCATACTCTAAAAATATCTCCGCCGACGCCTTGCATTGTTGAAGCGGCTCTCTCGGCGTCGTCTTACCTGTCGCGGCGTCCGCGGTAGTCTCTGGGTCGCCGATGAGAAGGATTAACTCTTGATGAGCTGCAGTGCCTCCCTACGCGCAGGCGGTAGAAACTCGATCATTTTGGCGGCCAGAAATTGTGCTCTTGTCTAGCTACAATAGGCCAGTGCTTGAATGGATTTCGTCTCTAACACAGCGAGGCCAACGAAGATATTGGTTATGAAGCTTCCGTTTTCTAAATTTCGTGGAGTGATCTGCTTCGCCTGGTTATGATAATGCCCGCCTTTGAGATCGGCTGGCGAAAAAGACGACCATAATAGCCGAGTCACCAAGGACCCGACTACTAATGGGTTCGGATATCTTGCCCAGCAAATGTCGACACCTAGAGTTGGATGCACCACGATGCGTGGTAAACGTTTAGCGGCACTGCATGATGCATGCCACCGTCTGGCGCTGCGTTATCAGGTACCCGCCAGAGAAATTCGCGTGGTTCTAAACAACGATGCGTTAGATGTTCCCTGAAGAAACGGACGAACCTATCCATGCAAGATATTGGCTCTCGCCGCCGGATATCTCAAAATAGGTAATTTCAGGCAATTGATAGGTATGCAATCGGGTAATCGAGTTTTGAATTTCCTGATACTTTTCCATATGAGTCTTAATAAGAGCAAGAATTTCCTTCTCATTTTCAATTTTCTCTTGCCACCAGTAATGACTCTCGATCGGTACAAGTTGAACGCAGGCTGCGAGGCGGCTTTCCAGCAAGAACTTTGTGACCTTCGTTGCATTTTCTCTGCTCCCAAATGTACACATAATGACAATATAGCGGGACACGATTTCCTCCTGTGCATATCGACATTGTTGCCATCGGCCGGATGCTGCACCTCCGCTATCCGCCCATGCTTAACGCCTAGACAAGATTTAAGTCCTCTATTCCGTAGTTAACTCCTCGTAGAGAGACTGGGCCAGCTCGTCCGCAATGCCGACGAACATAACCGGCTCCTGGTGCCGTACCGACGACGACCAGGTACCAGTTGGGGGAAGTACGTGATAATGCGTAGTCGAGATTTCTTTCGACGGGCCGCGCTTCTGTCGGATTGCCACTTCAACTCCGACTATGCCGCGAGCCCGGCACATGGAAAGCAGGGCGCGGCGTCAGTGGCAGGTCACTTGACCAAGGTGCCTTGACAAAGCTTTCGGCCAGATAGTCGAGCAGCGCCTTCACGCGGGCCGGCCGTAAAACACTAGGAGGAGTGACGAGGTTGAGCGCGATGGGCGCAACCTCCCAATCTGGGAGAACTTCCTCAAGCCTCCCTTCAGCCAGCTCCTGCCACACCATGAACTCCGGTTGCACCGCCATCCCCTGCCCTGCCAGGAGGACGGGAACAAGCGCGTCGGCATTGTTGCTGCGGACGCGGCCACGCACGTGCACGGTGTGCTCACCTTCTGTATGGTGCTGGAATCGCCACAGCTCGGGCCGTGTCGTATTTGTATAAATCAAACCCGAACCGTCCACGAGTTCAGCCGGATGATGAGGCCGCCCGACACGGTCAAGATAGCCCGGCGCGGCTACAAGAGGGCGCCGTACCATGCAAAGGCGCCGTCCTCGCAGCGAAGAATCCGCCAATGTTGCGATACGGAGTGCCGCGTCAAATCCATCGGCGACTAGATCGACGAGCTCGTCATTGAACTGGATGTCGACATCTACTTCTCGGTAGCGTTCCAGAAACCCGGGGAGAACCGGCGCTAAATGGCGAATGCCGAATGACATCGGGGCAGCCAGCCGCACAAGCCCGCGTGGCTGAAGTGACTGAGCAGACGCTTCCGCCTCAGCTGCCTCCCCCTCAGAAAGAAGCCGACTGGCCCGCTCCAGTGTGTTGCGCCCCATCTCCGTCAGTGCAACTCGGCGCGAAGTGCGATGGAGCAATGCCGCGCCAAGTCGCTCTTCCAGTCTGGCGATGGCCTTGGATACGGTTGGCCTAGACAACCCAAAGTCCGCAGCCGCGTCAGCGAACGAACCTGTTTCGGCAACCTTTGCAAAAATCGCCCAAGCTTCGAAGTCGGGCAGTTTCATGATGCCTCACCATGCAAAAAGTAGAACCGATGAATTTCTGTCATTTCTATTTCCGTAATCCAGCTGTCGCCTTATCTCAAGAACGACAGGCTGGAGCCTGAAAAGGAACTCAAGATGATTGAACTTCGACCTTTCCAGCATCTGGGTAGTGCCAATCATGGCTGGCTGGATGCCAAGTACCATTTTTCTTTCGCCGACTATCATGATGCGGAGCGCATGGGATGGGGCAGCCTACGAGTTTGGAACGACGACACGATTCAGCCCCATTGCGGCTTTTCCCCCCATCCGCACGCAAACATGGAAATCATCACCTATGTCCGCAAAGGGGCCATCACGCACCGGGATCACCTAGGTCACGGCGGCCGCACTGAAGCTGGCGACGTGCAGGTCATGTCTGCAGGCACGGGAATTGTGCACAGTGAGCAAAACTTGGAAAGGGAATCTACCCAGATTTTTCAGATCTGGATCCATCCATCTAGTCATGGGCATCGGCCTGGTTGGGGTACCCGCTCGTTCCCAAAAGGTGAACGAGCGGGCCGATTTGTCGTCCTGGCGTCCGGTCTTCCCGGTGATGTCGACTCGCTGAAAATTCATGCCGACGCACGCGTTCTCGGCGCAGCGCTTAAAGCAGGAGAAACGGCCGATTACGCGATTGGGGACCAACGTTTGGCATACCTTGTACCCGCTAAAGGTGTCATAGAAATTAATGGTGTGACTGCAAACGCGCGCGACGGCGTCGCGATCAGCGCTGTTGAAAAGCTGCACGTCACCGCCATGGAAGACGCCGAAATTGTCCTGGTCGACGTCGTCTGACCCCGCTCTATTTCATAATCCACAACCACAGGAAGTTTCTATGAGCAACGTTCTAATTCTTTATTATTCGGCATACGGCCATCTTGAGAAAATGGCTGATGCTATGGCCGACGGTGTACGGGACACGGGTGCGGCCGTGACCGTAAGGAGAGTGCCCGAGACGGCACCCGAAGACGTCACTAGAGCAGCGGGTTTTAAGCTGGACCAGCAGGCACCGCTCGCCACAGTGGCAGACCTCGCGAACTACGATGCGATTGTCATCGGCGCACCGACACGTTTTGGCCGAATGCCCTCACAGATGGCCAGCTTCCTCGATCAGGCCGGCGGCCTGTGGATGCGCGGAGCCCTTAACGGCAAGATTGGCTCCGCCTTCACATCCACAGCCAGCCAGCATGGTGGCCAGGAAGTCACATTATTCTCGATCATCACCAATCTTCTGCATTTCGGGATGATCATTGTCGGACTGCCCTACAGCTTTCAGGAGCAGCTCCGGGTGGACGAAGTGACAGGGGGCAGTCCATACGGCGCTACTACCATCGCAGCGGGCGATGCAAGCAGGCAACCCTCCGCAAACGAGCTTGCTGGCGCCCGCTTCCAAGGCCGCCACGTCGCGGAAATTGCTAACAAATTGTTCGGTTGAAGCAGCGTGCGCCGGTGCGTTATGCTCCGGCCACGTTCTTTCGTGCAAAGAAAGCGCTCCGCTCCAATGTTTGTGCCTCTTTCTTGTTAGTTGGCGAAGAAATTGCGCGCCGTCGCTCGCATACTGCCGGCTTCAACACTCGTGCCTTTTTGGGTAAAAAGGCTGATCCGCGTTCAGCAATTCTGCCCCCGATGACCCATCACCAGCTGCCGTGACCGCGGGAACACGCGGACCCGTTCGCGCTGTTTTTCACCGTGCACATGATGGAAGAGGGCATTACAAGGAACTTACCGATGGGGCTCCTAATCAACGGCAACTGGTATGACCAATGGTACGACACCGTTCCTCACGGCGGGCGATTTGTTCGCCAGGACAGCGCGTTCCGCCGCTGGGTTACAGCTGACGGCAGGCAGGACGGCTTCGCCGCAGAACCAGGCCGCTATCATCTTTATGTGAGCCTTGCCTGCCCCTGGGCACACCGGACTCTCATCATGCGCACCCTCAAAAGGCTTGAGGAAGCGATAAGTGTATCGGTGGTCAACTGGTTCATGGGCAAGGACGGCTGGACCTTTGCACCGGGACCCGGAGTAATTGCGGATACTGTCAACGGTGCGGAGTTCCTTCACGAGGTCTACACGCTCGCCGACCCAACCTATACCGGTCGCGTGACCGTGCCAGTGTTATGGGACAAGCGTACCCGCACCATCGTGAACAACGAATCATCCGATATCATGCGTATGCTCAACAGCGCGTTCGATGGCGTCGGTGCCGGGCCTGGCGATTATTTTCCTGCAGCATTACGTCCAGAGATAGAGGCGCTGAACGCCCGCATCTACGAGACCGTGAACAACGGCGTGTACCGAGCCGGCTTCGCAACTACCCAGATCGCATACGAAGAGGCGGTTATACTGCTTTTTGAAACTCTTGACTGGCTTGAACAACGCCTTGCAACGCGACGCTATCTTCTCGGAACCCACCTCACCGAGGCCGACCTCCGCCTATTTACGACCTTAGTACGCTTTGATGCCGTCTATGTCGGACATTTCAAATGCAACCTCCGCCGAATTGCGGATTATGCGAATCTGTCGGCCTATGTCCGAGACATTTTCCGAACATCCGGCGTCAGCGAAACCGTGAACCTACAGCACATTAAAGGCCATTACTACAGCAGTCATCCGTCCATCAACCCGAGCGGAATTGTCCCGATCGGGCCAACTCTGGACTTTACAAGCGCGCACTGCCGGAAAGCGGACCTCGTCCGCGCACCATTAACGACGTCCAAAAGGGGATAGTCGAGCAGCATCAAGCGGGGCGCCGCTGTGGGTTGCTGTGCATTGGC
>JAJZBH010000077.1 GCA_021799015.1 Pseudomonadota bacterium
GATTTCCAGAGATAATAGCGAGGCACAAGTACGCGCAGCGGACCACCATGTTCGCGTGAAATGGGCCTTCCTTCCCATGTATGGACGAGGAAACAATCCTCCATCGCGAACTGATCGAGCCGAAGGTTTGTTGTATAGTTGTCGTAGGATTCGAACCACACATGCGTCGCGTCGTCGTTCGGGTGCACCAGCTGGAGTATGGTGCTGGCCGCTACACCGCGCCAGTGATTATCGAAACGCGACCATTGCGTAACGCAGTGCATATCGGATGTACTGTCGTGCTGTGGCAATGCCATGACTGAGTTCCAATCCAACGTTACCGGATTCGCGACAGCGCCATCGATGAGTAATTTGAATTCTGATAAAGACACATTGGGCTGTACACCAAGATCAAGCACGGGCCAGTCATGAACCTGCCGTTGGCCAGGCGGAAGGCGCTGTTCGCGAGGCGCATGCTTGCCGGTGAGAAGACGACCTTCCTTGGCCCATTCCTGCTTGCGGTCGATAAGCTTGTCCTTCAGCCGGCCGAGCAATTTTACTCCCAACATGTCTCTTTCAACCATCCTGCTCTCCTTTGCGCGTATAGGAGCGGTCTGAGGTCCCGTTGCAAGCGATTCCGAACGAAAATCCTATCGTCACCACAGCCAACGCAAAAATCAGTGGCTCTCAAGATATGTCCAGCAACTCCGTCCTGAGAATTTTCTGGCGTTGGTGGTGTACTTGTAAGACAAATGTACTGTGCTGGGACTATAGCAGCTCTTGGGGTGGCCGCAGGAAGAGCGCTGCGTGAGTCTCCAACAGACGTTGCTCGCAAGCCCACCACGCCGATGAGTATTGTCTCTGGTCTCGCAACTCAACGCAAGTCTCCAGAACGTATAATTCCGCTGCTGGATCGATCCATCCCCGGATTTGCCACTTTTGGCGCTTGTTTACAGCGGCGCCAATCCAGTTCTGACAATCGATCAGGTTGTTAATAGAGCACTCATGTGGCTTATCCGCGGTCTCTCATCAGCCGAGCCCGATCGCGATCCCAGTCGCGTTTAGCGATGGCTTCTCGCTTGTCATGCAGTTTGCGTCCCTGCGCGATGCCCAAGGTTACCTTGGCAACGCCTCGCTGATTGAAGTGGACATCAAGCGGAACAACGGTCGATCCTTGTCGCGCGATCGCACCTAATAGTGTATTAATTTCCTTGCGCTTGAGCAAAAGCTTGCGTGGTCCTTTCGTGTCAAAGCGCGACAGAACACCGCCTTGGTACTCCGGAATATACATATTAAACAAAAACATCTCCCCTTCCCGCTCACCTGCAAATGCGTCTGCGAGACTGGCGCGACCCATTCGCAATGATTTCACTTCGGGACCGCGCAGCACGATTCCGGCCTCAAGCGTGCTGAGAATGGTGTAGTTAAATCGCGCCTTCCGGTTCTGTGCCGCAATCCCGTGGGAAATCAGGCCTGATTTGCGGGTCCCCACCATGTCTCGCTCAGCTGATCAGGCCGGCGCCAACCATTGCTGCGCGTACTTTCGCGCGAGTAGAATCGGCAATTGGTGCAAGCGGCAAACGGCAGTGCTCAGTACCAAATCCAAGCAAAGAGGTACCGAATTTCACCGGACCTGGATTGGTTTCAAAAAACATCGCATCATGCACATCTAACAGGCGCCGTTGGAGTGCCATAGCGTTGTGAATATTACCAGCTGCCCATGCGGCATGCATATCCGAGCAAAGCCTTGGAGCCACATTTGCGGTAACTGAAATGCAGCCATGGCCTCCAGCGGCAAGAAACGCAAGTGCTGTATGGTCTTCGCCGGAAAGCTGACGAAAATCATCTCCGCAGGCCGCCGCTGTATGCTGCGGGCGCGTCAGATTTGCAGTCGCGTCCTTCACTCCGACAATATTTCTGTGTTGCGAAAGGCGCGCCATCGTGGCGACGCTCATATCAACTACCGACCGTGATGGGATGTTGTAGATGATCAGCGGAATATCCACGGCGTCTGCCACTGCGGTGAAATGTAGAAACAGGCCCTCTTGGGTCGGCTTGTTGTAATAAGGTGTGACGACGAGCACAGCATCCGCTCCGACCGCTTGGGCATGGCGCGCCAGGGCAATCGCCTCTGCAGTCGAATTCGACCCTGCGCCCGCAATAACGGGCACACGCTTTTTTGCAACCCGAACCGTCAGTTCGACAATTCTCTTATGTTCGGCATGGCTGAGTGTTGGGGACTCGCCGGTTGTACCGACCGGCACTAGCCCGTTGGTGCCTTCCTCAATCTGCCATTCGATAAAACGTTCCAACGCGCCTTCATCGATTTCGCCATTCGCGTGCATCGGCGTGACAAGGGCGACTAGTGATCCTGCAAACATGAAATTCTCCGATCGGAAGGATAACTATGTCGGCAAAGGCGACAGAGCAAGGCGCCTGAGGCGCGGCGCAGCCTTGCTGGTAATTTTCGGTCTGCTGATATTTATGCTTTCACATCACTCAGCAGCCGATGCGTCCTGTTGCTGACGGTTGCCCCGGAGCCCAAGATGATACCATCGGTAGCGATTTTGCTCTATGTCATCAACGATGCGGCGCTTTTTGCTTCTCGGCCTGTTCCTTTCAGGGTTTCATGCGCTGCCAGCAGTAGCAGACGCTAATGCGGCGACCACGACATTGCAGACGATCATGAACGATGTCCGTGCAAGCAACTGGGCAGCCGCTACAAAACTTGCGGCCAGACAACGAGACCGACTTGCATCTAAATTGGTTACATTTTACCGGTTGCTTGATCCGGGCCAGGCAAGCCCGGCCGAGATTGCGGCATTTCAGAGACAAAATCCGGACTGGCCGGACCAGGATTTATTGCGGCGGCGATGGAACGAGGCCTTGGCCGCCGACCCGAACGATAACACGGTGCGGCATGATTGTCTGCGCCGAGTACCGACTACACCGGCTGCCAACGCGCGTTGCGCCTCTGCCTACGCCGCGAATCCTGGGACTGCCGCACCCTTTGCACGCCGAGCGTGGGCAACTGGATTCGAGCAGCCGGGCGCAGCTACCCTGTTTCTGGAAGAATTCGGACCGCTTCTAAACGCCGAGAGTTATTGGCAGCGCTTTCAAAGCCTCGCCATAGCGGGCGACGTGAACGCCGCACAGGCCACCCTGTCCGCATTGCCGCCACCTGACATTCCGGTTGCCTCGGCGTGGATCGCCTTGGCACGACGTGCGGCAGATGCATCAACGATCATCGCCGGTTTGAACGCGCATCAACGCAGGGCGCCGCTGCTTTTTCTTGCCCGAGTCTCTGCTGCGCGGGATCCACAATCGGCATTAGCCATCTGGCTGGCTGATGGCCGTGCGGCCGCAGAGCGGGCTGGCAGGAGTCTCCGGCCTTTTTTCTGGCCCCGTGCGGATGCTCTCGCGCGCGACCTGCTGGCCATCCACCATGCAAAGGACGCCTATTCGTTGATTGTCGCCATACCGGCGAAAGGGCCAATACAGGTCTCCGAACGAGATTTTCTGGCTGGATTTATTGCTCTTTGCTACCTTCATGAACCTAAGCTGGCGGCCCCGCGGTTCGCGGCGCTGACGGCAAACTATCGCGCGGTAATCACCAGAAGCCGTGGCTATTACTGGCTTGCCAAAACGGAGTCAGGGAAGTTGCGCAAGGCCGACCTCAAGCGAGCCGCTGCCTTCCCAGATACATTTTACGGGCAACTTGCGGCGTCTGCGATTGGAATAAGACCAACCGAGCTTGGTGCAAGGATTCGAAGCGCAGCCCGTGTACCGATCCAGCCCGTGGCGGTACTGCATTTTGCTGAACGTCAGTTACCCCAAGCAGCCTTTCTACTCACCAAGATGGGCGCGCCCCGCCGTGCACGGGCATTTTTGTTCCGTGCCGCGGAAATTGCTCCAGATATCCAAGATCGGGCGCTGGCCGCACTGATGGCGCGTAATCTTGGTCAACTATCAACAGAAGTGATGATTGCGCGGCTCGCCGGAACCGATGGGGAGATGCTGATACGGCTGGGTTGGCCAGTTCCTTTGAATCTTTTCCCGCGGAGCCCAACAGGCTCCCTTCCGCGACGCGCAGTTATATTGTCGATCGCACGGCAGGAAAGCAGCTTCGACCCTGACGCGGTCAGCGACTCTGGGGCGGTTGGGTTGATGCAGCTGCTGCCGGCGACTGCGCGGTATGTCGCGCACGAGCAGGGACTAGCATTCACATCGGATGGCCTCACGAAACCCGCAGAAAATATAACCTTGGGAAGCGATTATTTCGAGGCGCTGATGCAACGTTTTGGTTACTCGATCCCACTGGCCGCGGCCGCATATAATGCCGGGCCACGAAACGTTGAAACTTGGCTTAGGGCCAATGGCGATCCGAGAATGCCGCCTAAGGCTGGAGGAGTCGATATGGTCAACTGGATTGAGGAAATACCGTTCCAGGAAACGCGAAACTATGTGGAACGAGTCATTGAGGGAATCGTTATCTATCGGGCATTGCTTGGCCAACCGGCGGACGATCCTGCGATCCATTGGATGACTGCGCGATGAGAGCAGCTCGCGTGCTAAGCTCTATGTTTGGCATCGGATATTTGCCAAAGGCTCCGGGAACTGCCGGCGCGATCCTCGGTCTCGTGTTCGGAGCTGTTCTCCTTCACGTGGCGGCGATTCCCGGCCTATTAATTGGCGTGGTCATTGTCAGCCTGTCAGGCCTGTGGGCAATATCGCATACAGGTCATGCATCCCTAGACCCGGGCTGGATTATTATCGACGAAGTGGCGGGACAGATGATTGCCCT
Source organism: Pseudomonadota bacterium (assembly GCA_021799015.1). GTDB lineage: Bacteria > Pseudomonadota > Alphaproteobacteria > Acetobacterales > Acetobacteraceae > Acidiphilium. The sequence goes on from JAJZBH010000077.1 coordinate 4,784, forward strand.
TCTTGGCCTTGACCGGATGAGCTGGCATGGGTTGCTCCTCGCGTTTCTACTGTTCCGGCTGTTTGACATCCGCAAGCCGTGGCCGGTTCGCATTGCAAACGCCAGGCCTGACGAGCTTGGAATCATGGCCGACGATTGGCTTGCTGGTGCTCTTGCGGCAGCCGTGATCATGGCTGCCCGCTCAATCTGGCCTGGACTTGGAATGTGACGAGCCACTTAGCGAGGCGTGTTGTCGCTACTGCAGCCGCCAGAGGCAAGACCATTGCAACTGCTGAAAGTTGTACCGGGGGCAAGATTGCAGCCAGCTTAACCGATGTCGCGGGTTCGTCGGCCGTGTTTGGCTTCGGGTTCGTAAGTTATGCGAATGTCGCGAAGACCATGATGCTTGGCGTTGACGAAAATTTAATTGATACGTTTGGCGCTGTTAGCGAACCCGTCGCGCGGGCAATGGCGAACGGTGCCTTGTCTCGTGCCAATTCGGACGTTGCCATCGCGGTGACCGGCATCGCCGGACCGGAAGGCGGTTCACCAGAGAAACCTGTTGGAACGGTATGGTTTGGCATGGCCCGGCGAGGCGGTGAAACCACGACAATAATGCGCAGTTTCACAGGGGATCGGGCGGCGATTCGACATCAGTCGTTAGATGTTGCTCTGGCACTTCTTCTAGAGGCTCTTGATCAACCGTAATTGAACACGCCCATGATAGCCCCCCCTGCGCCAAGAAGGAAAAGCGGGTTTATTCGGCTGTTTAACGTGGCGATCATCACCACGATCGTCACCAGGCCCAATCGCCAACTGTGGTCTGCATCCCCGCCAAGAATAAAGCCCGAAGCAAGCAAGAGCCCCCGGAAATTGGTATGATCGCGGCCTGTAGCACACGCCGCCATCGAGCCGTAAGGAACCGTTCCCATGCCTGTGTTACGATGATCGTCAAGATGCTGGAAGGCAAATTCACCGCGAAGGTCCCAGCCAAAGCGCCTGGAACGCCGGCAACTCGCAAACCGACCAACGGCGCAAAGAGCATATTTCAGCCTGGTGCAGACTGAGCCAATCCAAACAAAGCTAAAAATTGGGTTTTGGTCATCCAATGGTGTGCGAGAAACGCACGCACCATTGCCGGTAACGTGCTTGCGACCCCACCAAAGGCGAGCAGTGACATTGCCATTAAAGGGGACACATTTGCGAGTGCGCCGATCATCGCACTCGCCAAGAAGCGAAAATGAGCGAGATGTGGGCAGCATGGTGACTATCACCAGCGGCAAAGGCCGCTTCAACCCCTAGAACAGCATCAGCGCACCGGCCATGGTACTTGCGCGGTCGGTTGTGCCGAGACTCGGTTCGGTAACCTTGATTGCCGTACCCAGAATCAACCCAGCTGCTGCCGCTGCAAGTACCTCCCAAGCCGTGGATTGCAAAGGGAAGTGTTCCGTATCGTTCGTACAAGAGGCCAAGAGCAATTACGATGGTAGCCGGCGTGGCGGGCAGGCCGATAGCCGCGGCCGCTGCGCTTGGGAGACCTCGATGGCGAAACGCGAATGCCGCCACGAAATTAACAATGTTGGATCCCGGCAAGAACTGCCACACCGAAAAAAGATGGCTGAACTCGGCATCTGTAAGCCAATGCCGCCGTTCAATGGCGATGCGCCGGGCAAGAGGAAGAACTCCAGCGACTCCAGAAATGCCCGCAAAGAAAAAACCTCGAAACCGATCGCCATGGGTGAGCCTCGGGCCCGACGGTTCAGATGGTCCCAAACAGATGGGAGTCATGGCCGTGCCATCCAGAAGAGTGAGGTAATCAACAAGTGGGTCAGCTTCCGGCTAGACAAGCAACCATGAGTGATGAAAACGGCAGCCTCCTGCTTGTAGCAGGAGCACCGAAGCCCTCTCCTCCCATGTCCATAGCGCTATTGATTGTTGCGTTTGGCGTTATTGGGCCGTTTCTGGAAGTTCGCACGGCAGCACCCAACCCGTTTCTGACCGCCATGGTCCTCCTGATCTTTCTTGCTGGTGTCGTAGCGTTCGCAGGCGCCCTTGATGGGCGACGCCGCTGGCACAAGGATCGAGCAGTGCGGGTTCGGGCGGAAATTGGCCCAACCGGTATCGTGTTAAGGCCACAACCGGATCGCCAGGAACATTTCCGGTGGACGGACATTGCATTAGCACGCGCATCCCAGAATGCCCTTGTTCTTCATCTTGAGGGTGGGGGGCGGCGATGGCGGCGAGTGGTTCGATATGGGGTGTTGGTGACGCCGCTGGCTGCGATTGAGGCCCGCATTGATGGTGGGTTGCGGGGGCGTTTTGGGGGTTGGGATTGTTGATTGTCATCAAACCTTCATGGAAAGCTGGTCGCGCTGTTGGGGTGCTTCGCCTAGGAAGCGTGTGGCCGGGTGACGTGTCCCGGAGTCGGATGTTTATCATGACGAGAGGGGGATTCCGTGATGCGATTTGAGCAATCAATGAGGTGCGTGGCGCTGCGCCGTGCGGCGGCGGCGATGGTTCTGGTTGCCGGTCTTGGCCTGGGCGTGGCCCGGGCTGCCAGTGTCACCCTGACTGAAACCGGCTCGACGCTGCTTTATCCGCTGTTCAACATCTGGGTGCCGCCGTTTGAGAAAGCGCATCCGGGGATCCGGGTGACCACCCAGGGGACGGGATCGGGAACCGGCATTGCCCAGGCGATTTCTGGGCTGGTGCAGATTGGCGCGTCTGACGCGTACATGTCGGACGCGCAGCTCAAGCAGCATCCGGACATTCTCAACATTCCGCTGGCGATTTCTGCGCAGGCGATCAACTACAACCTGCCGGGGCTGAATAACCGGCATCTGAAGCTGTCTGGCCCGGTTCTTGCCGGCATTTATACGGGCAAGATCACCCGCTGGAACGATCCTTTGATCGAAAAGCTCAACCCGGGTGTTGCGCTTCCCAACCACAAAATCATTCCGGTTCATCGGACGGACGGGTCGGGAGACACGTTCATCTTCAGCCAGTATCTTTCGTTTTCGACGCCGTCGTGGGCGAACTCGGTTGGCTATGGGACCACGGTGTCGTGGCCTGCGGTTCCCGGCGGCCTCGGCGCGCAAGGCAATCCCGGCATGGTTGAAGCCCTGAAGCAGAACCCGTACGCGATTGCCTATATTGGCGTGTCCTTCCACGCGGAGGTCAGCCGCGCTCATCTTGGCAAGGCCATGCTCGAGAACCGCGCGGGCCAATTTGTCCTACCGACGGCACAGACGATCAGCGCTGCCGCCAGTGAACTGGTCAGCAAGACACCCGCTGACGAGCGGATCAGCCTGGTCTTTGCCCCTGGCGCCGACAGCTACCCGATCATCAATTACGAGTATGCCATCGTCAACGCCCGGCAGCCCAACGCGGAAACGGCCAACGCCGTCAAGGCCCTTCTCACCTGGGCCAGCAACGAGGGCAACAATCCTCAATACCTGAAACAGGTGGAATTCATGGCCCTGCCCGCCTCGATCAAGGCCCTGTCCGCTGACCAGATTGCAAAAATCCACGGCTGAACCCAACCCAAAACCCCCTTCCGGCTTCGCCGGAAGGGATTTCTGGTCTAAAGACGGCATCATGAAAAAACTGACGCCGTTCAGAAACAGGCGGCGGAAGCGTGTTCCGGCTTGCCCTGCAGCGTTCGGTGGGCATGGACGGAAATCGTCCGGGAGTGCGAAGGGTAAGCCAACAACGAATGTGCTTCGATAGACAGGGGCAGCGCATGCTTTTAGTTGAACTCGATCACACCGCTTAGGATCGCGAGCTGATACAACCAACTTTTACGAATTTGAGGCCGTTGCGTCTCGACTGTTCAACGATATCCTCTGGAGGTCAATTTTTGCCAGGGCGTGTCGGTAAAATCAGAAGCATCCCCACCTGATCATGTGGCCCCGAAACGTTTCGAATCGGACGCAACGACATTCCCTAACAATAACATCTGACCGACGCATCGGCCGGCAACTTCATCGGGCCAGAGCCTCCTTACCTCCGCTGAGTAGGAATATCAGATCTTGGTTCGGATTTATCGCGGCCATTCGATGCGGCAGTGATCACTCCACATAGCGCCTGTGTACGGACTCTGCCGCCCTGATAACCAGTTCTTGGGATAAGCATGCCATTATTGCCTCCACTCAAGGTGGCAAACTCGCCCGATGAATCCTTCGGTAGGTCCATGACCGCTCTTTTGTCAAACCGCATCTTTTCACTGCGGTTACCTCATTCCAAGAAAGTTAGGGCGGGCGGGGGAAGGACCCTTTTGTATACCATCCTTTGGATACCATCCAGAATTTCATGAAATTGTAGCATTTAGCGGCGCGCAGTCACGGTATTGTGATTCCACGGCAGGTACGTAGGAAAAGGAAAATGAGAAAAAAATTGATCGCCCCAACAGTTCTTATAAGCGTGTACCTCCTCGGAGGAGGAGCCAACGCGCAGGTCGCCGCAGAGACAAGCAATTCGTCCAATCCATCGCCGGTCGAAACGTGGTTGAGTCACGGAAGTATCGATGGAATGTTACGGGCTTACGACTTTGACCGGATTTATGGAGCGCCAGGAGTACCCAATCAATCCGCGTTCGGTTTGGGAGGAATTTTAAACCTCCGCTCGGCCCCATTTCTGGGTGGCTTTGGGGTTGGGTTAAGCCTATTTACCGCGACAGCGCTGTCACTCAATGACAGAACCGGCACAGCTCCTTCATTTCCACACCTCGACGCGACTCTCATGGGGCCGAACAACGATCTGACGGCCTTGGGGCAAGCATATGTACAATACCATGCGCGCCGGCTGCTGGTTCGTCTGGGGGATCAAGAACTAAGCACGCCATGGGTGGGAGGATCTGACTCGCGTCTTTTCCCGGCGACATATCAGGCAGTGTTTGGTGAATTTAGCCCTATCAATGCTCTGCACCTCTTTGCGTTCCGGCAGCTTGCTTGGAAGAGTCGCACCTCAGCCACCTATTTCCAAGACAACCTGTATTACCCGCCAACCTACGCTGGTGACACAAGCTATGGTGGGGCATCGGCATTGAGTAGCAGCGCACCGAGTGCGCGAGGAACTTTAGCGTTTGGCGCTGATTATAACGCGACGAATTTAAAAGCCGAAGCCTGGTATTATGACTACTACAATTTCGCCAACATGTTTTATACAGATGGAAGTTATACCCTCGACGCGACAAAGATCGTGCATCCTTACATAGCTGGTCAGTTTTTAAGAGAATGGGGCGCAGACAGTGTTCTCAATAGTAACCGTTATGGCGCAGTGATTGACGGTTACAAAGGCAACGGCGTAGACTCGACGGCATTCGGAGCGCAGATAGGTCTGAAGTACACGCTGGAATCCGCCATGTTAGGGGCGGGAGTTTTCAGCGTCTCCTACAACTCCTTGCCGGTTCATCAGGGTAGCATAGGTGACGGCGCCATTGTGTCTCCCTATACGGTCGGGTACGCAACTGACCCGCTTTACACTACGGCGATGATACGCGGTCTCGTCGAACTTGGGCCAGGGGATGCAAAACGCGTTTCGCTTTCGCAGCACTTGCTTGATAATCATGTTCTCGTGACTTTGGCGTTTACCCGCTTCGATACGAAATTGAATGGCGGCAGCAACGACACCTATGTTGATGTTACATATTTCCCGGGCGGAGGCCTCAAAGGCCTGTCGATACGTGACAGAACCGAGGTCAGTAACGCCATCTCTCAGTTCAATAACGGCGCGACAGGTAACAGAGGACATTCGTTCATCTATAACCGCGTCATGCTTCAGTACGATTTCTGATGCGTTGCGCTATAGGTATCCAATAACGATCACGATGACCGTATTTTTTCGCTTGGCTGAAGCATTGCGCCATGTAAAGAGGTTTAGGGATATTGAGTGTCTCCTGTCGGAGGTCGAGAAATTGTGACGTGTATAGCTCGAGGGCGCACTAGATCGATGGGTGTTCCTGCATTCCTTGCACCGTCGATACCTCGGCTCAGAAAGTTTTCTGCGGGTATGATGATGTAGAGAAGCCGCGTTATAAGAACGCCAGCATAAGAATCGAGTTAGTTGGTCGACAAACCGGCGCGCTCGGAGCGTTCGACTCTATCCGGTAGCGGTACCGTGTCTTTGGACAGCAGGAAGAGTGGGTTACGCTTTCGGAGCGGCAAGAATTGCGGCCGCGTTTCCATGCTGGATACTAAGGGAACGAAAACGTCATCTGTGGGCTCTCCAGCGCGCTAGTGATCGCGGGTCTTGATAAATTCCGAACGGTGCCTGCACCGCGTTTAACAGATCACTTAGATCGAAATCGATAATGCGTGTTCAGTATTTTGGTTGGGTGTTTGGAAGAACGATATCAGTGCCAATGAGAAAAGTGTCTGAGGTCACAAAAACCCAGAACAGCATGTTATGCCGACGCCCAAAGAACAACCTTAACGCCCGTGACTTAGATTAAGACGAAGTTGCTATTCTCGGCCTCTTTCTAATTAATGCGCCAAAAGAAGCGAGCTAAGCAAAT
>JAJZBH010000001.1 GCA_021799015.1 Pseudomonadota bacterium
AGAGCTTCAGGGGAAAGCGCAGCGACCCGCCCCGTGATCACACCGCCCTCTTCCATCCGTTTGATCCGCTTCCAGCAGGGAGTAGCTGACAGTCCGACCTGTTTCGCCATCGTCGCCAGAGACGTCGTGCAATCCTTTGCAAGCAATCGGAGAATCGCACGGTCGATGGCATCAAGGTCAATAGCGCGGAGGGCCGGAACGGTCCGGTTCGACATTTTTTTAAATCCCTATCAATTTGGCTATCGTCTTCTGCCATACTTTTTCCTGATAGAAAAGATTTCTTTTTTTAGCAAGAAATAGGCCGATATGGAGAATTTCATTTTCCATACCCATCAAACGCCCCTATATCCGCCGAACCATGAGTCTATTGATCCATCCTGATTTCGTACCCGGGTCTGTGTGGCTTGCCGGAGCTGGTCCGGGAGACCCCACGCTTTTGACACTGGCGACGCATCATGCGCTGGGAGCTGCAGATATTATTGTTCATGACGCTCTGGTGTCGGGGGAGATTCTGGCCCTCGCGCCGCCGGGCGTAGCGCGGATCGCGGCCGGCAAACGAGGCGGCTGCAAACAGATGCCACAGCTGGCAATTAACGCGCTGCTGATTGATCTGGCATCGAGAAACCTACGCGTCTTACGCTTGAAAGGAGGAGATCCGTTTGTATTTGGGCGTGGCGGCGAAGAGTGCATTGCGCTCGCGGCAGCCGGCATTCCGCTGCGGGTGATCCCGGGAATTTCCGCAGGCATCGGCGGAACCGCATCCGCCCTGATCCCGATCACGCACCGTGGAGTGGCGCGCAGCGTCAGTTTCGTTACTGGCGAGACCGGATTGGGTGGGGCTGCAGTTGACTATGGCGCCCTCGCCCGCTCGGCCGACACGCTCGTGCTGTACATGGCACGGCGCAAGATGGGCGTGATCGCGGACGCCTTGATTGCAGGCGGACGTTCGCCAACCGAGCCCGTGGCATTTGTGCTCGACGCAACGACGCCGAAGGAACAGGTTGTCCGCACGACACTCGTCGACGCGCCACTCGTCGCCGCCGGCTTGCCTCCAGCGGCGACCTTGATCGTCATCGGCGACGTTGTCTCCCTCGGAGCCATGCTTTCCAGCGAAAGCCGCCCGCGCGACGATTTGCCGTCCGATCTGCCTTCTCCTTTCCTCAAGATCCAAGGATCACAGCGATGACCAAGCTTGCCGTGCTGCCGCGTACCGCTCCGTTTGCGGAGCAGGACATTGCAGCTCTCGACAGGGTGATCCGTGACGCATCTGCCCCCCAACGCGCTTGGCTGTCCGGCTTCCTCGCGGGACTCGACGCGTCCGAAAGCAACGTCGCCGCTCCTGCATCACCGCCAGCGGCGGCGCCTACTCTGACGATTCTTTATTTGACCGAATCCGGCAATTCCGAAAGGCTCGCAGAAAGCGCCCGAGCGGCCGCCAGGAAACGTGGGTTCAAAGTCCAGATGCTGGATGCGGCCGACGCAACGGCGGAAGCGCTGATCGGCACGTCGGCCGTATTCGTTATCGCAGCCACGTGGGGTGAAGGCGAGCCACCGCAACGCGCAACCGCATTCTACCAAGCAGTTATGGCGGATTCTGCACCAACCCTGGAAGGCATTGACTTTGCAGTCCTCGCCTTGGGAGACTCTGCTTACGCACAGTTCTGTGAAGTAGGCAAACGCCTTGACGCCCGGCTTGCCGAACTCGGTGCACACCGGCTCGCGGAACGGCTGGACTGCGATCTTGATTATGAAACATCCGCAAAATCTTTCATTGGCGACATCCTGAACCGACTGATCGCCAAGCATGACGGCAGTTCGGTCATTCACGTCGATTTTCATCGCCTTTCCGGCGACTCAGCTGGCGCCGCGCTGGACAGGCCGACCCCCTTCCCCGCCGAAATCACCGCACACCATCCTCTGACATCGTCTCGCTCGACCACCGAAACCATTCATGTCGAGATCGACCTGGCAGGTTCCGGGATCCGGTACGAGCCGGGCGACTCACTAACCGTTACCCCGCGCAATGATCCGGCAATGGTGGAGGCCGTGCTCCGATCCGTTGGTCTCGATCATGATGACGATACCGCGCGTGCACTAACGACCGAGCGGGATATCACCACACTCAGCAGCAAGCTTGTCACCGACTATGCAGCACTTTCCGGCGATCCGGGGCTGATCGCCCTCTCGATTGACGAAGGCGAGCGACATGCCTTCGTTCAGGGAAGGCAGCTCATTGATTTGCTGGAACGGTTTCCGCAAAAGCTGCAGGCATCGCAACTCACAACACTGCTGCGCAAGCTCCCGCCTCGTCACTACTCTATCTCTTCATCACAACAACTGGTTGGCGACGCGGCACATCTGACGATTGCGACTCTCGAATACGAAAGCGCAGGGCGAACACGGCTCGGCGTCGCATCCAGCGATATCGCGCGGCGTCGGCGCCCGGGTGATGTGCTTGACGTCTTCCTCAGGCCTAATACCTCGTTCCGGCTCCCGGAGGACCCTGCCGTTCCGATCATCATGATTGGTGCCGGCACGGGAATTGCGCCTTACCGCGCCTTCCTCCAGCACCGCGAAGCGGGCGGCCAGTGCGGGGCCGCGTGGCTCATCTTCGGGCATCGGCATTTCCTGCACGATTTTCTCTACCAGCTGGAAATCCAGGACTGGCTTAAATCCCGCGTCCTTACCGATCTTGATCTAGCTTTCTCACGTGACCAGCCCGAAAGGCGCTACGTCCAACATGTGCTGCGCGAACGCGCAGACAAGCTTAACGCCATGATCGCAGATGGCGCGATCATTTATCTTTGCGGCAACGCGGGAGCCATGGCTCGTGACGTCGAGGCAACCCTCAGTGAAATCATCGGCGCAGACGAGCTCCGAACCCTGAACGCGACACGGCGGTATCGCAAGGATGTCTATTGATGTTGAACACCGGCACGCTGATTGAAAACCGGGCTTACCTTCTTCTGGAAAACGCCATTGCCCACGAATTCCGGAGCAAGATAGCTCTCGTCTCCTCGTTTGGTACCGAATCCGCCGTGTTATTGCACATGGTGGCGCAGATCGACGCGCATCTGCCGATCTTGTTCCTCGATACCGGGAAGATTTTCCCCGACACGATCGCCTATCGCGATGGCCTGATCAACCGTCTGCGGCTTTCCAATGTGCGCACGGTCCGGCCCGACCAGAAACACCTGAACTCCTATGATCCTGCCGGCCGCCTCTACACGGCAGACCCCGATCTATGCTGCGCACTACGCAAGACAATGCCTCTTGACGCCGCGCTCGAACCCTTCGATGCTTGGATCTCGGGACGCAAGCGCAATCAAAGCGAGACTAGGCGCGACATCCTACCTCGCGAAACCGGCCCCAATGGAATGACGGTCATCAATCCGCTGTACGATTGGAACAAGGCGGACATTGCCCGGTATTTTGCCGAAAATGCCCTGCCGCCCCATCCCCTCGAGGCCAGCGGCTTCACCTCGCTTGGTTGCTTCTCGTGCACGTCCCGCATTCGTGCTGGCGATGACCCGCGTGCTGGCCGCTGGGCGGGCAGCGGCAAAACCGAATGCGGAATATTCCTTCCACGGCTGGCGATGGCGGACGAAACCGGCGGCACCCAAGCCGACAGGACGGAAGCCCCCAACACCATGCGCGCGTAGACGCCGAACGTTAGCGAGACAGTGCTGTGCTTGATGGGCAATCGGACAATGCAAGCGTGGCCTGTCTAGCTTACCTGCCGGAGCGAAGATCGATGATGATGCCGAGCACGGCTTTCGCTGCGCGCCCATCCATAATCGCGTGCGAAAGAGTACATGAAGCGCCGATCCATTTTCGGATATCATAAGGAAGATGACGATGAACGATCCGCCGCCGCCTTCACGGAATGAGGAAATCAAGGCTCGCAGCAACTTCTTGCGCGGCACCCTTAAAGAGGCCTTTGACGAGACCGCGTTTGGCGGGCTGCCCGATGATGACGGACAACTCATCAAGTTCCACGGCATGTATGTTCAAGACGACCGGGACCTGCGCCCCGAACGGATGAAGAGGAAGCTTGACCGTGCCTACAGTTTCATGGCCCGCCTGCGTATTCCTGGCGGTGTTCTAACGCCCCGTCAATATCTTACGATGGATCGTCTCGCCGGGGAGCGGGCAAATGGGACAATAAGAGTAACAACACGTCAGACCATTCAGTTCCACGGAATCCTGAAAAGCAACGTACGTGCAGTATTGCAGGAAATCGATGCTGTTCTTCTTGACACGATCGCCGCGTGCGGCGACGTCAATCGCAATGTTATCGCGACGGCGAATCCGTTTTTGTCGCGTGCTCACGCGGATGCGGTAGAGGCGGCGCGACAGATGTCCGCGCATTTTCTTCCGCGGACGGGGGCGTGGCGCGAAATCTTTATCGGTGATCGACGGGTGTTGGGTGGTGAGCCGGAAGTGGAACCGATCTACGGCTCCACGTATCTGCCGCGCAAATTCAAGATAGCGGTGGCCGTGCCCCCCTCAAACGACGTCGACGTATTTGCCCACGATTTGTCGTTCATCGCGATCGTCGAGAATGGACGTATAGCCGGGTACAACGTCGTTGTTGGCGGCGGCATGGGAGCCTCCCACGGCGAACCCGAAACTTATCCGCGGACCGGCACCGTCATCGGCTATGTCGCAGCAGGGCATCTCGTGCCCACAGCAGAAGCAGTATTGACGTTGCAGCGCGATTACGGCGACCGAAGCAACCGCAAGCATGCGCGACTGAAATACACGATAGACGATCGCGGCGTTGACTGGTTCGTTAGGGAACTGGCTTCCAGAATGACCACCGCGCTGGAACCAGAACGCCCCTTCCATTTCGACGGCAACGGAGACGCGATTGGCTGGACAACAGATACCGAAGGATTCCACCATCGGACGTTATTTATCGAGAACGGCCGCATTGCAGATCAGCCGGGACATCAGCTGCGCACGGCATTACGCACGATTGCGATGCTGCCCGAGTTTATCGACCGCGGAGCCGTTGTACTCACCACCAACCAGAATGTCGTGCTGGCGCGCGCCATAGACGCGGAGCGTGCTCGGATCGACGCGATTCTGGCAGAAGCCGGAGTCGGTAGCCGGCAATCAATCGTGCGCGAGAACGCAATGGCTTGCGTTGCCCTGCCTACCTGCGGGCTTGCATTGGCGGAAAGTGAGCGATTTCTTCCCGGCCTAATTGACGAAATTGACGAGCTGTTAAAGTTGCGCGGCTTGGAAACGCAGAAAATCACGGTGCGAATGACGGGCTGCCCCAATGGCTGCGCGCGCCCGTACATTGCAGAGATCGGCCTGATCGGGCGCAACCCCGGACGTTATAATCTCCACGTTGGAGGGGCGGCGGATGGTTCCCGACTGAACAGGCTGCTTCGGGAAAACGCGGACCGTTCGGAAATCTTGTCCATTCTCGACGGAGTGTTTGCCCGCTATGCAGCCGAACGTTCAGGGAACGAAGGCTTCGGCGACTTCGTGCAGCGCGTGAATGTTTGGGCCTAGCCAGCCCTGCCGGCACAGCTGAAGGCAGCGGCCCCCCATTCACCCGCGCCGTGACGGGCGCGCGCGAAAGCCCGGCACGAAACGGATCTCGACAAGGCAGGAACCGAACGGCAAGCTCGCTGCCTGGCTTGAATCAGCTACACGCAATTTCGTGTAGGTTTCGGAGAGCGGTCATGCGAGGATATCGTGTTCCCTTGTCGCCTGATGTCGTATCCTATCGTTCACGATGATTCGCACGCCAATCACCGCCGAGCTTGCCACACGCGGTCTCCTGCCATGGGCCTTGCTTCTCGGGCTGAGCTTTTTTTTCGGTTTGGCATTCGAGGAATTTCAGGCCAACGCAGGCCAGAAATGGCCGGGAGGAATCCGTAGTTTCCCGCTGCTGGCGGTCATAGGTGCTCTGCTTTACGAGCTCGAACCTGAACGGCCGACACTGCTCGGGATTGGGCTTCTGGGCCTGACGATCTGGTTGGGGTTGTACTACTGGCGGGCCATGGAGGATGCTGCACCTGATGGCTTGCCGAATGTAGGGCTGATGGTGCCAATCTGCGGTGTGATTGCCTATCTTATCGGACCGATAAGCCTTGCGGCACCGCCCTGGATGGCGACCGGGCTGACGGTTGTTTCGGTTCTTCTCCTGACCGCGCGGGCAACCCTCCATGCCATGGCCCGCAGGATCGAACTCGCTGAAATCGTAAACGCTGGACGATTTCTACTGCTCACTGGTTTGGTCCTGCCCTTGCTGCCGGATCACCCGGTGACCAATCTGACCACGATCACGCCGTATGAAGCCTGGCTTGCTACCGTCGCCGTATGCGCGGTTTCCTATGCGAGCTATCTGCTTCGCCGCTACGCCTTTCCACGCGGCTCCGGTCTCGTCATAGCAGCGCTCGGCGGTGTCTACTCGGCTACGGTAACAACGATCGTGCTCGCGCGCCGGGCACGCAATGACGCTGAAATGGCGCAGGAAGCGCGGACGGGTATCATTGTGGCGAATGCGGTCATGTATTTCCGCTTGTTGGCGATAATCGCCGTGTTTGATGGCCCGCTGGCACTGATGCTAACCCCGGCAATGGTCGTTCTCTCTGCGCTCGGCAGCCTGCTGGCAGGAATGTCTTATTGGTCGACCCGCCGTCGGGTACCCCAGACGATGAGTCCGACCACGATTGTGCCCAATCCCCTTGGTTTCGGAACGGCGGCATCATTTGGCATCCTGTTCATCGTTGTTTCGCTCCTTGCGGCGTTCATGATGCGCCGGTTTGGTTCGGAGGGGATTTATGCTCTCGCCGGCGTTGTCGGCATCACGGATATCAATCCGTTCGTTCTCAGTCTGGCGCAACATGGGGTTGCCCCGTTGCAAGACGCAGCCCGCGCCAGCGCAATTCTGATCGCGGTTGCATCCAACAATGTCTTCCAGGCGATCTACGCGGGTCTTTACTCTGGTGGTCGAACCGGCCCCGCTGTCGTGATGGGGCTCCTGCTGCTCGCGGTCGCGGGGCTTTCTACCGCGTTCATCACTACCCATATTTTGGTTGAACCGAATCCACACGGGGCCATAGTCTTCCACCCTCGCTAAGTGCCCCCGATTCGTACCAATACAGGATTGCCCCATGGACATGCCGATCTCACCTGCCAGTTTCGCCGTCGCCGAGCAGATCGCTCCAATCTCGCTGCAGATCTGGGACGCGAAATACAGACTGAAAGATGCCGGCGGCACGCCCATCGACATCTCGATCGAAGAAAGCTGGCGGCGCGTCGCCCGTGCACTCGCCGAGATCGAAGCAGAGCCCTCACGCTGGGAACCCCTGTTTTACACGGCCTTGGCCGATTTCAGATTCTTGCCAGCAGGGCGGATCCTGTCAGGAGCCGGGAGTGACCGCCGGGTAACGCTGTTCAACTGTTTCGTCATGGGTGATATCGAGGATGACCTCGGTCAAATTTTCTCGCACCTCCGGGAAGCGGCGCTGACGATGCAGCAGGGCGGGGGCATCGGGTATGATTTTTCCTCGCTTCGCCCAAAAGGAGCCCCGGTGCGCGGCGTGGGCGCTGATGCATCCGGCCCCCTTTCTTTCATGGATGTCTGGGACTCGATGTGCCGGACCATAATGTCCGCTGGGGCACGGCGGGGGGCCATGATGGCAACCTTGCGCTGCGATCATCCCGATATCGAGGATTTCATAACCGCCAAGCGGGAACCCGGACGACTCAGGAACTTCAATCTTTCGGTTCTGGTAACGGACCCTTTCATGGCGGCAGTCGCCGCGGATGGTAACTGGGATCTGACCTTCGGCGGCAGGATATACCGGACAGTCCGGGCGCGCGCCCTGTGGGACAAGCTTACCCGAGCAACGTACGATTATGCAGAGCCGGGCGTTATTTTCATTGACCGCATCAACTGCCGCAACAACCTCGCTTACTGCGAGACCATCCATGCGACGAATCCTTGCGGAGAACAGCCGCTTCCGGCCTATGGCGCGTGCCTGCTGGGTTCCATCAACCTGGCACGTTTGGTCCACAACCCGTTTGAGCCCGATGCCCACATCGACGAACAAGAATTGGTTCAACTCGTCGGTATCGCAGTCCGGATGATGGACAACACGATCGAGGCTTCGGGCTTCCCTCTCGACGCTCAGCGACGTGAAGCGCATGCAAAGCGCCGGATCGGGCTTGGCATGACGGGCGTTGCGGACGCGCTGATGATGACCGGGCTGCGCTATGGAAGCGAGGAGGCGGCGGCGCAGGCGTCTGCCTGGGCCAGGCAAATAGAGCGAGCTGCCTACCTTGCCTCGACAAAGCTGGCTTCTGAAAAGGGAGCCTTTCCCTTATTCGATCGTGATCTGTATCTTGCCGGCGAAACGATCAAGGGCCTGGATCCGGACGTCCGCGCCGAGGTCACGAAAAATGGGATTCGAAATGCACTCCTCACATCGATTGCCCCAACCGGAACGATATCCCTGTTTGCGGACAATGTGTCGAGCGGAATCGAGCCGGTTTTCGCGCTGGCGTACACGCGCAAGGTGCTGCAAGCTGACGGTACGCGACGCGAAGAAGAAGTGAGCGACTATGCACTCCGCCTTTTCCGCGAGCGCTTTGGTGCCGACGCCCCGCTTCCCGATTATTTTGTTACGGCGCAGGATCTGACGCCCGCCGAACACGTTCGAATGCAAGCCGCAGTGCAACGCCACGTGGACAGCGCGATTTCGAAGACAGTTAACGTACCAGAAAATATCAGTTTTGAAGCATTCCAGGACGTCTATCTGGACGCCTATCGTAGCGGCTGCAAAGGCTGCACAACATACCGGCCAAATGCCATCACGGGATCCGTTCTGGAGGTCAGGCCAACCGAGAACTCTGCTACACAACCTTCGGCGTCGACTACTCCACTGTCAGGCCATGGCGAATTATTGGCCCGAAACGAAAAGCTGACCGGCGCGACCTACAAGCTGCGGTGGCCCGGAAGCGAACACGCGATCTATGTCACGCTCAATGATATTGAGCAGGACGGTATCCGGCGACCGTTCGAGATTTTCATTAATTCAAAGAATCTTGAACACTATGCCTGGGTGGTCGCGCTGACGCGGATGATCAGCGCGGTTTTCCGGCGGGGCGGTGAAGTCGCTTTTGTTGCCGAGGAACTCAAGCAGGTATTCGATCCGCTTGGCGGACATTGGACCGAGGGGCGGTACGTCCCTTCCCTGGTCGCCGCAATCGGCGACGTAATCGAACGACATATGGCGGAACTGGGCCTGCTTACGCGTGCTGACGCGCTGGTCAGCAAAACCGTCTCATCACCCAGCGCACCACTCGGGAAGATTTGTCCTAAATGCAGCCAGCCCGGGGTAATCCAGGAGGAAGGCTGTCTTTCGTGCCTTAATTGCGGCTGGTCGAAGTGTGGCTAGGCGCCAACCGCACGGGGTCGAATAAGTAACTCCCCCGCCCCCAGACCAATTTCGCAAGGCTGCTCCGAAACGTTTTATGCCGAAGAACGCTTGTCGTGGCCGAATCGTGTTTGACTCGCGAGTTACGCTTTGAGCAATAGTCTGCTCACGAAAGAAAGTGACGGGACATGATCTCTCCCCTGATGCCGAATTATAATCGAATTGACATCGTTTTCGACCATGGCGAAGGCGCGTGGCTGATGACGGCGGATGGGCAGCGCTTTCTCGATTTCGGAGCCGGGATCGCGACCTCGTCGCTGGGTCATGGTCATCCTGGCCTGACGCGCGCAATCGCAGAACAGGCGGCTCGGGTCATCCACGTTTCGAATCTGTATAGGATACCGCAAGCCGAACGCCTTGCCGCACGCTTGGTGGAAGCGAGCTTTGCCGACAGCGTCTTCTTTTGCAACTCCGGAGCCGAAGCGAATGAGGCATTGGTCAAGGCATTCCGCAAGACAATGGCGGGCGAAGGCAAGCCGGAACGTTATCGCGTCATCTGCGCGACAGGGGCGTTCCACGGCCGCACCCTGGCGATGATATCAGCCACGGGCAATCCAAAATATCTGGCGGGTTTTGGGCCCGCGGTGGCCGGGTTTGACCATGTGCCGTTCAACAGTCTGGCTGCGGCACGCGCTGCCATCACGGAAGAAACGGCAGGATTTCTGGTCGAGCCGATCCAGGGCGAGGGTGGCATTATACCGGCGGAGGAAAACTATCTGGCCGGCCTACGCTCGATTGCTGATGAACACGGTCTGCTGCTGGGATTCGACGAAGTACAGTGCGGTATGGGCCGCACCGGCAAGCTGTTTGCCCATGAATGGGCCCATGTCATTCCGGACGCGGTCAGCACGGCGAAAGGCGTCGCCGGGGGTTTTCCGCTTGGAGCGCTTCTGACTTCCGAGCGTGTAGCCAAACATCTGGTTCCCGGCAGCCACGGTACGACGTATGGCGGCAGCCCGCTCGCTTGCGCCGCCGGAAACGCGGTACTTGATGTCTTGCTGGAGCCGGGGTTTCTTGAGAATATCGTGAAAAAGGGCGAGCGTTTGCGCATGGGGCTGGAGACCGTAGTGAAGTCTGAACCCGAGGTTTTTTACTCCGTGCGCGGACAGGGATTGATGCAGGGGTTGGTCTGTGCGGTACCCAATACACAGGTGCAGAATGCCTGCCTCTCCGAGGGGCTCCTGACAGTCGTGGCCAACGACAACGTGCTCCGTATGGTGCCGCCATTAATCGTCGGTGATGCCGACATCGATACAGCCCTGACATGGCTGGCGGCAGCAGCGAGGCGCTGCCGCCCCTCATCATTATCGGTGGCGGCGAAGTGAGCGCGCTGGTGTCCGGACAAGCCGGATCCCGTACCTTGCGGCATTTCCTTGACATCGCCGCTTTGGATGCCCCCACGTTGCGCCGAATTCTCGACATGGCAGCACGTTTCAAACGGGCGGGCCGGGCCGGATCACGCCCGTTGGCCGGTCGCGCGCTCGCGATGATTTTCGAAAAGCCTTCAACACGGACACGCGTAAGCTTTGAGATGGCAATGCGCGGGCTGGGCGGTGACGTCGTGATGCTATCCTCGCGGGAAATGCAGCTTGGTCGCGGAGAAACGATCGGCGACACTGCCCGTGTCCTCTCGCGCTATGTCGACGCAATTATGCTGCGGACAGACAGGGAGGCGAAGCTGCTGGAACTCGCATCATGCGCGACAGTTCCCGTCATCAATGGCCTGACCGAGAAATCGCACCCCTGCCAGGTCATGGCCGATATCATGACATTTGAAGAGCACCGTGGCCCGATTGCGGGACAAAGAATTGCCTGGGTCGGCGACGGCAACAATATGGCGAAAAGCTGGATCGAAGCCGCCGCACGCTTTCGGTGCTCACTGCGCCTGGCATGCCCGCCGACCAGACGCCCTGATGCTGATGCGATAAGCTGGGCGAGGGCCCAGGGCGCTGATATTCTACTGACCGAAGATCCAGTTGAAGCCGTGGCCGACGCCCGCTGCGTCATGACCGACACGTGGATCAGCATGGGCGACGAGGATCTGGCCGCGTGCCAACATGCCGTGCTTGCACCTTACCAGGTCAATGAAACACTGATGGCACATTCCGCAACGGACGCCATCTTTATGCATTGCCTTCCGGCTCACCGCGACGAAGAGGTTTCGGCTGGCGTGATCGACGGTCCACAATCGGTCGTATTCGATGAAGCAGAGAACCGCCTGTTTGTGCACCAGGGTATCCTGGCCTGGACGCTGGGCGGCTGACAAGGATCCTGCAAGGTCAATCAAACAGTACTCTGCCGCCTATGGCGTCGAGACGGCTGAGCAAAGCCGGATCCCGCTCCGATGGCACGGTGATAATTGCATGATCCAGGGCATGATCACATCCAACGTGGCAATGTTGATGTTCAGCGCCCAAACTGGGAACAACGGCGCGTACCAAAGCCCGAGCGCGATCGGCGTTCCCGAGCAGGACTTTCACCACGTGCTCTACAGTCACAGCTTCGTGCTCATCATGCCAGCAATCGTAATCGGTCACCATCGCCACGGTCGCGTAACAAATCTCCGCCTCGCGTGCGAGTTTCGCCTCGGGCATGTTAGTCATGCCAATAACGGAGCATCCCCAGCTTCGATAGAGCTCGCTTTCCGCGCGTGTAGAAAACTGGGGTCCCTCCATGGCAAGATAGGTACCTCCACGGGTGAAAGGCAAATCCAGAGCGCGAGATGACGTCTCGAGAGCATCGCCGAGACTGGCACAAACCGGATTAGCCATCGAGACGTGGGCCACGCAGCCTGCACCGAAGAAACTCTTCACGCGCGCAAAGGTTCGATCAATAAATTGATCGACAATAACGAAATGACCAGGCGGCAACTCCGCCCGAAGGCTGCCGACCGCCGAAAGGGACAGGATGTCGGTTACCCCGACACGCTTCAGCGCATCGATATTGGCCCTGAAATTGAGATCGGATGGCGGCACCCGGTGACCCCGGCCATGGCGCGGCAGGAAGACAACCTGCACCCCTGCCAGAGTGCCAAACAACAATTCGTCAGAAGGCTCGCCCCACGGTGTAGCAACATGTTCCCAATGCTGGTCGGAAAGGCCCTCAATATCATAGAGCCCCGAACCGCCGATAATACCAACTACTCTGGCTTTCTGACTCATCGTCCCCGCCCCGGGCGCAACGCAATGAAGCCGACCAACCAGAAAACCACGAGATAGATCATTGCCGTTAGCCCGACCAATTTCCGTTCATTCAAAGTGGGGTCCGCAGACCATGCAAGGAATGCAGTGACATCGTGTGCCATTTCGCCAACATCAGGCTTGACGCCATCCGCAAACGTGACGGAACCTTTCCTCAAGGCTGGGGCCATCGCAATTTGACCACCAGGATATGCTACATTGTAGTAATAGCCAGGGATCATCGCGACATCGGGGGGCGCATCTCGGTAACCGGTTAGCAGCGAGTAGAGGGCTTCCGGTCCGCCGCGCCGGGCCGCAACAGTCAAGGAGAGATCCGGGGCAACCACCGCACTCGCTGCACTACCACGGGAGTCCAATGCGCGCATCCGGTCGTCAGGCGTCACGGCCATTTTCTTTTTGCCTACCACGCGCTTAATTTTGCTTGTTAGCGCTACGATCTCGGAACGGGAAAGACCAATTCCTCGGAGATCACGATAACGAATCAAACGCAATCCATGGCATTCCGCGCAATCGGCTTGGTACACCACAAAACCTTTCTGCAGGGTGGTGGTATCGAAACCGCCAAACGGCGCCTCGAATGGCCATGACTGATGATCGGCGGCAGCACGTGCGACAGGCAGTGCCACAAACAAAAGAACGATAAAGGCAGCGACACGATTCATCTTAATGCTCCACGCGGCCATCGCCTTTGGTGCGGTTGCCTTCCAGTAAAGTGACGACAGGCGTGATCACGACGAGAAAGGCAAACCAGTACAACGTGGCTAAATCTGCGATGATGGGCGAAAAGCGGTAGGCAGGCTCTGCCGCGGCGACTGACAGAATAATAAAATCGAGCCCAAACAGCCACACGAAAGATCGGAATACCGGGCCCGTTTTGACCGACCGATCACGTGTACGGTCGAGCCAGGGCATTGCACCAAGCAATAACACACTCCCTATAACCAGGTAAGCGCCACCGCGAACGTTCTGCGCCGCGCCGGCCAAACCTTGAAAAGCCAGAAGATACCATGGCAACGTGACTTGCAGTGGTATGGCAAGCGGGTCTGGCGGGATTGCGTTTAGTCTTGTCGAGCCCAGCCCGGGCGCGAAAGTGACCAACGCCGCACAGGCAAAGGCTAACAGGATCACACCGCTGAACAGGTTTCGATTATAATGGGTTCTTTGGACAGCCCAATCGTCGCGTTTGCCATTGTCGCCACCCCGCGACACGTGACGGACTGTCATGGTAAACACCGCGACAACAACGAGCAGAAACCCGATCGCTATATGAGCCATGGCGACTCGCGATAACGTTGTCACGCCCACTGAATAGCCGCCGCGCAACGCCATGGCCAAACCCGGGCCAATAATCGGAAGCACCGCAAGATGCTGCGCCACGCCCGACAGTGAACCGAGGCTCCCAGCACCGCCAACCATGGCAAAGCCAAAGTATGCTACCGCCACAAGGGCAACGAGACGAAGCACCACAAGAATCCAAGCGAAAGCCCGCAGGCCACGATGGGCACCGCGACTTATTCCGTAAAAAATCTGCAAATACACCGCGCCGAACAGCACCGCGGTACTGGCGCCGTGCAGATCCCGGATTAGCCAGCCGAAATTGACGTCGCGCATGATGTATTGCAGGGAGTTGAAGGCCGACGGGATTCCGGGACGGTAGAAGAAGCCGAGCCATATGCCTGAAATTGTGAGGACAAGCACGGCTACCCAGATCAACGCTTCCATCACGCCGAAGACGCCCGCGGAAAGCGGGGCTGAAGCGGGGGACCGCCACCTATTAACGAAGGGGCACACGGACTCCCGTTGGCCTGGCCCCTCCGGCGCGGCGTCCGACTCCTTGCTGGCGAATGCTTTCTTCATGACTTTAGCCCAATATGATTGTGTTCCGATCCGCGAACCGGTACGGCGGGATCTTCAGATTGCGTGCTGCAGCAGCGTTTAATGCTCGCCCCGCTGCATCGTATCTTGCGCCATTGCAGGGGTCATCGAAGCCATCCGGCGTCGCGACAACTTCGCAGCCGCTGGCGGGATCAACGGCAACCACAACGATGACGTTCGGCAGGCCCGGCGTAATGCGTGTTGCCAGCGAAACGGGCTGTCGCAAGCTTCGTGTGGGGATAGCCCGGAGCTGGTTCATCTGTTGCTTTGTGAGATGGCGAATGATCACCGGGTTATCTCTCCAGATCACCACGTCGGTCTCGCCCGACTTCAGGCTGCCTAGCTCAACGGCGATGTGCGTCTCCGCCCTCGCGTTTTGATCAGGTCCGAGAGCCGCCCCAAAAATATACGCAAGCGCTCCGGCGGCTACCGCGGCCATGGCAACCATGAGGATCGTCGAAAATTTCATGGTTGCAGCCTCGCCCCCGTGGTCATGCGTGATTTCGGCCTCATCCATCACTTTCTGCGCCTCCTCCCACTACGGCGTTCACTTTTCCTCGAGCACCCGATGGCCCCAATGTCGAAAAACTTCAACCCCGGTAGGGTCGAGAAACGCAACCGACGCCGCAGAATGGAGGGCTGGGAGACCAACTCCAATCTGAGTATATAGCGCGGCAATGAACCGCCCCGTGACACCAGCCCGCCCCGAGCATGAGGCACTCAAAGCTGAGGTAAAAGCCTGGTTCGAGCAGCTGCGCGATTGTATCGGCGCCGCCTTCGAAGCAATCGAGCGCGATTATGACGGTCCATTGCGCCACAGGACGCCGGGCCGCTTCGCGTATTCCCATTGGGCGCGGGAATCCGGAGGAGGAGGCGTTACCGCCGTGATGCGTGGCCGCGTGTTCGAGAAAGTGGGCATCAATGTCTCAACGGTCTGGGGAACGTTCGACCCTGAATTTGGCAAGACAATCCGCGGGGCCGAGCAGGACCCGCGCTTTTGGGCCACGGGGATCAGCTTGGTGGCGCATATGCATAGCCCTCGCGTTCCCGCCGCACATATGAATACCCGGATGCTCGTAACGACCAAGGGCTGGTTTGGAGGGGGCGGCGACTTGACCCCTTTGCAACCAGGAACGGAAGCAGCTTGCGAAGACGCTGCAGCCTTCCACACCGCATTTCGCCATGCCTGCGATGCGCATCATCTAAATTATTACGAGAAGTACAGACAATGGTGTGACGACTACTTTTTTCTTCCGCACCGCAACGAAATGCGGGGGGCCGGCGGGATCTTTTTTGATTATCTGGACTCCGGAGACCTGGCGGATGATTTTGCCTTCACCCGCGATGTCGGTCTCGCATTTCTCGAATCCTATCCCGCAATTGTACGGCGGCGTATGAATGAGCGCTGGACCGAAGCGGAGCGCGAGGCTCAGCTGATCCGCCGAGGACGCTACGTTGAGTTCAATCTCCTTTATGATCGCGGCACAATATTTGGCCTGAAAACCGGAGGCAACGTTGAGGCGATTTTGATGAGCCTGCCACCCGAGGTTAAGTGGCCATAGAGATTGTCTTGCGTTATCGAGGAACCGCTTCAGGGGCTTTTAAAAGCATCTTCGTGGCCTTGCCAAGGCGCCTGACGGGTTCATAAGATTCGATGACGTTGTGAGATTGCACATGGACACAATCTACAGGGGCGATCTGACTACACCGGCCGGGCGACGCAACGCCTGGATTGACGCCCTGTTCGTTGACCACGCGGTGTTTCGGCTCGCATGGACCAATTTCGCCGCGGTTGCGCCGGGGGTCTTGTACCGCGCCAATCATCCATTGCCATTCCATCTTGATCGATTCGCTCGCAGGGTTGGGCTAAAAACGCTGATCAACCTTCGTGGTCAATGCAGGAACGGATCGGATGCTCTCTCCCGGGAGGCGGCAGCCCGGCTCCATCTGGATTTCGTCGATATGCCGGTAGAATCGCGTGGAGCCCCCCAACGGGCCCGGATTCTGCGCCTGGCCGACATTTATCGCACAATGAGGCGGCCAGCTCTAATCCACTGCAAGTCGGGTGCGGACCGCGCCGGGATTGCAGCAGCACTTTTCATCCTCATTGAAGACGGCTCGTCGGTGGAGGCGCAACGCCAGCTGAGCTGGCGTTTCGGCCATATCAAGCAATCCAGCACAGGAATTCTGGATGAATTCCTCAAGACTTACGCTCGTGAAGCAGAACGCCGTAAACCATTCCTCACCTGGGTGGCCGAGGATTATGATGAAACCTTACTCCGCGAGCGCTTTCAATCCCGCTCAATGGCCCGCTTCGTTAACGACCGAATATTGCGGCGTGAATAGGACGGCGTAAGCCTTAGATCTCTGGCGGGGTGGCCGCTATGGGAATTTCCCGAGTTTCCACAGCTGGCTGATCGCCCGATCCCGGACTCGGGTTCGGGGAAGCCTGGGCACTGCTGATTTCGGCCTCTATGCCGTCACTGGCCTCGCGTGCACGGTAGCTCTGACCGTTACTCTGATATTGCCCGCTCTGCCCGTGCGCACCTTGACCATGCGTGCCTTGAGCCTGGTTCATCGCCAGCGTGATACGGAAATAATGCTCGGCGTACTGGAAGTAGCTTTCTGCCAGAACACGATCACCGGCGCTCGATGCATCGCGTCCGAGCTGCTGGTATTTATCGTAAAGCTGTTGCGCCGTACCACGAACCCGCTGTTCCGGCCCACTGCTATCAAACACGTGGTTTCGATTGAGCGGGGTGCCACTCTGATAGCTACGGAAACCGCCGCCCCCACCGCCACTTCGGTTGCTGCGCCCGCGCATACGTTTGATGTTCATTGAATCCAATCATCCTGATGTGAGTACAATAGCGGAAGGCCGGAATCGGCATGACCCGATCTTTTGCTCCCGCGCCGATCATCCGCGACCGGATTCAACCCTGAATCCAACCTGGCACAGTGATTTCGGCATCCACTCATTCGAGCCACGCCGACGACAACAACGTCGACCCTACACGTTGGCTAGAAGGAGCAATCGTCGCGAGTTACACTGGCTATTGCGAATCGCGACCGGTTACGAAATCGTATAGCCCAGTTTCGCCACGCCGCCAAATTCTTTTTGATTCAGGATTTTGCGTGTGTGATGATCAAAGCGCGAGGCAGCATTGCAATATCATGACGCAGCTCGACATCGAAACCGGCGGCACACGCTAGATGTGTAACCTGGTCCGCCTGTCTACAGCCTATTTCCATGAATGCGGCGCCACCCGGGGCAAGCGCTCGACCGAGATCGGGAAGAATCGCCCGATATGCATACAAACCGTCTGCACCGCCATCCAACGCTGAAGCGGGCTCGAAACACCGAACCTCAGGCATCAATTCGGCGATGACCGCCGACTCGATATAAGGCGGGTTGGTTATGACGATATCAAAGCCAGTCGCACCAAGACTTGCACCCCAGTCACCGACCACAAAATGGCTCCGTGCCGCCAAATGGTTTCTCACGGCGTTGCGCCTCGCCAGCATTGCTGCCTGCTCAATCCGATCGACGCCAACGCCGATGGCCCGAGGAAATTCAGCAAGCGCTGCAAGCAGCAATGCACCGGTCCCTGTCCCAAGATCGAGAATGCGACTGACTGAATCGCGTTGAGGAAACCGAGCGAGCGCGGCTTCGATCAAGGTTTCACTGTCAGCGCGCGGGATCAGCGTAAATGGCGAAACCTCAAGATCGAGCGTCCAAAACGCGGCTCGCCCAACAATCAGCGCAAAGGGTTCATGCGCCGCCCGACGAGTCGCCAGATCAAGCGCTGCATGTTCGGGAACGACATCGCGCAAAAGCAGATCGTCGACCTGGCAGCCGAGCGCCTGCGCGAGCAAAAGCCTTGCTTCCCGGCGCGACTCGTCGATACCGGCAGCCTTGAGCCGGGTCGAGATTTGCGCAAGCGCTTCATAAAGCGGGATCATCCCTGCGCGGCCGCAAGCTTGGCGGCCTGATCATGGGCGATCAGAGCGCCGATGATTTCGTCGAACTCGCCAAGCATTATCCGATCAATCTTGTGGAGGGTGAAATTGATGCGGTGATCGGTCACCCGCCCCTGAGGAAAATTGTAGGTTCGTATACGCTCCGAGCGATCGCCCGTCCCGACCTGAGATCTTCGGTCAGCGGCGCGCCCGGCGTCAGCACGAGCACGCTCAGCATCAAAGATGCGGGCGCGCAAGACTTTCATCGCCTTGGCGCGGTTCTTGTGCTGGCTCCGTTCCTCCTGCATGGCAACGACGATGCCCGTAGGAAGATGGGTAATCCGGACTGCACTCTCGGTTTTATTGACGTGCTGACCTCCGGCACCGGAAGCGCGATAGACATCAACCCTGAGATCATTCTCGTTAATATCGATGTCGATATCCTTGGCTTCAGGAAGCACTGCGACCGTAACGGTCGACGTATGGATACGGCCTTGGGCCTCGGTTGCAGGGATCCGCTGGACTCGGTGTACGCCGCTTTCGTATTTCAACCTGGCAAAGACCGAGGCCCCCACGATCTCAGCGACCCCTTCCTTGAGCCCTCCTAGCTCGGTCTCAGCGTAATTCAGGACTTCGAAGCGCCAGCTGTGCGCCTCGGCATAGCGCTTGTACGCAGCAAAAAGCTGAGCGGCGAACAGCGCCGCTTCGTCACCCCCCGCCGCGGGCCGGATCTCCAGTATGGCCGGCAGTTCGTCGGCCTCATCTTTTGGCAGGAGCGCAAGGCGAATCTCGTGTTCAAGCGCTGGGATCAATTCGTGGAGAGCCAATAGCTCGGCGTCAGCAAGTTCGCGCAGTTCGGGGTCGGACCGGGCAATCTCCGCCTCGGCTCGCGCGCGTTCCGCTGCGCGAAGAGCGTTGATGCGCTCCTCCAACGGCTCGATCTCAGCGAGTTCGCGTGATGCTGAGATAAAAGCATCCCCTTGCAGACCCGAGGCGAGCATGGCACGCAGTTCGGAAGCGCGCATCGCAATGCGGTCGAGCTTACCTTTCAAATTCATTGCAGAACATCGGGCAAATCGGCGATCTGAACCTCGCGCTGGGTCCCGTCAGCGAGATTCTTCAGTGCCACGGCTCCACGCGAGGCCTCGTCCGCACCAATCAGGATCGCAAACGTCGCTTCGGACTTATTGGCACGCTCCAGCCTTCGTTTTGCGTTGCCCCGGTATGCCATCTCAGCCGGAATGTTCACTGCCCGGAGATCTCTCAGAATAGAGCAGGCTAACGATTCCAGCGTATCCTGCATCGGAATGACCGCTACCGGTGAGCGCGGCCTAACCGGCTCGTCAATCAGCATGGACAATCTTTCGATTCCCGCAGCCCATCCAATCCCCGGGACCTTCGGCCCACCCATCAATTCGACAAGTACGTCGTAACGACCACCTGCGAGGATCGTTCCCTGCGCTCCGAGCCTGGTGGTAACAAACTCAAAAGCGCTATGATTATAATAATCCAGCCCTCGCACAATTCTCGGATTTTCAACAAACGCGACCCCAAGATCGACAAGTCTGGCTTTCAACGTCGCGTAAAAGTCGCGCGCTTGCATGGTAAGATAGTCGTGGATCGTCGGGGCCCGCGCCACCAGAGCCAAATCGCCCTCATCCTTCGAGTCGAGAATCCGCAGGGGATTTCTCTGAAGTCGTAACTTGCTGTCGGCTGACAACCTGTCGACGTACGCCGAGAAAAAATTGATAAGAGCGGTGCGGTATGCGTCGCGGCTTTCCGGGTCTCCCAACGTGTTGATATTGAGTTCCACCCCTCGATCAATACCGAGGGCATGAAGCACTTGCTCCCCACAGGCAATCGCCTCTGCATCGGCCACCGCGGAGTCCGCCCCCAAGATTTCCAGACCGATCTGATGAAACTGGCGGTATCGCCCCTTCTGTGGTCTTTCGAAGCGAAACATCGCTCCGGCATAAAAGACCTTCTGCGGCAAACTTTGCGTTAACCCGTTTGTAACCAGAGCGCGACATACCCCCGCCGTTCCTTCCGGACGAAGCGTAATGCTCTCGCCGCCCCGGTCTTCAAATGAATACATCTCCTTGGTCACGACATCCGAGGTATCGCCAAGCGTGCGGGAAAAAACTGCCGTTGCCTCAAACATTGGCGTAATCCACTCTGTCGCGCCGTAGAGGGCAGCGATTCGGCTCGCTGTCTCGATAACCCGGCGGTGGCGGAGCGCTTCAACGCCGATTAGGTCCTGAGTTCCGCGAACCGGTTGCAGCTTGATCAAATCGGGTCATCCTCAAAACAATTACCTGCCGTCGCCGCCGCAAGACCGCAGCGACGGGGCCGGTTTGCCGCAAATTCTGCCAGTTGAACAGAATGCCGGGTAGGGAATGCTGGAGTCGTCGGTATCGGCTTTATTCGGCAGCTACCCGCGCTCGTGCCGCCTCTTCCTGAAGTTCCGCTGCTCGACGCTCAACCAATTCTACGACGTGATCGATCATGGTCTCGCCTCCAACGGTATGGTCTGTCCTTCCCGCGGAATAGACCATGTGTCTACCGTTTCCTCCCCCGGTTACACCGAGATCGGTCATCAATGCCTCTCCCGGCCCGTTCACCACGCAGCCGATGATCGACAGGGTTATTGGTGTCTGGATGTGAGCGAGCCGGTCCTCGAGTTTGGAAACGGTATCGATCACATTAAATCCCTGGCGGGCGCAGGACGGGCAGGAGATGATTCTCACCCCCCGATGGCGGATCCCCAGTGATTTTAGGATTTCCCAGCCGACCAGGACTTCCTCTTCGGGTTCCGCCGAGAGCGAGACCCGCATCGTATCACCGATTCCGGCCCAGAGAAGTGAACCAAGACCAATCGAAGATTTCACGGTACCGGTCCGCCGCCCACCGGCCTCGGTAATGCCGATATGCAAGGGATGGTCACAGACTTCGGCAAGCTGCTGATAGGCTGCAACCGCCAGAAAGACGTCAGATGCCTTCACGCTAATCTTGAACTCGTGAAAATCGTGGTCCTGAAGAATTTTCGCATGCTCCAAAGCCGATTCGACGAGTGCGTCCGGATTCGGTTCGCCGTATTTTTCCAGCAAATGGCGCTCAAGCGACCCGGCATTGACCCCGATCCGCATGGAGCAGCCATGGTCTCGTGCAGCGTTTATCACCTCGCGTATCCGCTCTGCACTGCCAATATTTCCCGGATTAATTCGCAAGCACGACGCACCTGCCTTCGCCGCTTCGATCGCCCGTTTGTAATGGAAATGGATGTCGGCAACGATCGGAACATTCACCTGCGCCACGATATCGGCAAGAGCGGCCGTACTCGCTTCATCGGGGCATGAAACGCGAACGATGTCGGCACCAGCCTTTTCAGCACGCCGAATCTGCGCCACAGTTGCTTCGACGTCCTCGGTCGGTGTGTTCGTCATGGTTTGCACGGCAATTGGCGCATCGCCGCCCACTGGTACGGAACCGACATGGATCTGACGGGCTTTTCGGCGGTTAATCTGCTGATATTCACGATAATTCATGATGGCTCGACTTGTATGAAGCAACAGGCCCGGACCGAGATCATTGGCCCGACACCGACGTTTTCGACGATGGCACGGGCGTGCCAACAGAAACAGCGGCCCCCGGAGATGTCGGCGTACGGATCGAATTCGTCAAGATTGCCGGCTGCGAGACCTGCCCCGTCGCAGCTGGCTTTTGGACGCCGGTCAGCAACACATGTCGCAAGACAACGCCGGGAGGACCAAGTGGTGGTCCCGCATGCCCGTTGCGGACGATGATCGTTCCTCCGGCGTTGCCGGTCGTTAGGGTGATCCCGGGCTCATTTGGCACCGGCCAGCCTTCGCCGGCTTTCAAAACCTGGCTAAACAGGATCTTTCCCTTCGCATCGCGGATCTGCACCCAGGATTTGGACGTGGCGGAAACCACCAATGGTGACGAATCTATGGGTGGTACGGTCGTGGACGAAGATGCCGTTCCGACTGACGAGGCAACGTCACTACTTGTCGGTCCGGTGTGAGAAACCCCGGCGGGCTTCGGCAAGCCGGCTACAGCCCGTGCGGCGACAGAACTATTAAGCGCCTGTGTGGCTACTCCCCCGACAGCGTTCGCGGCCACGGTTGATCCACTTTTCGTTGGCGGCCCTTGTAGCGGGTTCGTGGCACCAGCAGACGGAATCTCGGTCGAAGCAGCTGGATTGGCCGCTGGGCTCGGAACCGTTGTAGCCCCACTAAGCGGTTTCGGCGGCTGCAGGTCCGTGTTCACGGGCGGTGTTTCCGCCCCCCCCCTTGCTTTTGCCGCCAGCGCCGGTGTCGCAGTGCGCGGCCCGGAAGACGGCACCGGTTTCGCCGGGGTTGGCAGCTCCGATTTTGGAACCGCGAGGGGCGCGAGCTTTGTCGGCACCGGCGGGACTGCGTCTGCCAAGTGGATTTGACGTTCACTGTGCTGGTACCACAGGAAATATCCACCGACGGCGATAACCAGCGCGACAAGGGCGAGGGCCCCAGGCGGAACCGCACGATCGGGGACGGGTTCCGGAAAATTCAGTTTTGGCTCTTTCGGTGGCGTCATGCCCTCCGCACGGAAGCGGCGCAAAATTTCTTCCGGATCAAGGCCAAGCGCTTCTGCGTAATTTCGAATAAATCCAGCCGCGTAGGCCGGCGCTGGCAAGGCAGCAAGGTCACCAGCTTCAATAGCGTCGAGCAGGGCCCGGCGGATTTTCAGGCGAGCCGACAGGTCAGCAAGCGACCATCCAAGCTGCTCGCGGACAGCGCGCAACTCGCTCCCCACTTTTGCGGGACCCGCCAACGCTGCCGGCCCGTTGCCTTCTCCCGTCCGCTGTTCGATTTCTTGACCCGCCACGATGCCCGATCTGTTGTCCTTATCCGAATTGAACGCCTGATCCGTGAATTCCATTGCTGATCGCTGGCCAATGGTTCGACGACAACGGAAATGTAGCGCGTCGGACTCAGATCGGCAAATCGTGCTCACGCGCCCATGCCGCCAGCGGTTCGCGCAATGAAATCCCTGCGGCGCCTGCTCGTCGCAATTCCCGCAACACCGGCCGCAGTTCGTTCAGGTCGACGGAGGCGAGCATCGCCTTAACAGGCAAAATCGAAGCGCCGGACATGGACAACGTGCGTACTCCGATCGCCGCGAAGGCCAGCGCATCCAACGGGCGCCCTGCAGCCTCGCCGCATATTGAAAATCCCACGTCTTCCTCGGCGCATGCCGCGGCGACCCCCTCAAGCAGTTCTAGAACCGGAGCCGACAGCACATCATAACGCCCGGCAAGCCGCGGCGCTCCCCGATCGGCCGCAAACAGAAATTGCATCAGATCATTGGTACCGACCGAAATGAAATCCGCCTCCGCCAGCAATCCCGGCAACTGAAACAACAGCGCCGGCACTTCCAGCATCGCACCGACCTCGATCGAGGTCGGTCCTAGAGCAAGTCGACCAGCTTCGGCTTCCAGTAAATCACGTGCGGCACGAAATTCCGCCACGGTCGCCACCATCGGAAACATCACCGAAAGCGGATACCCTGCCGCCCCGGTCAGCAACGCCCGCAGCTGCCGGCGCAAAACTGCCGGCCGATCAAGGCCAACTCGCAAGCTTCGCCAGCCCATAGCGGGATTTTCAACAACATCGTCGGACTCGCCCCGCAGCATCTTGTCTGCGCCCAGATCAAGAGTTCGAAAAACAACCCTGCGTCTCCCGGCTCGCTCAACCACTTGCCGATATTCTGCTGCCTGCTCGGCAATCCCCGATTGCCGTCCTGAAGCCAAAGCTGTGATTTCGGTACGGTAGAGGCCAATACCGTCACTGCCTGTCCGCTCAAGCTGGTCGAGTTCAAGGGCAAGTCCTACATTCAGCATCAGACTCAACTGCGTTCCGTCGCGGGTCTCCGCCGACCGGTCACGGTAGGCGGCAAGTTCGGAAATTCGATCATTCCGCACAGCCAGCGCACGCTCGTATGCAGCGGCGAGTTCGCGGTCGGGACGCAATACAAACGTGCCCAACTCCGCGTCCAGCAAGACGTCGTCACCTTCGCGCGTCGCTTCAAACGCACCCACCTCGACCGCAAGTGCGGGCAATTCCAACGCGCGCGCCAGAATCGCCGCATGGCCGCTGGTGCTGGCCTCCTCAATCGCTACGCCGACGATGCCTCGCCGATGCCACTCAAGCAGTTCAGCCGGGCCAAGCCGGCGCGCGATCAACACCATTCCTTCGGCCCGGTCCGGCTTCCCCGGCCCAGCCCCCAACGCCGCCAGCATCCGCTCGATCATGTCTTCGATATCAGCGAGTCGCTCACGCAGATAAGGGTCGGCCAGCCGCCGCATACGGCTGCGCAAAGCCGCCCCCACCTGATCGACGGCTGCTTCAGCACTTAGTCCTTCGCTGATCGCTGCACGCACCCGCTCCAGCCAACCGCCACTTTGTGCGATTGCCCGGTAGGCCTCGAGAATCTCATGACTGGCTTCGCCAGTCGTGAGCGTTTCTGCAATCAAATCATTCAGACTCGCTTCCGCCTCGGCGATGGCGCGGTCAAGTCGAGTCCCTTCGGCCACCGGATCATCGGCCCAGACCCGCAGCGGTCTGACATTCCGGCCCAGCGGCAATGCCGTGCCACGCACGATGCCGGGTGCGAGCGGGTGGCCAGCGTAGCGCCGGGGCAGAGCGTCACCAAGACTGCGTGACGCCGACTGCGCCGCGCCGAGCCCTGCCAAGGTTTCCGCCAGCAGCATGGCAAGTGTCGAAACTGCCTCGGCTTCCATGGGCGCGAAACGTCGTGCCGCCCGGTCCTGAAGAGCGATGACGCCCAGAGTCTGCCCAGCACGTCGGATCGGCACAGCAAGCATCGCGGCGAATTGCTCCTCACCGGTACCGGGCCGCGGGGCGAAATCCGGATGTTGGTGGGCGTCAGCCAGATTCATGGCTTCGCCCGACGCCGCCACGATACCAACAATACCCTCACCAATCCGAAGCCGGGTGGCACCGATAGACTCGGGTCTCAATCCGTGACTTGCGACCAACTCCAGGATCTCGCCCGGTCGCACGACATAGATCGAGCACACATCCGCTCGCATTTCGACAGCGATCAGCCGCGTGAGTTCAGCAAGGCTCCAGCTGCTGGTGGCAAGAATTTCCCGCAGCCGCGCGAACAGGCTTCGTGCCGCTGCCCGCCGATACGGTCTTTGCGGCGATACAGTGCTACGCGGCGGCGCTGGCGGGGGCATCGTCGCCGGAAGTTACCACCGGTATATCCATCGGGTTTTGGCGGAGTGCCAACGCAGTTTCGGCCTGCTGGACGAGTTCGCGGATGATATCGGCGACCGGTTGCACCTGCGTCACCATACCAACAGATTGCCCAGCCATGACTGAGCCTGTCTCGACTTCGCCATCGATCACGGCTCGTCGCAGGGCGCCAGACCAGAAATACTCAATGGACATCTGCGCCTCTTCGCGGGAAATTTCCCCAGCCTCAAATCGCCTGATTGTTTCGACCTGATGGGCCATGAACCGCTTAGCTCCTTCATTGACCAACCCCCGCACGGGTATGACCGGAAACCGAGCGTCTAGCTGGACCGATGGAACCGCATCACGCGCGTTCGCCCTCACAAATGCCCGCTTGAACTTCTCATGTGCGATACTTTCTGTCGCGGCAGCAAAACGGGTTCCGAGCTGGGCGCCCGCTGCGCCCATCTCGAGAAATGCCAGAATTGCCTCCCCACGGCCAATGCCACCGGCAACGAAGACCGGGACCTCGCGAATGACCGGCAATATTTCCTGGGCCAGAACGCCAAGCGAAACCGGACCGATATGGCCGCCCGCTTCCGATCCTTCGATCACAAGGGCGTCGGCACCACTCTTGATCAGCCGTTTTCCCAGCACAACGGCCGGGGCGAAGCAAATCAGCTTTGCCCCGCCATCCTTTACCGCGCGTACCGCCGCCGCGCTGGGGATACCGCCAGCCAGAACGATATGGCCGACCCTGTGCTCCAGGCAGATGCTGATCAGGGCGTCGAGCTCCTTGTGCATCGTGATCAAATTGACGCCAAAAGGTTTCCCGGTCAGTGCCTTGGTACCTGCAATCTCTGCATCGAGTGCAGAAGGTGACATGGAACCGGTCGCAATGACACCGAAGCCACCAGCATTTGAAATTGCAGCCACCAGATGCCGTTCGCTGACCCAGCTCATGGCACCACCCATGATTGCAGTTTCGGTGCCCAAGAATTCGCGCCCTCGAGACCACAGCGAATCAAGATGCGCGCGCGGGCTCATGCGACATCAAGTCCGTATGCGGTGTGGAGTGCGCGCACCGCCAGTTCGGTGTACTCCGCCGCAATTAGGACGCTGACCTTGATTTCACTGGTTGAGATCACCTGAATATTAATTCCTCGCGAGGCAAGTGTCTTGAACATGGTTCCGGCGACGCCTGCATGGCTCCGCATACCGACGCCAACGACCGAGATTTTTGCCACGTCCGGATCAGCCGTCAGCTCCGCGTATCCGATCTCATCATATCTCGCTTCCAAAACCTCCCGCGCGCGCGGCAGTTCAGCCTTGTTGAGTGTGAACGTCATGTCCGTCGTGCCATCCTCGGAGACATTCTGCACGATCATGTCGACGTTAATACCCGCCTCGGCGAGCGGGAAGAACACCGATGCTGCAACTCCCGGCCGATCCGGTACGCGGCGGATCGTCAGTTTTGCTTCATCCCGGGAATAGGCAATACCGGCCACGATCTCTTGTTCCACGATTTCATCCTCGTCAACGACCAGCGTTCCAGGCGCGTCGGTGAAGCTGGATAGCACCTGCACGCGCACGTGTTCCTTCATCGCCAATTCGACCGACCGCGTCTGTAGCACCTTTGCACCGACGGACGCGAGCTCAAGCATCTCCTCGTACGTAATGCGGGCCAGCTTGCGCGCTTTCGGCACAATTCTGGGATCGGTCGTATACACTCCATCGACATCGGTATAGATGTCGCAGCGATCGGCCTGAAGCGCCGCAGCTAAAGCCACGGCGGAGGTGTCCGAACCACCTCGGCCAAGAGTCGTAATTCGCCGATCCGGCCCTATCCCCTGAAAGCCCGCTACCACGGGTACTTGTCCCGCCTGCATTCGGCGAACTATTTCCGCGCCTTCAATTGCGTTTATTCGAGCCTTACCATGCTGGCCATCGGTTGCAACGGGTACCTGCCAGCCTGTCCAGGACCTCGCTTCGACGCCAATGGTCTGCAACGCGATTGCCATCAGCCCGGCGGTAACCTGCTCTCCAGTCGCGACAACTGCATCGTACTCCCGGGCGTCATAAAGCGGCGAGAGTTCCTGACACCACGCAACAAGCCGGTTAGTCGTTCCAGCCATGGCAGAAATCACGACGGCCACCTCATGCCCCGCTTCGACGGCACGAGCCACGCGAGTGGCCACATTGCGGATCCTTTCCAGATCAGCGACGGACGTGCCGCCGAATTTCATCACGATACGCGTCATTGTCCCCTAATCCGTTCGGTCGGCGATCGATTCGTCCGACAGCAAAAGTGGTTGACTTGCGTCAGTTCCCCGGCGCGCTCACATACCGTTCGAAGCCGGAGAGAGCAATGCAACGTCGGGATGATACTGTAATCGCGAACGCGAGTGGAACGGCACCAGCCGAACTTGCGAAATTCAGTGCGATAGCTGCACATTGGTGGGACGCCGATGGACCGATGTCGGCACTCCTTGCCATGAACCCTGCCCGAACCGACTGGATCATGGAGCGGATTCGCACCCGATATGGGGCTGGTCCAACACGCGTCCTCGACGTCGGCTGCGGAGCCGGCGTGCTTTGCGAAAGCCTAGCACGAGCCGGTTGCAACGTCACGGGCCTGGACGCCGCACCTGAAACCATAGCGGCTGCGCAAACGCACGCGGCTCGTTCCGGCTTGAGCATCGATTATCGGACCGGCACGGTCGCTGATCTACGCAAAAATAACGAACGCTACCCGGTCATTACGGCGCTTGAAATCATCGAACACGTCGAGTGTCCGCAGGACTTTCTTTCGAACCTCTCCGGCCTCCTGGAATCGAACGGAATCCTGTTTCTTTCCACGATCAACCGCACCGCTCGATCTTTTCTCTTTGCAAAAATCGGAGCCGAATACCTCCTTCGGCTACTACCAGTGGGCACGCACGCCTGGAGTAAGTTCATTAGGCCTGATGAACTTGCACAGCAACTGCGTGAGGCTGGCTTGCGCGTAACGGACATCACGGGAATGGCCCCCGACCGAAGCGTGCGGCATTTCCGCGCCACCCCCGACATCAGAGTCAATTATATGGCGATGGCGGTTGCGGGAGGTTAACCAGACCATCCAACCGTAAACATCCCCCCGGTTACGACCACCAGACTTGTTTGGATCGCGCCCTTGATTTCTTCCGGCGTGGCCGGTTGATCCCCGGCCTGGTTCAACAATTAGCTGATTCAGTCCGGGAAATTGCGGGTTTTCATGTGAAAGCGCGGTTCCGGGATGAACAGGCCGGCGGCGCGTTCGACAACGCCGACTGCTTCTTCGCATGCAGGAGCTAGTTATTGTCAAAGCTTCTCGACCTGACCGTATTCTAGATCCACAGGAGTCTGGCGACCGAAAATCGATACGGCCACCTTCACCCGGCCATGTTCCTCATCAATTTCCTCAATCACGCCGTTAAAGCTGGTGAATGGACCGTCAGCGACGCGCACCTGCTCCCCAACCTCAAACACAACTGCAGGACGGCGATGTTCTGTGCCCTCCTTGACCTGCCGCATCATTCGGTCGGCCTCGGCATCCGAAATAGGCGTTGGCCGGGTCTTGGTGCCCAGAAAACCGGTCACCTTCGGAATGTCGCGGACGAGGTGCCAGGATTCGTCAGTTAGCTCCATCTTAACCAGAACATAGCCAGGGAAGAACTTACGCTCTGCATTGACTTTTTGTGACCGACGAACCTCCACAACCTCCTCAGTCGGAACCATGACACTCTCTATCTGGTCACCCAACCCCTTCTGGGCGGCAGCCTCCTGAATCTGGCTCGCGATTTTTTTCTCGAATCCGGAATAAACGTGCAAAACATACCAACGCTTGGCCATGAACCGTCTTAGCTCCCGATCCCGAACAATGTTTGCATGACGACGCCGATCACCTGATCGACCACCACAAAAAAAACAATCGTCACCGCGACCATCGCGAGCACAAGCCCCGTTGTCGTCAGCGTTTCGCGGCGCGACGGCCATGTCGTCTTCGCTGCCTCATTACGCACATCGCGCATGAATTTCGCCGGGTTGAACGCCAATTCAGTCATACTCCATTCATCATTCGCTTGTGCGGTATCATATCCCGCCCTGCCGACCCCGAATCCAACCCCGCAACTGGCAGGGGTGGAGGGTCTCGAACCCCCAGCCTCCGGTTTTGGAGACCGGCGCTCTAGCCAATTGAGCTACACCCCTGCGGACCGGGCAGAGAAAATACGGGCGCAGACCCCGCCTTGCACACCGTGCGCGTCACGCTGTCAAGAGAGATCGCGGTTCGATGATCCGATCATCCGTTGGAGCGGGCGATGGGAATCGAACCCACACAACCAGCTTGGAAGGCTGGGACTCTACCGTTGAGCTACGCCCGCTTTGCGGTAGTGGTCATAAGGCGGGCAGCAAGCCAAGACAAGAGGATCAGAGACGCCCCGCGATCGCGACCGGCGCGTTCTTGTAAAGCATATAGAGTGCAACAACAAATACGAGGCCCGCGAAGATCCGGTTCAGAGCGGTGCGGCGAGGGGAAAGTCGGATTGCGAGCCGCATGCCAAGTGCTCCGCCTAAAATGCCCCCGGCCACGAATTCCGCTGCCACCAACCAATGGACGAGACCAGAAAAGGCGTAGTTGATCGCCGTCGTCAGGCCAAAAGTGCCGACCGAGAGCAGCGACGAACCGATCGCCAGGATCATCGGCATGCCCGTCGATACGAGCAGGCCGGGGACGATGAGAAAGCCACCACCAATTCCGAAGAAGCCGGAGAGTCCGCCAACGAGCAAGGCTGCCAGAACAACCAGAAGTATACTCTTGGCTCGCATCGCATCAGGACGCTGTTTCGTCTTTTCGTCTGCGAGTACAGGGGTATCAGCGGATTTACGCGGCCGCAACATCAAGGCGCCCACGACGATCATCAGGATTGCGAAAAGGAATAGCAGTTGCCGGCCGTCCATGATTTTGCCGAGCGTTGAGCCGACCGCAGCGCCTGCCATGCCAAAAACAGCGAAAAGAATGGCGCTGCCCCAGCGCACATTTCCTTTGCGGGCGTGCCCCGCAAAATTAGCGAAAGCGTTAGCGGAAACAGCGAGTGCGCTGGTGCCGATTGCCGTGTGTGGTGAAAGCCCAACAACATACAGCATCAGCGGTGTCGCCAAGATTGACCCGCCACCACCGATCAAACCCAGCGTGAATCCGACCATGCCGCCCCCCAGCAGGCTCAGCAGCGCTTGCGTCAGCACGGCTGACGTTCCGACCGCACGTCCCCTTGAAGAGGCTTATTTTCTCGCGTGGCGGCACCCGAGACTCGATGGAAGGTCATTTCAACTGGCTGTTGGGTCATTAGGAGTCACTCTTTTCGGCATCAGCCATAGTTCGGCCTGGCGGCGGCAATCCTCCACCATGCTTTGATTCAGCAGGCATTCCGCGTCGCTAGACATATATATGATATATTGCAAGTATTCGGCCGCCTGTGCCCCCTCCGCACCACTTCGGGAAGGCGACCCAGCGAGCCAACGCACAAGTCACGAAGCCGCCAGCGAAAAGACTGAAGTACTGCATACGCTGAACGAGCAGGAAAAGGGGCTCACGGAAGTGATCGCTGGCCACGCACGAAGAGGCCGCCGTGCTCCAAATCGTGGATCAACGCGGGCCGGAAGAACACCTTCGCTTGGCCGAAAGCGATGCCCTGGACGTTGCGTTAGCAACGTTCACGTCCAAACAGAAGCCCGCGCTTGCCCCAAAACGCGTACGCAGCCCAAAGTCACGCGGCCTCTGGCGCGTCGTTTAGCCGCGGCGAGCGGCAGCGGCGATCACCGTATTTTCAAGCAGGCAGGCGATTGTCATCGGGCCGACTCCGCCGGGAACGGGGGTAATTGCTCCAGCGACGGACACAGCTTCACCGAAAGCGACATCGCCGACCAGGCCTCCATCGGCGCCCCGGTTGATGCCAACGTCGATCACGGTAGCGCCTGGTGCAATCCAGTCACCGCGCACAAATTCAGCTCGACCGACTGCAGCGATCACGATATCACACCGGCGGCACTCGGTCGCGATGTCGCGGGTCCGGGAATGCGCAATGGTTACCGTAGCATCAGCGGCAAGCAGCAGCGAGGCCACCGGGCGCCCCACGATGTTCGATCGCCCAAGGACGATGGCGCGTGATCCGCGCAGTGGTACCTCGGCCTCACGCAGCAAAAGCAGAATTCCACGCGGCGTACAAGGAATCAGCCGGGGCGTTCCGAGCGCCAGGGCTGCGACGTTTTCGGGATGAAACCCATCAACATCCTTTAATGGATCGATCGCGCGCACGATCGATCCTGCGTCGATGTGCGAAGGTAGAGGGAGTTGCACGAGAATGCCGTCCACACCCGGATCCTCGTTGAGCTGCGCGATATAGGCGAGGAGGACTGACTGGGTCGTATCAACGGGCAGGCGGATTGTATTCGACTCAAACCCTACCTCGTGTGCCGCGCGTTCCTTGTTACGAACATACACGGTGCTCGCGGGATCCTCACCGACCAGAATGACCGTCAAACCAGGGCGGTACGGCAGTGCCTGTACTGTTTCCGCGACTTTTGTCCGTAGCCTTGCTGCCACGGCCTTGCCATCGATGATATGCGCGCCTCGCTGCATGGAGCCTAGTGAAAACCGGACGTGATGAGAGAACTGTAAAGACCCGCCAGAAAGATCTGCAAGGCGCGGAGGAGAAGAAACACGATGATGAAGGAGATATCGATTCCGCCCAATGGTGGGATGAATCGCCGCACAGGAGCGACGACGGGCGTCGTAACCCGGTCCAGAAAATCACCAATCATGTAGACGGTGCGGTTGCGGGAATCGAGAACGCCAAACGCTTCCAGCCACGAAAATATCGCCGCCGCGATCAGCACGTAGATCAAGATCTCGATGACCTCGTTGGCGAACCAGAAAATCGAATAGAGCATTCTTGTCTCCTTGCGACATGATGCGGGTTACCCCAGGCCAGTGCCCCATGGCAATGCGTCGTGCGTGCTGTCGGCGCTCATGCCACGTGGACCACTTGACGGGCGCAGCCGGTTGCGCGATGCGGCAGGTCGGGATGGGGCTGTAGCTCAGTTGGGAGAGCGCCTCGTTCGCAATGAGGAGGTCAGGGGTTCGATTCCCCTCAGCTCCACCATCCCTGTAGCATGAAGGTCGCATGGCCGATCCAACCCGAGATGCCGCGTTTGACCTGATTTCAGCAGTGTTTGACCGACACAGTTCGCTCGATGCCGCGCTTGGTCGACTGCCACCGGGAACGGCACCGCGTGACCGGGCCGCGGCGCATCGCATTGCGGCGTCGGTATTCCGTCATGCAGGAAGTATCGACGCCATACTGGATCACCATCTTCGGCGCGCCCCGCCGCAAGCCGTGCGGCACATCCTGCGGATTGGCACCGCTCAAGTGGTCTTTCTTGAAACCTCGGCGCACGCAGCCGTTGGGACGTCGGTTGAATTGGCAAAAACCCGGAAACTTGCTCCTTTTGCCGGCCTAATTAACGCCGTCCTTCGCCGGATTGCGGCAGAGGGCAAAAACGTCGTGAGCACGCTTGACCTGCCTCGCCTCGACACGCCCCCCTGGCTCTGGGCCTCGTGGGGCATCCGTGCGCGCGATATCGCAATCGCAAATGGGAAGGAAGCACCGCTGGATCTGTCGCTCATGCCCGGCGCCCAGCCTCCTCCTGGCGCTAACGTACTGCCGACCGGGACAGTCCGGCTGCCAACGGGCACAGATGTGACGGCTCTTCCCGGCTTTGCCCGCGGAGATTTCTGGGTTCAGGATGCCGCAGCGTCTCTGCCCGCAAGGACGCTCGGTAACGTACGAGGCCGGCGCGTTCTGGATCTGTGCGCAGCCCCGGGAGGCAAGACCGCACAACTCGCAGCGGCAGGCGCCCATGTTACGGCGGTAGATCGCGACGGGGATCGAGTCCGCCGGTTGCAGGAGAATCTTCAGCGGCTGAAGCTTTCCGCGGAGATCGTCGTTAATGATGCAGTCACCTACCGGCCCGCTGAAAAGTTTCCCTTTATACTGCTTGATGCACCATGTTCGGCCACCGGTACAATCCGGCGGCATCCCGAGATTCTCCTTCGACGCAGACAGGACATCAGCGCCTGCGTTAAACAACAGAACCGGCTACTCGACGCCGCGCTGACGATGTTGGCGCCCGGGGGACTTCTCGCTTACGCCGTTTGCTCGCTCCAGTCGCCTGAGGGAGAAGGCGTTATTGATGCGGCGCTGGACCGTCACGCCCTCATGATCGACCCCATCGACGTGTCCATCATGCCGGGTCTCGCGGGCGCGATATCCCCGCGCGGTCTGTTGCAAACCGACCCCTCCATGTGGGCCGACCAGGGCGGCATTGATGGTTTTTTTGTCGCCCGCCTGCGTCGAACTCACAGCGCTTAACAAAGCTTTTTGTGTATATTGTTTGATATCGTACAATTTTAAACATGTCGCGGCGGCAACAGGACTCCGTCCACGAGCGCGCATAGCCGACAACTTATAACAACCCCCGATCGCAACGTATTAAAGTTGCTCACGTTGGGATAGAGGCTTTTCTCTCGGCAAAACGCGCTGGACGCGAAATATCTCCGTTCTCAACTAGATTTTCGTCGAAGCTGTCAGCGCGGTGTCAGTCATGCGTGGCGTCGCGCCCTCAAGCACCTTGACATGACGAAAGACGAAATCGTGCTCAGATTATATTCTTGTTAGCTTTCGAAATATCGAAAATGGGACTGGCGTGCGGTATATGAGGCATGTATAAGGCTCGTTATGGCTACGAAGAAATCTGCCCCTCACGAGACGGTCGGTCAGCGCATTCGCGCCCTCCGCCTCGCCAATAACCTTACGCAAGATGAATTTGCAGACAGGCTCGGCGTGTCGCGGTCCGCCATAGCGCAGTGGGAGACGGACCGTGCCGGTCAGGTTCGTGAAAATCTCGAACGGATCGCAAAGGTTCTCGGAACATCGCTGGCTTATCTGGTGTCCGGCGAAACCGGGTCGCTACAAGGTGACGAATTGGCCCTGATGCGCCTCTATCGTGCCTGCGCTTCGGAAGATCGCCAAATTCTGCTGCGTACGGCGAAACGGCTGGCGCGAGGCTAAAACACGCGAAAAACGGATCGGTTCGCCGGTTGTTTTTCCGGAGTTTCGTGATTTGGCTCCATGCTGGACGATGCAGTTTGGTACGCCAGGCTCGCCGAGCCACGTTGGGCAGCGGACGTTAACAGTTGAGCAAGCAAGGCAAGACCCGCGCAGATGCCTTGGTCGTTGTCAGCGGGTTGCTACCTTCCAGAACCCAGGCAGCTGCTGCCATCATGGCAGGGCAGGTTTATGCCGGCGATCGACGGATCGATAAGCCGGGTACACTTATCCCGACCGGTACCCCCCTTACAGTGCGCGGTTCTGCACATCCATGGGTTTCACGGGGCGGCATCAAACTTGCCCACGGACTCGATCATTTTGGATTCACACCCGCCGGCCGGATCTGTATCGACATCGGGGCGTCGACGGGGGGATTTACCGACGTGCTGCTCTCACGCGGCGCCGCGCTGGTGCATGCTGTCGATGTAGGACATGGGCAGCTGGCCTGGAAACTCCGACAAGATCCTCGTGTTGTCGTGCACGAAAAAACGAATGCACGCACCCTCGATTCGTCACTGATCGCGGAACCGGTTCAGTCGCTGGTCTGCGATGCCAGTTTCATTGGGCTTCGCACCGTTTTGCCCGCAAGCCTGGCACTGTGCACAGGCGGAGCATTTGCCGTCGCTTTGATCAAGCCGCAGTTCGAGGCCGGGCGCCAACACGTTGGCAAAGGGGGCGTGGTACGAGAGCCTGCTGTCAGACAAGAGGTCGTCGCGATGATCGAGGCATGGTGGCAGAGCTTGCCGGGTTGGCGCGTTATTGGCGTGACCGAAAGCCCGATCACGGGGCCGGAAGGGAATGTCGAATTTCTGATTGGCGCGGTGCACGAGTAACAAAAGGATTTCCTTTTGATGCTTGCGCGTGGTCAGCGGCTGACGGTAACGCAAAGCCGTTTATCCCCGGGCAACCAAATTGTACGGCAAGTCTCGGAGGACGGAGCTTCCGGGGTACGCCAGGGCGAACCATGCTTCTCATTTTCACACGGTCTTTTTGCTACCATCAGATTCTGCCCGTGTATGCCGCCTTCCGGCAGAACCTGACAACTTGTTGGACCGATCGCCACCGCCTGCCGTGCGCCAACGTTTGCCTCTTGAAAAGAGGCCCGGCACCACAAACCATAGACGGCAGGCGTTCAATCACCGCAGAATGGCGTGATGGCTCATCGCATCGAGGCCACGACTGACACGTCGAAACGCTCTTTGAGATGTTATTGCCGATGCCCGCTTCCCATACACAGCTGCTAACAACCATGTTGATCCTCAGCTAACCGCTAACGGCGAGGCACGCGAACGCGCAGCTGCGCCCGCGCTTTCGACCACCAATGAATCGGGGCCCGAAACAACTGAGCGTGAGC
This sequence comes from Pseudomonadota bacterium, assembly GCA_021799015.1. Lineage (GTDB taxonomy): Bacteria > Pseudomonadota > Alphaproteobacteria > Acetobacterales > Acetobacteraceae > Acidiphilium. Next base: position 36,301 of record JAJZBH010000001.1, read on the forward strand.
ATCCCCCTGTATAACCCGGAAGCTCCGGGTTTTCCCCATTGGGCTTGCATCTGCGTTCGGGGTGTTGTCCGGTTACCGCCCAAAGCTCAAAAATCTGGAATTTGAACACGCGTTTGCGTTTTCGTCTCGCCAGGTCCTTTTTCAGCACAAAAATTGGAAATCGGCTGAATAATGAGCAAATCGACTTGAAATTGGCGATGATGCGTGTAATGCTTTTTTTATAATCAAAGCGTTACGGGAGACTGCGTAATGGCCAAGCGGGGTTTGCGAAATCCGAGCCAGAAGGCGCGTCCGGCGCTGGCTGCGGGTGCCATTCTGGCCGCGTTCGTCATTGCAGGCAGCACGGCTCACGCGAGCATTCCTCTTCCTTACGATTTTCCGGCGCCCCCGCCGAACCTCAATGTCGTCGCGTTTTACAACGAGTTTTCCTCGGCCAATAGCTTCTACACGCCCAATGGGACGCGGATCCAGGATTCCCGGATTCAAGCCGATGTCTCGCTCGTCCGGCTCATCCACACCTGTTCGCCGATCGACGGCATGCCGTGGGGCGTCCAGGTTCTGGTGCCCTACATCGCCTACCTCGGCAGCCAGCAGGTGTTCGGCGCTACGCAGTCCGCCAACAGCGGTTTCGCCGAGCCGCAATTTTCTGCATTTATCTACCCCTATAGTAACCCGAGCGAGGACTCGGCGCTGGCCATTTCCTACTTCCTCAGCCCGCCGGTCGGCTCCTATGGTGCCGGTTATACGTTGAACGCGGGTACCAACAACTGGGTCAACAATATCGAAGTGCTGTACAGTCATATGCTTTTCGGAACCCCGAAAGGTCGGCGGCTGGAACTCGACATTGCCGGTGATGCGTTTTTCTACAGTGCAAACAGCAATGTCGGCGTGGGCCCGTTCCGGCCAGTCCTGCATACAGAACCTGCCGAACAGGTCATCGTATACCTGCCGTACGTGATCTATCCCAAAACCGCCGGTTATGTCGGCCTTACTTTTGAACAAACCTTCGGCGGCAAACAATATCTCTCGTACGCCGGCCAGTCTATCGATACCGGCAACCGCAATGACGCCACGCAGATTGGAGTCGATTTTGGCTCTTTCGTTGCCCCAACCGTGGCCATCGAGGGACAGGTTTCGACGGACGTCAAGGTGCGCGGCGGACCGAAAGGTAGCGCTTTTTTGTTCCAGGCCATCAAGGTGTTCTGAACGCCACTCTCATATTACGTAAACTGGCCAAGCCATTTCATAACCCTGCATGGACCGAGATTTGCGGCTTGTGGCAGTAGAGCCGCACACCGGTTTACCCGGCAGGATCGCAGACCCGAGACCAATTCACTTCAGCCTGGAACGCGGGTCCGGGGGGTCGCGTGGCGTCAGGCAGCCCCACCTCCTCTCCTAATGATCGACCCCGAATTGCTGGAGGCGGCGCTCCTGCCCTTTCGCCGCAGTCTTCTTGCTGGCCAGAGCACCATCCTTCAATCGGCTTGAATCCACCACGAAGTTGACGGCGACAAGATCAATGTAAAGGCCAAAATCTTGCAACACCGACCTGCCGCGCTCCTCTTGTTTGTTCGAAAGCATCGCCGCGTTGCACATGACGGTGTAAAGCGACCGCGCTGCCGTCAAAGGCCCGTTCACTCGGCAACACCTTTAGGCATCGCAGCCCGCAACATGTCGAGATTACGCTCGAGCAATGGCGTCGTCCGCTTGGCAATGGCTTTGAACTCGGGATTCGTCCCATTCCAAGCCTCGTCCCTGAACACCGCCAGTGCGCTTTCGTGGCTTGAGATCTCGTCGCGGAGAAATTCAACCGAAATGTCGGGCTCCGGGTGGTAGGTCAGCGACACGAGCAATGCCTTGAACTCGATCGGGAGAGCGTCGGGCAGACTGACACCATTACGGGAGGCAAGCGATCTGATCACCGGTTCGTATTTCTCCGCGTCTGCGCAGATCTTATCAGCTGCAGGCTTCACTTCCGGAGTGAGGTTGCTTTTCTGAACGATGCTGCACGCAGCAAGATCGAAATGAACCAGTTGATAGGCCGCGGTAACAAAGTTCAGATCCTGCGCGGAAACGTTAGCTGTCGTTGGCGCTTGCGCTGTTGTCGTGCAGCCAACGAGCCCCAGCAAACCTGCTACGACCCCAAACCGTGCCAATCGAATCATGGCCTTGATCTCCTTTTCCGATCTACACACCCGACGCAAGAACAGCAGGCTGCCCGCCCTATCCCCTCGCGGTCGCATGCGGCGCTCCCCGGATACGCCTACCGACTGTGGCAAAGAACCTGCCCCGCGTGAAGGGAAATTCATCCGGACGACATGAAAAACCGCGACAGAAGCAGTCGCTGTCTGGTGACCCCGGCGTGACTCGAACACGCAACATCCTGCTTAGAAGGCAGGTGCTCTATCCAGTTGAGCTACGGGGCCGCCCGCGAATGATGCCGCAAAACCCGATCGCTGGCCAGAGAGCGTGCGCGCGTGCGCATTTTCTCCGGCGGCTGAAAGCCTGCCCCGGCTTGACAGCGATCCATCGGGGCAAGCATCTATCTTAGGAGAGGCTTTTCATAGCGAGGCGAAACATCATGCAACACCGCATCCGGCGCCTGTTGGTCGCCAATCGATCAGAAATCGCGATCCGCGTGTTCCGCGCGGCTACCGAACTCGGCATCACGACCATTGGCGTTTATGCTGAAGAGGACAAGCTCTCGCTCCATCGCTTCAAGGCTGACGAAGCCTATCGCATCGGTCACCAACCGGGCAGCCGTAGACTGGGACCGATCGAGGCCTATTTATCGATCGATGAGGTTTTGCGCGTGGCCCGTGAAGCTGCGGCGGACGCTATCCATCCTGGCTACGGATTTCTGTCGGAGAATCCCGACTTCGCGGAAGCCTGCGCTGCGGCCGGCATTCTGTTCATCGGGCCAACACCGCAAACGATGCGCACGCTCGGGAACAAGGTGTCCGCTCGTAATCTTGCCATCTCGGTCGGCGTTCCCGTCATGCCTGCCAGCAAGCCGCTTCCAACCGATGGGGCGCAGATCCAACGGATCGCTGATGAGATCGGCTACCCGATTATGCTAAAGGCCTCATGGGGTGGCGGCGGACGCGGCATGCGTCCGATCGAATCCGGGGCAGACCTGCTGGAGACTGTTGCTACGGCCCGCCGAGAGGCCAAGGCTGCGTTTGGCAACGACGAAGTCTATTTCGAAAAGCTTGTGCGCCATGCCCGTCACGTCGAGGTGCAAATTCTTGGTGATTCTCATGGCAATCTGGTTCATCTTTTTGAACGGGACTGTTCGATCCAGCGCCGCCATCAGAAGGTGATCGAACGGGCTCCTGCGCCCTACCTGGATCCCAAAACACGATCGGCCCTTTGTGATGCAGCATTGGCGATAGGCCGCGCCACCAGCTATGAGAACGCTGGTACGGTGGAGTTCCTTCTGGATCGAGACACCAATCAATTTTACTTCATCGAAGTGAATCCGCGCATCCAGGTGGAGCACACGGTCACCGAAATGGTGACCGGCATCGACATCGTCAAAGCCCAGATCCGTATTGCTGAGGGCGGCCACATTGGCGAGCTTGCTGAAACCGGCGTCCCCAAGCAGCCAGACATTACCCTTGACGGCAACGCCCTGCAGTGCCGCATCACAACGGAAGATCCGGAAAACAATTTTGTCCCTGATTATGGTCGGATTTCGGCCTATCGGGGTGCCTTTGGCTTCGGTATCCGCCTCGATGGCGGCACCGCCTATTCTGGCGCGGTCGTCACGCGCTTCTACGACGCACTGCTCGAAAAGGTCACCGCGTGGGCACCGACCCCTGAAGAGTCCATTTCGCGCATGCTCCGAGCCATACGCGAATATCGCATCCGCGGGGTCACAACAAATCTACCCTTTCTTGAGGCTATTCTCACCCACCCCGCGTTCGCCGCGAACGATTACACCACCCGCTTCATCGACGAAACGCCGGAGCTGTTCTCTCTCCCGAGGCGCCGCGATCGCGCCACCCGCCTGCTCCGCTACATCGCGGATGTGACGGTCAACGGGCACCCGGAAACGCGCGGTAAGCGCCGACCTTCTGCCACCGCCCGGAGGCCTGAAATTCCCCTTTTCCGCCCAAAGAACATTGAGGGAACCCGACAACTCTTGAATCGTCTCGGGCCGCGGGGTTTTGCCGAGTGGATGCGCGCGCAAACACGCGTTCTCGTCACCGACACGACCATGCGCGATGCTCACCAATCCCTGCTCGCGACGCGAATGCGCAGCTATGATATCGTTGCTCCTGCCGCGGCTTACACCAATGCACTGCCGGAGTTGTTCTCCCTTGAATGCTTTGGTGGGGCCACGTTCGACGTGGCCATGCGCTTCCTCACGGAAAGTCCGTGGGAACACCTCGCCGCCGTCCGCGCCGCGATTCCCAATATTCTGCTTCAGGCCCTCATCCGCGGAGCCAACGGCGTTGGGTACACGAGCTATCCCGACAACGTGGTCCGCTTCTTCATCCAACGCGCTGCCTCCAATGGCATCGACCTGTTTCGTGTCTTTGACTGTCTGAACTGGGTCGAAAACATGCGTGTCTCAATCGATGCCATCATCGAATCCGGGAAACTTGCTGAGGGAGCAATATGCTACACGGGTGACATTCTGGATCCTGAACGCGCCAAATATTCCCTGAAGTATTACGTTGATCTCGCCAAGCAGCTCGAAGCTGCCGGCTGCCACATCCTCGCGATCAAGGACATGTCCGGTGTTCTGAAGCCTTCTGCCGCCTCGGCATTAATACGCGCTCTGCGTGACGAAATATCGCTCCCGATCCACGTCCACACCCACGACACTTCGGGAATCTCGGCAGCTACGGTCCTTGCCGCGGTAGAAGCCGGGGCCGACGTGATCGACGCGGCAATGGACCCGATGTCCGGCCTGACCTCGCAACCTTGCCTTGGTTCCCTTGTTGAGGCCTGGCGCCATACGCCGCGCGACTCCGGACTGGACCCCGAAGCGATTCGCCAGATCAGCTTTTACTGGGAAGCCGTCCGCGGGCAGTACGCTGCGTTCGAAAGCGATCTGCAATCCGGAGCATCCGAAGTTTACCTGCACGAAATGCCCGGCGGTCAGTTCACAAATCTCCGCGAGCAGGCTCGATCAGTCGGCCTCGCCGAACGCTGGCACGAGGTCGCCCGCACCTATCGCGATGTCAACATGCTGTTTGGCGATATCGTCAAGGTTACTCCATCTTCGAAAGTTGTTGGAGACCTTGCCCTGATGCTCGTTTCGCAGGACCTCACTGTTGCAGACGTGCTTGACCCAAACCGGGAAATAGCTTTCCCCGCATCAACCATCGAAATGCTCAGGGGCGACCTCGGCCAGCCACCCGGGGGGTGGCCCGAAGTGCTTCAGAAGAAGGCCCTGAAAGGCATCAAGCCTTATACCGAGCGTCCTGGCTCCTTGCTCCCGCCGGCAGATCTTGCAGCGTTGCGCACCGAAGCCGAAGCCCGCGTGAACAGCAAGATTGATGATGATGATCTCGCAGCCTACACAATGTACCCCGACGTGTACGTGGCCTATCGGGCCAATCGCCACGTATACGGTCCGGTTTCGGTCCTGCCGACGCCGGTTTTCTTCTACGGCATGCAGCCCGGTGACGAGATTGCGATCAACATCGAGTCCGGCAAGACGCTTGTCGTTCGGTTGCAGGCAGTCAGCGATACCGACCAGGAAGGCAAGGTTCGTGTCTTTTTCGAGCTCAATGGACAACCGCGGGTCGTCGTCGTTCCCAATCGCGCTGTCACGCCGGCCCATGCATCGCACCGCAAGGCGGATGATTTGGCACCCAATGAAATCGGGGCGCCTATGCCCGGCCAAATCGCCCAGATCATGGTCAAGGAGGGTCAGGTTGTCACGGCCGGAGAGCCGCTGCTTGCGATCGAAGCCATGAAAATGCAAACCCGCATTGCCGCCCCGCGCGACGGGACAGTCAAAGCCCTCCATGTCAAACCCGGGGAACAAATCGACGCGAAAGACCTGCTCGTGGAACTCGCTTGACGCCGGTCGCAGCGGAAAGGGCCGCTGGCACAGCCATTCCAGCGCCGTAACGCAAAAAGGAATGGCCACAAAGTTGGCGCTTGAGGAAAAGCGCCAGCTGGTGGGCTTTCCGTGGGGCTTGGGAGGGCATGGTGGTCCTGCCGTGCGCCCGAACCGCTGTGGCTACCGCCTTTTTGCTCTCTTTTTGTTGGCAAGATGCACCCGCCACCGCTGGCCACGTCCTGACGGGTCGGCTTTTCCGCTGCCATGGGCCCGCTGGGGCGACGGACGCTTTGCCCTCCGCATTGCCGCGGCAACCGCCCTTCTTACTGAAAAGCCGAACTTGAGTGTTACCGCTGATCTTGCGACGCACCTCGCCCGCGTGACAAAGCCGCCACAAAGCGCCGGCCGACGACACTTTGGGCAGGGTCACCTCCTTTCCAGACGCATGGCATGGAGATGTGAGGTCCAACGACAGAGATTTCGTCCGCCGGACCGGCAGCGCACCTTCAGAACGATGTGCCCATTACGAGAAACACTTGGTTACGGTCAAAATTTACAACGGATTCTTCTGAAATCCGCTGCGTGTACCGATAATCTACGCCGAGATATAGGCTCGGGTTGAAATAATATCGCGCGCCAACCGACATGTCCGCCTCATTGTCCCATCGCGATGTCTGAACGAAATCACACCGTGCGAAAGCAAGGCGTATGAACGCCGTCAGGCTGGACCACAGATCCTGCTCCAGCCGACCGCCCACGACCGTGTAGATATACGCCGGGCTTCCCGGGAGCGTGGTCTCCTCGATTGAGCGGTCGAGAAAGAGAAGAGCAGCCGTGCGTTTAGTGGCCTGCCAGCGGACGTAACCGTCGCTGGCCACTGTCGTGATGCTCTTGAAGCGCGAGTCCGCATAAGCGCGCCCCATAACCCCGATAAAGGCCTCACCGGAAACGTTCGACGAGACGGCAAAAAGCGTACCCAGACCGCTGCGATAGCCACCAGAATTACGGAAGTAGCCGAAATCGTCCGGGCTCTGATCATAGCGCCGGACGTCACCCAACGCCTCCACAAACGGCCGAAACGCCGGCTGGGCATCATCGCGCAGGAGCACGCCAAACGTAAAGCGATTGCGATCGCGGTCGTGGTTGTCGATCAGCCCGTGGAGCCCTTCAACGTTGCCGAACGTCAACCGCTCCACGGCACCGCCGACCCGCAGGCTAAAATTACCGAGCCGGCGAACCACACCCACATAGCTGTTCAACTCGCGATAGGGTGTCGGCGTTAACCCCTCGACGGCATCCGGCGAAAAGCGGTCCTCGTGCTCGCTCAAAGTCTGCACACCGAGAAGAATCCGTGTGCTGCGACTCGCGTCGATATGCCCCTCGGCTCCCAGGTGCCAGTCGATCATATTCTCGCTTCCATGAGTCCAGTAACCGGAAAGATCTGTTCCTGCGTTCACCTGAAGCGAGCTATGGGCCCAGTTTGACTCGGCAATTATGTTCGGGGAGATCGTGCCCACAACGTCCGATACGCGCCCCGTGCGTGTCGCATAAATGTTGCTGTCATAAAATGAACCGGCCTGCAGCGTCGGGTAGAGCGTGAACGATCCGACCTTGTACCCCGGCCCGCCGATGTCCGGGGGTTGCGTCGCGCCGGTGCCGATCGTGCGTGGTATTGGCGATGGCATAACGCGGATGTCTGTCACGATGAACTGTTCGAGAGCCCCGTCAACGGCGATCCGCACCGCCTGACGTTGCGCCAAAGGGGCGGCTCTGACAATTCGATCAGCAATTTCCCGATAGACTGGCAGATTTGCACCCTCGAAATCCGGTACCGGCGCTGCCGCAGCGGCCGCCAGCGCTGCTGCCGAAGCCGGCGTTGCTGCGAGTGCCGGTTTCGACGCCAAAAGCTGGGAAAGCCCGTCGAGCAAGGCACGCGGACCATTTTCCGCCGTCGCCTCGAGGCGCCGGTCAACACCGCTGCTCAGTGTCGCCGCGATCGCAGCCACCGGCATCAGTCCTGCGGCCAAGGCAAACAACAATCCGAAAAACCGGGACGGGATCAGTGGCATCGGACAAACCTCCGGAACCCCGTTACACTTCGCGAAATTGCTTAACGCCGCTTTGATCAAAATCAAAAGAAAAAGTTTGCTCGCGCCTCGCCAACCCGGGGATCCAGCCGTTAAGGCGCTCTCTCACATCCGTCAGAGACTGGTTCAGTATTGATCAGGATGGGAACACCGACTGTGCGCCGGCGCGGATGCACCAGTGCGTCGAATACTGCCGTTTATCCTCGTTATCTGTGCAAGGCATACCGTTTCAAGCGGTAATTCTTCCCCATCGACGATGCCGGGTTCCGGCGAAGAGGCACAGAGCAACTTCAGCCACTGGCAGAAGGGTACTCCGTCCAAAATTACTGATGCTTTTTGCTGATGCCTTTGCCGACATTTGGCGATATCGGTCCCCGGCTACTTCCATCGTCCGTTCACAACACAAGCCGTCACGGCCCGCGTTCTCGCTGAAGGAAAGAAGTGGACCAGAACCTGAACATGCAATAATGTACCGGCTAGCCGGCAATTCTTAAGAATTTCGAGAGGGCGGATTCGTTTGCTCGGATGACGCCGAAACCAGCTTCCGAACCGACACCATACATCCCCAAATCACCCCACCCGAAAGGGTCGGACAAGAACGACGGCGTCGATATTTCCACACTCACCCGTACGATCAGGAACGGAGAGTTATGAACCTGTTTCAATCAGGGAAATCGGACCGACTACAAAAATAAATGGTGCCTTTCGTGGAGCCTATTCAAGACGAACGGTGAATGGCGCATGCGTCACTTCGCCGGGTAACATCCTTGACATGGATCAACGACGCTTTGGCCAATGTTCTGTATCTTACGCCAAATCGCGAAGACCGCCACGCGCCGGCCGTTTGCTGGCATTGCTGTTGGGTCTGATGTTGTTGTCATGCTTGGAAAAAAACGCGGCGCATCTATCACGGTTGTTGTTGGCCTCGTGGTCGCGGCGCTGGCGTGGCCTGATTCGATCCTGGCCCAGGCCACTTTGCAGCACAACTCCGCGTCGAGTCGGCAGGCGCTGTTTGGACGCTCATGGTGTGGCGACTATAAATTAGGTAATCTCACGGCCCGTCAGCGCCTTCAGGGAAAAAACCTGGCACGTCTTCAGGCGGTGGAAGCACGGCTGGCGCCCGGCTTGGAGCCTGCCAATACAAACGAACTCCATCTTCTCTCCAATTACCAGGAGGAGCTGGAAAAGCGGCAGCCGGATCCGGTGTTGGCCGGAACATATCTGGGGTTGGCAAGTTCGTTGCCGATTACGCAACCGCTCTATCGTGATGTTAACAAGCTACTCTGCGTCAGCACGACCCACGCTCTCGGAAGCGCGATCCGCGCCGCTGCCGAAGCGGCGCGCAGGCCGGATAACGCGGCGTCAACTACAAACGGGAAAATCCACCAATGAAAAGCCGTTTCGCCTTGACGACAGGGTCAGTCGACGTCGGGCGCAGGTGCTTCGTTAGAGTCTTGGGCGCTTTTTCGCTGCTGCTGGTGCTGCCTGGTGCCAGCTTTGCACAGGAGCACAGCGGCGGCGAGTCAGGCGCGCACGGCGAGGGAGAGGCGGGTGCCGGCGCCGGGCACGGGAATGGCGCCGGAGAAGGGCACGGTGGCGGACACGGTGAGGGTGAAGGGGGCGGTGGCGGACACGGCGAGGGTGAAGCCGGCGGCGGCGGCATGGGTCAGGGCAAAACTCCTGCGCAACGTGCCGTTCGCCACCGGCAGCGTACAGGTCGGACGATGGGCGGTGGCGAGTCCAACGGCGGGCATACAGGGACCGGCGACGCCGGAGCTGGGGAAACCACCACGTCCACTGGATCCACGGCTCTTCCGTCCGATGGTGCAACGACAGGGCCGATTGGAGGCGACACCGGTGGCGAACACTTTGTCCACCAGGGCCAAGGGCCGTGGGGCGCTGACACGAAGGTCCTTCGGCGCAAATGAGCCGGTGTTCATACCTTGCAACATAAGAAAAGGAATCTGCACATGACCCAGAGAAAGAAATCAACGTCGGCAGTTAGGCGAATCCTGTTGGGTTCTGCCGCCGTGGGCATCGCAGCCTGGATGCCGCAACCAGTGTGGTCGCCGCTTCACGGGGTTGGATACGCCTATGCCCAAGGCACCCAACAAGGCGGCGGCGGTTCTGCTACCCATGGCAGCGGAAGTGGCGGCGGCCACGCCCCCGGTACGGCAGGATCGGGGATGGGCCGCGGCGGCTCAAGCGCCGTGCATGGTCACTATGGGCAAGGGGGGTCCACTGGTACCGAGACAGGTGAAACGGAACCCAGTAGCGACAAGAAGGGACCGCGTTATGGCGGTGGGGAAACCAGCCGCCAGCCTGGGGAAGGCACGACTGGTGGCCGGCCCGTCTGGGCAAAGGAAGGAATTCCGGAAGTTGAACTCGGACGGCTGAGCGTGGCCCGTTCGCCTGCGTCGGTGCTCAATCACGCCTTCGACGAAGTGGTGAGCAACTGGTCGACAACGGGTACAACAATACTAACGCTGACGGCCGAGGGTCAGCCAACACTGACCATGACCGTGTCCGAACTTTATTCACTGCCGGCCCTCGAATTCGCTCGCATTGTGGAAACGTATTATTCCACGGTCGTGCGTATTGACTCGCCGCTTGAAAACCTTGCGCTTCTTAAGAATCTCGGACAGACGGGCACGACTCCCCTAACCGGTGTAACAATGGCCAGCTCAGATGACATGGCCGCCATCTTGCTGGGATCAGCTTCCGATAAGGAAATTCCGATCACGACGGATACGGTTACAGCCGTATACACGATTCTTGGCATTCCAGTCCCGTCCGGAACCGAACTGACGACCGTCGCCAACGAGGCGGAGGCAGTTCGGGTCGCAATCCTGGCAGGTCACGGATAGTGCCAGTGGCTAGGCGGCGTTCGGCTTCATGGGGTTCAAAGCGATCGGTAGTCAGGGACGTCAAGCCGCCGGCGCCCCGCTGTCGATCCGGCAAGGTCCTCTGCCGCCCCGCGGCATAGCCGTTTCCTGACCTTTGCCGGCGTACCATCCGCCGCCATTCTGTTACAGCTGCGCATCCTGTGATGCTGACGTTGCAATCCCGGAACCTCCTGATAACAGGTCGTCCAGAACACTGGGGATGGCGGAGCCTGTCATGATAACGCCACGTTATCAGCACAACCACTGCTAACACGCCTAGTCCCGCCACATGTCGTTTTTCATCATCAAGGCCAGAACGGCGCCCGTTATCGGTCGCAAAATCAGGAGCTGAAGCCCTATTGCAGCAGGAACAAAGATCTCGATGGACCGGGCATATCCGAGGTGTCCTCCGCGATCCGCGACGATCAGCCCCAAACCGATTACCGCGAGGCCTATACTGATCGAAAGATATGCAGGCAGCGTGCCACAAGGCACTCTCCCCAGTTCCGCCCCGCAGAGCGGACATCGTTCCCGTATCCGGTAAAATCCTCCAAAAGCCGACGCCCTGCCGCACGATGGGCACCGCATTCGGACACCGCGCCAAAGTGCCACTCCCCACCCTGGCATGCTGAAATGCGGCGGCAGAGGGTCCCTCCGCGGCCGCCAAATCTCACGCTTTGCGTTCACGAACGCGTAAGCCGGCCGCAGCTGAAGCCAGGTGGGTGATTCCAGAAAAATCTCGGGATTGCAGCATTGTTTCGGGCGCTACCCAGGACCCACCGACGCAAATCACGTTGGGCAGGCTCAAATAACGAAATGCACTTTGTGCGGTAACCCCCCCTGTCGGGCAGAACCGCACCGCCGGAATTGGCGACGCCATCGCCTGCACCATCGCGATTCCTCCTGCAGCCTCCGCCGGAAAGAATTTCTGCAACCGATACCCGCGCTCCAGCAGCGACAGCACTTCTGTTGGGGTCATCGCACCTGGCAGCAGTGGCACTGCGCTCGCTTCTGCAGCGTCGAGCAGTGCAGGGCTGGCTCCGGGCGCCACGCAAAATCTGGCGCCCGACGTTGCCGCCAGTGCATATTGCGCTGGCGTCAGGACCGTCCCCGCCCCAACGGCAATTTCCGGGATGGTTTTCGCGATCGTCTTGATGGCTTCAATCGCCGCCGCGGTCCGCAGGGTCACCTCAATCGCCGAAATTCCGCCGGCCAGCAGCGCCCGTGCCAATTCAACCGCCAGATCAGGATCCTCAATAGTGACAACGGGAATCACCGGATTGGCGTCCAGCACCGTTTGCAAGACTCTGTTCTGGTCCCTCATGTGAAGACGCTCGCCCCTCGGTCAGCCGCTGAAACATTCCGTCGGAAGCAGGAAAACAGTTCCCGCCCCGTCCCAAACTCGTTCGCCGCAAGATCCACGTCCGCAGAGTCCCGCGCGGAAAATTCCGCCGCGTCCACCAGGACCGTCAGCGTGTTCGCTTCCGTATCCAACCGAACGACATCTCCATCGCGGATTTTGCCGATCCCTCCACCGCACGCGGCTTCTGGCGTAACATGGATCGCAGCCGGAACCTTGCCGGATGCACCTGACATCCTCCCATCCGTCACCAAGGCAACGGCAAATCCAAGATTCTGTAAAACGCCCAGCGGTGGCATCAACTTGTGCAACTCCGGCATCCCGTTTGCCACCGGTCCCTGATGCGTCACCACCACGACGACGTCGCGATGCAACTTTCCTGCCTTGAATGCCGCAAGAAAGCTCTCCTGGTTACGGAATACCAACGCGGGCGCCTCGACAACTCGGCTTTTTGCAACGATCGCGGAAACTTTCGTAACCGCACGGCCCACATTGCCTGCCAGAATCCGGATTCCTCCGTTTGGGCAAAACGGGGCGTCGACGCTCCGCAGAATCGTCATATCCGAACTCTCGGTTGCGACATCATGCCAAACCAGGTTCCTGCCAGCCATCCGCGGGCGTGCCCGATAGGCTGCCAGGCCCTGCCCCCATACCGTCCGCACGTCGTCATGCAGCAGGCCATGATCAAGCAGCGACCCGATCAATACGGGCATTCCACCAGCATCCTCGAAGCCGTTCACGTCAGCCGTTCCGTTCGGATAAATCCGGGCGAGAAGCGGCACAACATCGGAAAGATCTGCAAAGTCGTGCCAGTCGACCTGGATACCCGCTGCTCGAGCCATCGCAGTCAAGTGAATTGTATGGTTGGTGGAACCACCGGTTGCCAGCAAGCCGACGATACCGTTGACAATCGCGCGCTCGTCTACAATTTCACCGATAGGCGTTAACCCGTTTCTCCTATCCGTTATCTGCAGTATCCGACGGGCAGCCGCTTCTGTTAGAGCGTCGCGCAGCTCGGTATCTGGATGCACAAATGAGCCGCCGGGAAGTTGCAATCCCATGATTTCCATTAACATCTGGTTGGAGTTAGCGGTGCCGTAGAAAGTACACGTTCCCGCTCCATGATACGCTGCGGACTCGGCCGCCAGCAATGTTGCCCGATCAACCTTACCCTCGGCATGCATCTCGCGAATTCTGGATTTTTCAGAATTCGACAGCCCTGACGGCATCGGACCGGCCGGAACGAAAATGCCCGGAAGGTGGCCGAACGACAATGCAGCGATCAACAGCCCAGGTACGATCTTGTCACACACGCCCAAAAACAGCGCGCCATCAAAAACGTCGTGCGAAAGGGCAACGGCTGTCGCCATGGCAATAACATCGCGAGAAAAGAGCGAAAGTTCCATTCCCGCCCGACCCTGGGTAACACCGTCGCACATGGCCGGGACACCACCGGCGACCTGGGCAACTCCTCCAGCTGCCGCGACAGCCGCCTTGATCAGATCGGGATACCTGGCGTAAGGCCGATGCGCTGAAAGCATATCGTTATAAGATGTGACAATCGCAATGTTGGCCACATCATCTCCGCCCAGCAGGGTCTTTTCTTGAGTCGAACACGCCGCTATTGCATGCGCCAGGTTCGCGCAGCCGAGCTGACTGCGGCGCATCGACCCCGCCCTCGCGTGTATGGCCTCAAGATAGCGCCCCCGCGTTTCAGCACTTCGTGCAGCAATCCGATCCGTGACCGCCCGAATCTGTCGATGACCCATGTTGATCTTTCACTCCGCACGCATTCAACCGGCTCCATTGCCGGAGCACGGCTCATCGAACCACGTCCGCCCGTCGCGAACGATCATGGCGACAGACTCAGACGGACCCCATGTTCCGGCCGTGTAAAATCGTGGTCGCTCCCCGGAATTGTCCCAAGCCTCCAGGATCGAGTCGACCCATTCCCAAGCAGTTTCAACCTCATCGCGCCGCATGAACAGAGTTGCGTTGCCTCGCACCACGTCCATCAGCAACCGTTCGTACGCGTCCGGAAGGTCATTCTTGAATGTCTCTGCAAAACTCAGGTTCAGCGGCACGTTTCGCAATCTGAGGCCACCTGGGCCAGGTTCCTTCGTCCACAGGTGCAGGCGGATGCTCTCGTTCGGCTGAACCCGGATGACCAGGCGATTCGGGGCTGCCTGATCCGATCCGGTCGGAAAGATCCAATACGGAACCGGTTTGAACTGGATGACAATCTCCGAAACCTTGTCCGGCAATCGTTTTCCGCTCCGCAGATAGAAAGGCACGCCAGCCCAGCGCCAATTACGAATCTCCACTTTAACCGCCACAAATGTTTCTGTAGCGGAACCGCTCCCGATATCCTTCTCTTCCAGATATCCCGGCACCGGCTTCCCGTTGACCGCTCCAGCCCGGTATTGCCCGCGCACTGTATGGGTCGCTATTTCAGGGAGTGTAATCGGAGAAAGTGCGCGGAGAACCTTTAATTTTTCGTCACGGACAGACTCGCGATCGAGCGTCGATGGTGGTTCCATTGCGACCAGGCACAGCAGCTGCAACAGGTGGTTCTGGATCATGTCGCGTAGCGCGCCCGTATGATCATAATATCCGCCGCGCCCCTCTACACCGACGGTCTCGGCCACCGTAATCTGCACGTGATCGATGGCGTTGCTTTGCCAGACCGGCTCAAACAAGGCATTCGCGAACCGCAAGACAAGCAGATTCTGCACTGTCTCTTTGCCGAGATAATGATCGATCCGGAAAATATTGCTTTCGCTGAACACCGCCCCGACGCGATCGTTGATCGCCCGCGCTGAGGTGAGATCGTGCCCGATGGGCTTTTCGAGCACGATCCGGGTATTCGTGGTCTGCAATCCGTTGTTATGAATATTGTCGGCAATCGCACCATAAAGTTCCGGCGCTGTCGCCAGATAGAACACGCGCGTTGGCTGCGACTTTTCGTTCAGAAGCGCGCTCAGCTTATCCCACCCGCGCTCGGCCGCCGCATCCATCGAAACAAAATATAGCCGGTCGAGAAAGCGTCTCTGACTTGCCGGGTCAAGAGAATCCGCTCCCAGAAATTCCTGTAGGCTGTGCTCGACCAGAGCTTGGTAGGCGCCGCGATCGATTGCGCTGCGCGCCGCCCCAACAATCCGTGAGCCATCCGGCAGCTGGCCGTCGGCGTCGCGGCGATAAAGCGAGGGCAGTAATTTCCGCCGCGCCAGATCCCCGGTGCCACCAAACACGACGTAATCGAATCTCTCGATGGTCGGCTCAGAGAAATTCACCGGTCACACCATTCGTCAGACATCACAGGACATTCCCCTTCACATGAGCAATCCCGATTTCATGGCCCCCGCAAGGCAACCCCGTCCGCGCCGAATGCCATGGCATGCTCCGCCATGACACCAACCTGCACGGATTCACCAAGTCTCAGCTGCGCAGCTGGGTCCGCCCGCACCATGAGGCTCGTGCCACCACAGCGGACTGCAAACAGGATTTCATGCCCGAGATGTTCGATGAACTCGACAATACCGCACATCGTCGCGGCTGGGTCCAGATGCAAATGCTCAGGACGCAGGCCGATCGTGATTTTTTCGCCGATGCTGGCCTTACCGGCTAACCAGGGCATCATGATCCGAACACCGTCCTCCAGCAAGACAGACATTGTCCTACCGTCCAGCACGGTCTCGCCTCTGAGAAGATTGATTCTCGACGCGCCGATAAACTCCGCGACGAAAACATTGGCTGGAGATCGGTAGAGCTCAAGTGGAGTCCCAACCTGTTCGACACACCCTCCATTGAGGACAACGATCCGATGGGCCATGGTCATGGCCTCCATCTGGTCATGCGTCACGTATAGCATGGTGGCCTGCAGCCGCCGATTAAGCCGTGCCAGTTCGATACGCATCTGCAGGCGCAGGCCTGCATCCAAATTCGATAACGGCTCATCAAACAGGAACGCCTTGGGCGC
The DNA here is from genome assembly GCA_021799015.1 of Pseudomonadota bacterium. Taxonomy (GTDB): domain Bacteria; phylum Pseudomonadota; class Alphaproteobacteria; order Acetobacterales; family Acetobacteraceae; genus Acidiphilium. The sequence continues at coordinate 52,637 of JAJZBH010000001.1, forward strand.
GCACAGGATCGCCCGACCAATCGCGACACGCTGCCTCTGCCCTCCCGAGAGCGAATCGGGATAGCGCCGCAAAAGAGGATCGAGCCGCAGCAGAGCCGCGACTTCCGCAACACGTTCAGCAACTTCGGCGCGCCTCCGCCCGGCCATTCGGAGAGAAAACCCCAAATTCCCGGCTACATCCATATGCGGGTAAAGCGCATAGGATTGAAACACCATCGGCAGCCCCCGCCGTTCGGGGGGAATGTCGTTGGACCGCACACCATTGATCCGGAATTCTCCCGCATCAATTGTCTCTAGCCCGGCCAGCATCCGCAGCAGCGTCGTCTTGCCACACCCCGACGGGCCGACGATAACGACGAACTCGCCATCCGCTATGGCGAGATCAATCTCTCGAAGCACGAACCCATCATCCCGTCGCTTTCCGACCCCGATCAGTTCCAACGCCGCCATAAATTGGTCCTACCATACCTCTAGCGACACAAATGAGCACAAAAGCCTGACCGAAGAACCCGTCGAGAACGAATGCCAGCATTGGCCTAGCCAAGACGGTACGCGCCAAAAGCCTCCGGTTTTTTCAATCCCTGCAGGAATATTCCGAGCGATTGCAGATGAGCACGCTGGCAAGGCGTACATCGACACCCAATCCGAGCAGGTTGCGTCTGCCACCAAGGTCCAACCGGCAGAAAACGCCAGAACCGATTTTCAACAACGAGACGCGGCGCAAGCGGGAAAATCCAGTTCGTCGCGGATCCTCCTTGCTTCGTGATTCCCTCAACGATCATATTGCTCTAATGGCATCAAGAATATCGAGTACAGAAGGACGCC
>JAJZBH010000078.1 GCA_021799015.1 Pseudomonadota bacterium
CACAACAACTGACGAGATCGCCGCTCTTCCGGCGAGGCGTTGACATCACCGTCGATCGCCACACCCAACATCGCACTCCATGAAATGTCAGAAAATCAATGCGAAACCCGACCCGCACACAGGTCTCAAAAGAGCTCCGTTGCTGTGGCTCGAATCGACAGGCAGGTCGGGGCGCCGGAATGTTGATTGTCGGGATCAAAAGCCAGGGCTGTCAGCTGCACGGGTGCGTCGCCCTTGCGGCCTGCTGCGCAAGAGCTGGCGATTAATGAGATGTCCCACATGTCTTTCGAGATGCCGACCGATGATCAAGACGCGCCGCTGGGCATAGGTGCCCGCGATCATTCGATGAAGCTTCAGCGGGCGTGTGTTTTGTCCAGTAGATGATTTGGTGATATTGTCGACCAATCAGCAATGCATCAGCAATGCATAGGAGAGTAAAAGAATGCCGTGCGAAAAAACCTTTCAGAAGATCGCAGATCATAAGGAGGCGCTGAAAACTGGTGCGCTGGTGATCCGGTTTGATGTGGACCTAAGCAGCGACGGGCTTTCCGGGCCTGGCCGGGGCGTAGCGGTGATCAGCCATAGCGTCGCGACCATGATTATGAAGATGAGAGAAATTTGCGCCGTCTCCGGGGCGGATCCGATCCGGGCACCGGCCCACGATATCGTATCCTATCGCGAGTATGAGCCGGAAGCTGGCGACAGTTCGTCGGATGATAATTACGAGAAAGTTCCCGTCGACATGTCCCGGATCATCGTTACGAAAGACCATATTCATTTTGAGGCCCGGCTCCATGGGGAGTTTGGTCATGAAATCGTTGGTCCTGAGATTGAGATAAATGATATCGTGGCGCATTTCCCAGACCTCCTGACGCCGGAGGCTGTGGGTGGCCGTATTTTTGCGGCGGCCTGAATCGTTGGCCTTCCAGATTGTGGGCTGACGCGCTTGCCAGCCTACAGTCTGGAAGGCATTAACAATGAGAAATGGCTAGGCGCAAAGATTGGCTGCCAAAATGCGAACCGATACGGGCCAACCGATGGATTTACCCCTTCCAACGCGAAGCATAGGCAAGATAGCTAGTGGATCCTTTGCCGGGGCTGTTGGGTTGTCGACGTTGATGGTTTCAAGAAAGGCTTGGGTTTCCGGTTTCCTGTCACAGGACTTAGGGCGGTCGAAACAAGAGCGGTGCGCAGCCCTGTGGGTTTGTGCTATTGAGGATGGTTAGGGACCTAAGGGCCATTGACTTGACGAGTTTGGGTCCTGGACGCAGCCGACGAGGGGTTGTCTGCCAGGATCTGCTGACAGGGCGTGATTGTGTCCGGAGCCTCGGCAGGTAAGGACCTGCCCTTTAGCCGTGCTAATTGCAGATCAGCGTTGATGTCGGTGCTGCGTGGTGAGCTAATTTGACTGACTGCGGCGTGCTTGCCTCTTGCACTCCATTGGGTGCAGCGCTCTATTTCAGAAATAGCGAGAGGCTGGCCGACATTGATCCGGGTTAAGTTCACGTATAATCTCGGCGTGGTCTCAGTCGCAGCGGCAGGCACTGAAAGTGGCTCGTCCTTTAAGTGAAGAAAAGAGGAATGCGATTCTGATGGCGGCCGCGGAAAACGTGGCCACCGATGGGCTTGCCGCAAGGACGGCTAAGATTGCGACCACCGCCGGGGTCGCTGAAGGAACGGTCTTCACGTATTTTGCGACCAAGGAGACGCTATTCAACGCGTTGTATGTGACTCTCAAGGGAGAGGTCGGTGGCGCAATGCTGGCCGGGTTTCAAGAGAGGGAAAGTGTGCTGGTGGGATGGCAGAAAGTGTGGGATTCATACGTGGAATGGGGCCTTTGCAACGGCATAAAACGAAAGGCGCTTAAGCAGCTTCACGTCTCGGCTTGCATTACTCCAGATAGTAGAAAGGCGGGTCTGCGCCCGACCAAGTCGATGGCGGCAACGCTGTTGAAGGACTTGGCAGCATCTGTGCAGCGCCCGCAATCTCCTGAATTCATCGCGGCTACATTTGAAGCGTTGGTTGAGGTGACGATCGACATGATTGCCAAGGCGCCCGCCGCGCAGGAGTACTACAAGCGAGAAGGCTTCGAGAGTTTTTGGCGTGCAGCCACCCGTTGAGACCGGCGCGGTGTAAATTAATGAGTGTCTACATACTCATTTTTATGGCTTTCGGATGAAATAGGTACCGCTAAACCGAAGTTTTTACTTCAGAATGACCTGAACATGGTGGACAGCCTCGCGTAGAGCGAATTTTATATTGTCGATTGTGTCCATACATAGGGCTTGCGGCGCGACTCGATCCGTGATTCGCTGGCTTCATGTTCATTGACGTGGTTCCGAATGGCCGCTCGGCGCCGGCCGTGCTGTTGCGGGAGAGTTTCCGCGAGGGTCGCAAGGTTCATAAACGCACCATCGCCAATCTGAGCCAGATGCCGCCGGAGCTGATCGATGGGCTGCGTGCGCTTCTCGCGGGTGGCGCGGTGGTCGGTGGTGCCGATCAGGCACTCGAGATCCGGCGCTCGCTGCCGCACGGTCATGTGGCGGCGGCACTCGGGATGATGCGCAAGCTTGAGATTCCCCGCCTGCTGGGCCGGAGGGCGTCGCGCGAGCGCAATCTCGCCCTGGCGCTGATTGCGGGCCGGGTGATCGCGCCGGGATCGAAGCTCTCGACCCTGCGCGGCCTGAACCCGGAGACCGCAACATCGAGCCTCGGGCAGATGCTCGATCTCGGTGTCATTGAAGAGCGCGAGATCTATGCGGCGCTGGACTGGCTGAGCACGCAGCAGGGCCGGATCGAGCGGCAGTTCGCCAAGCGTCATCTGCGCGACGGCACGCTGGTGCTCTACGACGTCAGTTCATCCTACCTCGAAGGCCGGCATTGCGAACTGGCACACCACGGATACAGCCGGGATCACCGGCCCGATCGGCCGCAGATCGTCTATGGTCTGCTGTGCGATCGCGAGGGGCGGCCGATCGCAGTGGAAGTGTTCGAAGGCAACACCGCCGATCCGGCCACGGTCGCCGCCCAGGTGGAGAAACTCAAGCGGCGGTTCCATCTCGAGCGCGTCGTCCTGGTGGGTGATCGCGGGATGATCACCACGGCGCGGATCCGCGAGACGATCAAGCCGGCGGGGCTGGACTGGATCAGCTGCCTGCGCGCGGGGCAGATCCAGGATCTTGCCGAGGGAGCGCTGCAGATGTCGCTGTTCGACGAGCGCGATATCGCCGCGATCACGTCGCCCGATTATCCGGGCGAGCGGCTGATCGCCTGTCGCAACGCCGCCCTGGCGACCGAACGACGGCGCAAGCGCGAGGCGCTGCTCGTGGCTACCGAGACGGAACTGGCGCGGATCCGGGATGCGACACGGCGCAAACGCGCTCCTCTTCATGGCGAGGCCGCGATCGGGCTGGCGGTGGGGGCGGTGATCAACCAGCGCAAGATGGCCAAGCATTTCGATCTCACCATCACCGCCAGCCGCTTCGATTTCCAGCGCAACGCCGCCAGCATCGCGCGCGAGGCGGCCCTCGACGGCATCTATGTCATCCGCACCAGTGTGAGCGCGGACGTCATGAGCGAGACCGAAGCCGTGTCAGCCTACAAGGACCTTTCGCGGGTGGAACGGGCGTTCCGGACCCTCAAATCGGTCGATCTCGCGATCCGCCCGGTGCATCACTGGCTCTCACCGCGGGTGCGTGCCCACGTCTTTCTCTGCATGATGGCCTATTACGTCGAGTGGCATCTGCGCGACGCCCTCAAGCCCCTGCTGTTCCAGGATCACGACCGGACAGGAGCCGAGGCCGAACGCTCGTCGCCGGTCGCCCCTGCGGCATCATCCCCGGCCGCCGATCGCAAGCGCGGCCGACGCCGTAACGATCAGAGCCTGCCGATCTCAAGCTTCACCGACCTGATGGCGCATCTCGCGACCCAGACCCTGAACACCGCAGCCCTGCCCAAGGCGCCGAATGCCACCTTCACCACCCTGGCAAAGCCCACACCGCTGCAAGCCGCCGCCTTCGACCTGATCGGGATCGACCCCATGCGTGTCCAGTAAGCGTCAAATCCAGATCAGATACTTCATCGGTAAATGCAGGGAGTTTGCGTTCAAATCAGTGAAAACTTCGGTTTAACCACCGCCAGCAGGCTTGCGTATATCCTGAAGAGCAGTAATGGGCTGGAAGACCTAATCCAATTCGGGTATCCTCTTTACCCAACTCTCGAATGCCAGCACGTTGCGGAAAAAAGGCATCACATAAAGCGGCAAAGCCATACAAGGGCAAAGTATTGTGAGCTTATCACAGCTACCATCGGGACTAACTCTCAATGCGAGCAGCAGCCTCCCGCTACGAGTTGTGCGCAAGGCTGGACTGGCAAGTAGCATTGCTGATATCGATTTTGGGGCACGAAGATTCATTGAGGCGCAGACCACCACCTCGGGAAAACAATTTGGAGATGACCCGGGGGAAGTTCTGCTGCTGCCAGGGAACGACGGACTCGGCGGCGCACTGCTGGCCGTGGGCGATGATCGGTCCCCGTTTCCATTCGGTGCTATCCCGGTGGCCTTGCCCTCTGCTACGACTTGGAGATTGGTGCCCGGAGATTACGATTTACAGAGTGCTGTTCTCGGAGCCGCATTGGGGGCATATCGCTTTGACCGGTTTAAGCCCCGCAAAAGCTCGCCAGCACTTTTGGCCGTGCCCGCTGGTTGCGATCGCGCCATCACTATAGCAGAAGCCGTCTGCTACTCACGGGACCTCATTAACACCCCGGCCAATCTGCTCGGCCCTGTTGAGCTCGCTGATGCAGCTGTCGAATTGGCTGAACGATTCGGCGCGCGGTACCAGCGGGTTATAGGTCCTGAGCTTGAAGTCGGCTATCCAGCCTTAGCAGCAGTAGGGGCCGGCTCGGATAGGCCTGCGCAAGTGGTTCGTCTGTACTGGGGCGAAGACCCGAGCAAGAAACTAATCTCAATCTGCGGAAAGGGTGTTTGTTTCGACAGCGGTGGGTATGACCTGAAGCCAAGCACTTCAATGTTGCGGATGAAGAAGGATATGGGTGGGGCGGCGATCGCGCTCGGTCTGGCGCGGGCAATCATGGCTCTGTCACTTGATGTTCGGCTTGAAGTCAGGATTGGCTGTGTCGAAAATAGCATCTCCGGGCACGCAATGCGGCCTCTTGATGTCATAAATAGCCGTGCAGGAAAAAATATCGAGATCGGCAACACCGATGCGGAAGGTCGCTTAGTTCTTGCCGATTTGCTGGCCGATGCCTCTGACGCGCAACCGTACTGGCTAATCGATTTTGCAACCTTGACCGGCGCAGCACGCGTTGCTCTCGGGCCGGATCTGCCTGCCCTTTTCAGCAATAATGACGCGATGGCACGAGATTTGATGGCCGGCGGAGACCGTACCACCGACCCATTGTGGCGGCTACCGCTCTGGCGCGGCTATGCTCCATGGCTCGACTCCTCGATTGCTGATTTGAACACAGTGACCCAGAAACCTTACGCAGGGGCAATTGTCGCAGCATTATTCTTGAAGCATTTTGTGCCAGACCATGTGGCGTGGGGGCATATCGACACGTACGCATGGAATGATCAGGATCGCCTTGGCAGGCCCGAAGGTGGTGAATCGCTTGGATTGCGTGCGGTGCTCGAGGCAATCGAAGTGCTAGGCACGAAGTTGCAATGATTTCATGTTTCATAGACTTGCCGGAAATCGGATCGGTTCATAACTAATTTCGTGGTTGACATCACCGACGTCGGCGCCTCCGTCATTGCTCAAATTCGTCCGCGCCTTATGATGGCGACATATAGTCGCCAAGCCAGATCCGGAACATAGAACGGCCAAAACGAATTAAGGCTGACGAGATCGCCCCGTTGACCGCCGCTCGCCACGTCGTAACGGTCATTGGAAACGGATAAACCTAGGAATTTTTAAGATTGAGGGGGAACTTTAATATGGCTTCAGAAGTATCGGCCGACAATCTGGTCGCAGTCTTACGTGACACTGTCGTTTCGCTGGTTCGACGCGATGGCGCCGATCTTTCTGCACGGCAGCTTGCGGTATTCTTGACCTGTTACCTGGATGACAGCGGTCATACTGTTCGCGGCCTTGCGGGCCAACTCAACGTTTCCAAGCCTGCAATTACGCGTGCACTGGACAGGCTGGCTAACCTTGATCTGGCGCGCCGGAAGGTTGACCCGGCCGACCGCCGTAGCGTACTGGTGCAGCGCACGTCGAAGGGGTCTGCCTTCCTCCGGGAAATTCGGTCAATAATGGCAGACGTAACGAAGCGTCCGAGGGGCGAGACGTCAACGCCCGAGGCCCCACGTCGCCGCGCCGCGGGTTGATCCGGTAAGCCATCTGAGCATTCATGACTATATCAAAAACTTGCCGTGCGCTGCAGCACACCATTTTATCGGGCATATTGGCAATGTCGTTTTATGCCTCGAGTCTTGCCGTGGCTCAAGCAGCAGCGGATGCACCCTTGGTTCAGGACCAGGCAATCCTGGACAAGGTAACCAGCTATCTTAATAACTTACACACCGTAACAGCCAAATTTCTCCAAGTCGCGCCGGACGGTAGCATCCGAACCGGAACCGCAATTCTTCAGCGCCCTGGGAAGATGCGCTTTCAATACGATAAGCCGGACCCACAATTGCTTGTCGCAGGCTTTGGATTGTTAGTTTACCATGATCCTGGCCTCAACCAAACGACGAATATTCCGCTTTCGTCTACGCCGCTCAGCATTCTTCTGGCGAAACACGTGAAGCTCTCCGGCGACGGGGTCACCGTTACCAAAATTCGTCAGCCTCCTGGTGAGGTTCAGATTTCCATGGTTCGCACCGGCAAAGCTGCGGAAGGACATTTGACACTGATTTTCTCCACGGCCCCCCTGGAACTGCGGCAGTGGAGGATTACCGATTCGCAAGGGCGGGTTACCCAAGTCAGTCTCTTTGATCTGCATCAGACACACCCTTTTCCAGACCGGGATTTCGAGTATATCGAAGACGTAAACCGGTCTCCCGATGGTTGATCGCCAATAGAATGCCACGAATGCAATGTTGTCGTAACGCGTCCCGAAAACGACTCTCTGGCGATTTGGCAGAAAGATCTAATGGCTTCTCAGTCCGATTTCCTGATCGGGATTTCCTGTTGCACCAAACCATTCGGCGCTTTCGGCACGTTGAATCACGCTGCTTCGGACACATACGTGCGGGCGGTAGACAACGTGGTGCATGGGGTACCGTTACTGATCCCAGCCAATGGCCAAGCAGCCCATGTTGAGGCGTTGGTCGACCGCTTTGACGGTATTATCCTGACGGGCAGCCGCAGTAACGTCGCCGCTGAATTCTATGGCGGACGCCCACAAGCGTCTGACACTCTAGCAGAAGACCTGAAACGAGATCATGTCACGCTGCCTTTAGCGCGGCAGGCGGTCCGGCGTGGAATTCCCCTCCTGGCGATCTGCCGAGGCATGCAAGAACTCAATGTTGCCCTTGGCGGCACTCTACATCAACGACTCCAGGATCTACCCGGCCGACTCGATCACTCAACGCCTATGCAGGGAAATGAGGCCATACGCACCGGAAAGGCACATCAGGTGATACTGACGCCGAGTGGGTTATTGGCTAGAATAGTCGGCCGACAGATGCTTTCGGTGAACTCGCTGCACAATCAGGGGGTCCACCGTCTGGCCCACGGGCTAACTGTTGAAGCCCGCGCGATCGACGGCACAATTGAGGCGGTACGCGGCACCGGACCTGATTATGTACTCGGCGTGCAATGGCATCCAGAATACGATTTTCAGAGCGACGATGCATCGCGAATGATCTTCGAAAGCTTCGCTGCGGCGATACGGCGGCGGCGGGAACACCTTTTTGCATAACGCCTTTCTCGTCCGTCCACGTTATCGTACCATTCCGTTGATACTTTTCCCGACCAACAGGCGCGTCGCTGGATATTCGTTGACACAAAAAACGTCTCACATGTGCACAGGGTGGCGACACCAGGAACAAGGCAACCATCCACCCTCACAGAGCGCGGATTGCGTGGTGTCCGTTTTGATGATCCACCTGCCATATTCGCAATATTAAGCGCAACAACGCGTGCAACGTACGAAACTCCTGTGTGCTTCCCTCCGACACCGAACCGGTCGTTTGAGCATCATCAACTCTATTGCCACAGTTTCACATCCGTGATGACACTGAGTTTCAATGGCGCATGCGCCACCAATGCTGGCTCGTGTGCGATAGTCACCAGTGCAGTGCACGAAGCAGACTTGAAGAACAGATGGGAATAGCTTGCAAGGCAGGAAAGATCGTCGCGCACCGGGACCAGTGGAGTGCTTGTCTGCGAGACGATCTTGCGTTCATGGTTTACGCAAGGGCCCAACTCATCCGAAACGCACTCGGATGATCATGCTCCGCACGACAGTTCGATACGCTGAAACAGCAAGGCTCGTAAATTAATGACTCAGCGCCTCACGATAGTCACCTGGAATATTAACTCCCTCCGATTGCGGCAAGATCTGCTTGCCAACGTGATCGACGGTTTGCACCCCGATGTTTTATGTCTACAGGAAACCAAGGTTCCAGACGAATTGTTTCCTGAAGAAATCGCGGTACGGATCGGCCTCCCATACGTCCTGAAGCGAGGCATGAAGGGTTATAATGGCGTCGCCACGTTCTCGCGCTTACCTATTGAAGCCGCTGGCGACGCGCGCGACTGGTGCGGTAGGCCGGATTGCCGGCATGTGTCCGGACGCGTCATAGCCGGTCGGACGCGACTCACTATCCACAATTTCTACGTGCCAGCCGGCGGCGATGTTCCTGACCCCGCACTCAACGATAAATATGCGCATAAGCTTGAATTTATTACCGAAGCCCGCAAATATTTTCATGCGCATCCTCCAAAATCCAGCTTTTTAGTGGGAGACCTAAATATCGCGCCACTTGCGTCTGACGTTTGGAATCACAAGCAGCTACTTGGTGTCGTCAGCCATACTCCCGCCGAAACATCTGGACTGCTTTCATGGCAGAATCAGGGGTTTGTTGATGCTATGCGGCATTTCGTTCCTGAACCAGCAAAGGTCTTTACCTGGTGGTCATATCGCAATCGCGACTGGCGTGCTTCGGACCGCGGGCGACGACTTGATCATGTCTGGGTGTCCCACGATCTGGCACCAAAACTGCGATCGATGCGAGTTTTGAAAGACGCCCGGGACTGGAAAAGAACGTCGGATCACGTGCCAGTGGCGGTCACCGTCGATGTCTGAAAGCTCTTGATTACTCGCCTGCCGCTGCTTGTATTCTATACTCGAACTATAGATTTGGCGTAGCCGATAAGCAGATGTAGTTAGACACCTATGAGACGTTCGTCCCTGACTTTGCGCGCGTTTAGCAAGATGTTTCCTTATGAGGACGCTGCGCGTGCCTGGTTTGAGAAAGTGTGTTGGCTGCATGGCCCGGAATGCTAAAAAATGTGGCCCAATCAATCATTCGTCATGGCTCAAAACGCCCCGTCGCTGGAATTGTATCGGCTGCCACCATCAATTCAGCGCCACGGCAGGAACACCGATGCCCCGGACCTACCTGCTGCCAGGTCGGACACGGGCGCATGCGATCCACCTGATCGTCCCGTCGTCGACGGGAATCTCGACCGTAAAGTTGAGTGAGATGCTGGATATTTCCTATCGACCAGCATGGCATCTCGGTCATCGCGTCCACGCGATGATGGCAGAGGCAAATCCCTTCCTCGCTGGCGTTGTTGAGATCAACGAGATTTATGGGGGCGCGCTCCCGCGGAAGGCGGCGAGTCCGTACCGCGACCAAGATCATGCCGATCCGCCGCCCGCGAACCGGAACGGGAGCGGCACGAAGCGGTCATTGGTGCTCGTGGCTGCGGAGCGCCGCCGGCGACGTGGTCGCGACATATGGCAAGTCGGCGTTTGCGACAACTGTGAACGGTGTCATTGATCAAAACGCCGTGGTGATGACTATCGGTGCCCGGAACCCAATCCGGTGGGAGGGATTCCACCGCCGACCCGCGATGGCACGATCCCTACTTCGGTGGGGAAACACCCAACGCGGCCGAATGCCACGTCAGACCAGCGCACCAGATTTGGTGCGCACTACGTCAACTTGAAAGTGTCCTTCTCTACTCTGGCCAAGGGAACCTGCCCATGACTTCCAAAATGGTCGATCTACCACGCCCCGACCAAATTTTGCCAGGACGCGCCACCGCCGTGGCAGTTCCGGAACGACATTTTGTCAACGACTCAAGATCGCTGGTGGGTCCGTATCCGCCCGACAGCGAGGAGGCTATCTTTGCCCTCGGATGCTTTTGGGGCGCCGAACGAAGATTTTGGCAGACACCAGGCGTTATCGTTACCGCAGTGGGCTACACGGGAGGTGACACCCCCAATCCAACATATAAGGAAGTCTGTTCGGGCATGACAGGCCACGCAGAGGCAGTGCGGGTGATTTTTGATCCCACTTCCATCTCCTATAGTGTGTTGCTTAAGCTATTCTGGGAGAGCCACGATCCGACGCAAGGTATGCGTCAGGGTGCAGATATCGGCACGCAGTACCGCTCGGCAATCTATGCGACTTCCGCCCAGCAAATTCAACTCGCCATAGCCTCGAAAGAGGCTTATCAGCGGCGCCTTTCAGAGGCCGGTTTCGGAACAATCACTACGGAAATCTCGTTTGCGGCACCGTTCTATTTCGCGGAAGGGTATCATCAACAATATCTTGCAAAAAATCCTGGTGGTTACTGCGGAATCAGGGGTACCGGAGTTTCGTGCCCGCATGTTCCCGCGGCCGCGTAAGCCCGGGCGTTTTTTGCATTTTGCCTCGGTTGCTTAGTAAATTTTTGGTTAATATCGAGCGTGATCTAACTCTAATGAAGATGGGAAGAGCAAGCTTCCACCCTACGTGTTTTAGTTCCGGGCGACTGCGCTGGCTCGCTTAAGCACGAGTGGCGGAATGGGATGGCGTTCAATGCGATTGCTCACCATTTTCTCGTGAAGGACCTAGTTAATTGCCTTAAGAACCATTGACGATAAGGAAGGGACCCGCGCATAGCGACAGAAAGCGGCAGAGCGTC
>JAJZBH010000079.1 GCA_021799015.1 Pseudomonadota bacterium
TCGGTCATCGGGGGGCTCCCGTCCAGGGTTGGGGTGAAAGCACCCAAATCCTGGCAGACTACCGCCAGACCACGTAGAAAAGCCGCTTCCCCAGACGTAACTACCGCGTCAGCGGTTTAGTTCAATCTGCATTAACCCACCTATCCCCGTAGGCGCTTGACAGTGGCAGTGGTCGAGTGCCCGGGGAGCAGCTCCGCAAGCATCACTTGCCCCCCCCATGATTCGACTAGAGCAGCACCCACCACATTTTCGTGCGTGTAGTCCGCACCTTTAATCAGCACGTCGGGTCGAATAGCCTCGATCAGATCGAGCGGCGTATCCTCGTCAAAGATGACCACAAGATCCACGCTCGCGAGCGACGCAAGCACTGCGGCGCGAGCGGCTTCCGGCTGCACAGGGCGGGTCGCTCCCTTCAAGCGACGCACCGAGGCGTCCGAATTCATCCCGACAATTAGGCGGTCACAGTTGGCCCGGGCTTGTTCGAGCAAATGCACGTGGCCGGGATGCAGCAGATCGAAACAGCCATTCGTAAAACCAACACGCCAACCACGCTGGCGCCACCGCTCAGCGGCTTCCGCAGCAGCTGCGTAGACGACGACTTTTCGTAGCGCCCCCCCCGCTGGTTTGATCGCATCACGCAGATCACTCGGTCTGGCAACCGCCGTCCCGACCTTACCTACAACGAGCCCGGCTGCAATATTGGCAAGACGGCAGGCAACCGGCAATGGCAACCCTGCCGCCAGTCCAGCAGCGATGGTCGCAACAACCGTGTCACCGGCACCAGAAACGTCATAAACTTCTGGCGCCTCAGCTGGATAATGCCGCGCGAAGCCGGCGTTCGTAACTAACGTCATACCATCTTCTGAGCGGGTGACCAGCATTGCGCCGAATTGAAGGCGCTCGATCAGTGACCTCGAAATAGAGACCATTTGGTCTTCCGAATCGACATGACAACCTGACGCCTCGGCGAGTTCGCGGCGATTGGGAGTTATCAGATCGGCACCGGCATAATGCGACCATTCTTGTCCTTTCGGGTCAACCACGACGGTCCGGCCTATTGATTTTGCGGTACCGATCAGTTGGCGTACGACCTCGGGCGCCAAAACGCCCTTGCGATAGTCTGAAAGAATGGTCACCGAAGTTGCGGCCATCGCATCCGCCGCAATCTTTACGAGACGCTCACCCAGTTTTTCCGGGAGCGTTCTTGCAAATTCGCGATCTGCACGGATCAGATGCTGTCCGGCCGCGATGTAACGGGTTTTCACCGTGGTAGCACGGCCGTTTTCCACTAGCAGCCACGGCTCCACATTGGGTTGGCCACCGATCAAGCCGGTCAGGTCGGAACCTTCCTGATCATCACCAACAACTGAAATGAAAGCCACCGCGGCATCCAGGGCCGTGAGATTGCGGACCACATTGCCAGCACCGCCGGGCATCGCTATTTCACGGCTAACATTGAAGATCGGCACCGGCGCCTCGGGACTGATCCGGTCCACTTGACCATAGACATATCGATCAAGCATTAGGTCACCGACAACCAGAACGTTGGCGCGAGCCAGCCTTGCTACCGCCTCGATCAGATCCCCGTCCTGTGCCTCGCTCATAGTTTATCGCTAGCTTGCCCACACGCTTCCGGCAAGCCAGACGATAGCAAAATGGCTTTCGAGCCTCTATCTAAGGCATAATGACCGCGATACCTGACTTCCTCGATCGTAGCCGCCCCGACGTCCCGGATCTCTCCGTGCCGCGAGGTGTGACCCCGTTTTTTCTGCCCAAGCGCCCCGTGCGTGGCAGGCTGATCCGATTAGGTCCGGTCGCCGACGCACTGCTCACCCGGCATGACCACCCTGCGCCGGTGAGGACCCTTCTTGGCGAAGCCCTGGCATTGGTGGCAGGGCTAGCGACAGCGCTCAAGTTCTCTGGGTCGTTTTCATTCCAAGCCAAGGGTAACGGTGCGGTACCTATGCTCCTAGCGGATTGTACAGAAGCCGGGGCCCTTCGGGGGTATGCCCGGATCGCAGAAAATGTCGAGATCCCGGAACAAAAATCCGCCCGGGAGCTTATGGGGGACGGCTATCTGGCATTCACGGTTGACCAAGGTCCCAACACGGAGCGGCATCAAGGCATCGTTGCGTTGAACGGTGAAACACTGGCCGAGATGGCGTTGCATTACTTTGCAACCAGCGAGCAGTTACCTTGTGCGATCCACCTAGCCTGCGCCGACACGCGCGTCGGCTGGCGTGCGTCGGCTCTGGTTCTCGAACGGATTGCAGGCGCGGGCGGCATTGACCCTTCTTTGTCAGACGACCAACAGGAAGATGCTTGGCACACAGCGAAAGTTCTCGCAGCAACGATCAGCACCGAAGAATTGCTTGATGACGAGTTGCCCGTCACACAAGTACTCTATCGCCTCTTTCATGGCGAAGGCGTCGCTATGGGCCGACCAAGACCGCTCGCCTACGGATGCCGCTGCTCACGGGCGCGACTGGCGGATGTGCTCGAGAAATTCTCGCCCGAAGACCTCGACCATATGACGATCGACGGTGCCATTACGATGACATGTGAGTTCTGCAACGTCGATTTTCGCTTTCCTAGGATCCTTGGGAATTACGGCGTTTCCAGATCGACCTCTCCCGTTGTAGGGTCACAAACGCGACATACGATGAGGATCTCCGATGACGATTGAACGACGCAATTTTCTTGCTTTGGCAGCGCTGGTCATATTACCGATCGGCCTATCCGCGTGCTCGGGTTCCGCACCAGTGGAAACACATTTTCCACCCCTTAACTATTCCTATCTGCCACCCATGACGCTAAAAGTGGCAAGCGTCCGTATTCGGAATGAGTATGTACCCGCCCCCCGCACCGCATCGCTCATTGCTGAAGCCCCCGAAGCTCCTGCCTTGATTCTTGAAAGGATGGCGCATGACCGGCTCATGGCGAACGGCAGTCCGGGAATGGCCACCTTTGTGATCAAGCGGGCCTCTCTTAACGAGGTGAATGGACAACTTGTTAGTACCATGACAGTTGAATTAAATGTGCGCACACCTGATGGTCAGCGGGTAGGATATGCTGATGCCTCTGTCTCACGAAGCGTCACTGCGCCGTCGCAAAACGGTGGCAAGCCGGTAATACGCGCCGCCCTTTACAACCTGATCAAAGCAACGATGGCGGACATGAACGTCCAGTTTCAGTATCAAGTCCAAAAAAGCCTCTCGGATTGGCTAGCCTACACGCCTACCGGCGAGATCGGAGGTAATGTTATTGGTGCACCCCAAAATCCCGGCATGGGTGGGATTTCTACCCAACCCTTAAGTGCGCCCAATCCCTAAGCTAGCGTTTTCCTGCTCGCGGATGGGTCTTTTGCCACACCGCAAGAAGACTTTTCTCGTCAAGCGCCGTGTATCGCTGAGTTGTGGAAAGGCTGGCGTGGCCGAGCATCTCCTGGATCGATCGCAGGTCGGTGCCGGCAGCAAGAAGATGCGTTGCGAAGGAATGACGAAGCGCATGCGGAGTTGCGTGTTCGGGTAAGCCATGCAAGCGTCGAAAGTGACGTAGGTGTCGCTGCACGACGCCCGCGTTGAGCCGCTTACCGTGAACTCCAATAAACAACGGCGCGTCCGGCTGAGGTGTCGGATGCCGGGTGCGCCACGCATCGATAGCAGCGTGGACGGCAGTAAGAAGCGGTACGAGCCGCTGCTTACCGCCCTTGCCACAAACCAGCAATGGCGCCCCCTGATTTGGGACGTCGCGCAAATTCAGTGACAGCGCCTCAGCAATACGCAATCCCGAACCATAAAGCAGCGCCATCAACGCTGTATCGCGCGCCGCCATGGGTCCGCTTTGCTCACCGATCGCGGCGACAATTTTCTGCGCGTCCCCAACATTAAGCGCGCGTGGCAACGGTCGCCTTGCGCGCGGCGAACCGACTAGCTTCAGTGCCGTGTTGTTAACACCACGGGTGCGGTTGAGAAAAAGGAAGAAACTTCGAATCGCTGCAAGTTTCTTGGCCCGTGTCGCTGGGCCAATCCCAGCCGAGGCACGTTCTGCGAAATAGGCCCGCAGATCGGCAGCGCCGAGCGTTGCAAGTTCATCAACACCCGGTTCGTCACCGTAATGACGGATGATAAAGCCGAAGAACTCGAGAAGATCAGCGCTATAGGTGCTGACCGTCCTTGCACCGGCGCGGCGTTCGCCGGCAAGCCATGCTAGGTACTCGCCGTGCAGAGTAGGTAATACGCCGTTCTCCTCTGCTAAGCCGGCAAGCTCGCTGTTACTCCCGGGTCGCAAGACCGACATCAACAATGCCCGATTTCCGAAGCATATTCATTACTTGCATGATTTTTTCGTAGCGCACAGATCGGTCGGCCGCAACAATAACGTTGACCTTCCGGCCCGCCTCAATAACCCGGGTTAGATACCTCGCAAGCCCGGAATTAGTCACTGCCGTGTTGTTTATAAAGAGGTCTCCTTGTCGGTCAATTACAACGACAACCTTTGTCGGAGTGAGCTCCCTAGCAGCAGTCGCATCAGGCAACTTCAGCCTAATTCCCGAATCCGGAATCATTTTTAGCACCACCATGACAAAAAAAACGAGAAGAAACATCATGATGTCGATCATTGGCACCACTTCGAGCCGAGGTCGGTGGCGATGAAGCAGATTGCGTCGGCGCTTCACGATTCAGGCTTCGCTCTTCGCATACCGGTTTGGCCGCGCAAAAATTATCTCGCTGCCCTGCCCTGAAGACAAGCCACGCGAGTGTAAACGATTGATTAAGGCCACCTTGATCAGGTCGAGTTGCTGAACGATTTGACGACTTAACGAATTAAAATAGTTCACAAAATATACAGCAACGATCGCAATAAGAAGCCCCGCCGCAGTGGAAACAAGAGCCCCCGCGATACCGCCGGTGATCTTCTCCGGACCGCCAGCGCGCGAAAGCACATTAAATGCCTGGATCATGCCTATGACCGTACCGAATAAGCCAAGCAATGGCGCGATAGTCACTGACGTATCCAAGATCCATAGCCGGCGCGTAATGTGTGGAATCGAATCCATAATTTCTTCTTCAAGGTGGTTTTCCAACTCGTCTGCCGATTCTCCGAGCGACGCCAAAGCAGTCGCAATAAGGTGTCCTTGCAACGTCTGCCCATACGCTTCAGCAAGATCGCGAAGGCCCTCGACATTATGGTAGCCGATCTGGCGCAACTTCCGATGAATCATCGTTCCGTCATTGACCGTGCGTTTGAGAAGCCACCAGCGGTCAATCGCAACAATTAAGGTGGCCAACAACAGAAGTGGCATAAAAGCAAGCAGGCCGCCTGTTAGAAAAACGAGCCGAATGATCTCCTGCATAGCCTCACTCCTTGATTTCGGAAGCACGCTGAAACAGCCTACAATCGGGCTTGACTCGCAATTTCTCTTCATAGTTCATGAAGGTATGCCCATGCTTCCAGAGTTAGGCGCCACAGCAAGTTGAACCGTGCCTTTCTTTCCGTAAAGAAAGGACGCCGCAAGAAGCTGTCGGGTGTATTCAGCTCCTGGCACAGCCAGCAGTGCCGCAGTTGCTCCCACTTCTATCAGTCTTCCGGACCGCAATACGGCGATCGTATCGGCTATATAGCTAATAGCGGCGACATCGTGGCTGATGAGGATATAGCTTAACCCGTCCTGGTGCCCCAAGTCCTTTAAAAGGTTTAACAGCGCCGCTTGGGTCGATACATCAAGACTCGACGTTGGCTCATCAAGAACAATGACAGCAGGCTTGGCCGCTAAGGCCCGCGCGATGGCAACCCTTTGAGCCTGTCCTCCAGATATTGCATGCGGAAACTTGTCAAGAATCCGAGCATGAAGGCCGACGCGATCCAGCAATCGGCGAACCTGTTCACGGTATTCTCGCTCCCCTGCAAGTCGCAGAGGCTCAGCAACAATATCACCAATCCGCATCCTTGGATTGAGGCTTTCGCGAGGATCCTGAAATACAACTTGAATACGACGTCGCATCATCTTACGCCGCGACCTTGTCATCCGACCAAATGCTATGCCATCGACGATAACGGAGCCATCATAAGGAACCATCTGCAAAATAGCACGCCCTAACGTTGATTTTCCAGACCCACTCTCGCCGACAATGCCAAGGCACTCGCCATACCGAAGCGTTAAATCAATATCATCCAGAACACGTATTGAGTTTTTGCCGCCGGTCAGTGCAGTCAAGATTCCACGGGCAGGAAGGCGATAATCGACGCCAAGGCCCTCAATTTTCAAAATTACCGCGCCGTCGTTCGCTGACCGAAAGTACTGCGGCGACGGCATTCCCTTAGGTGGGTGCACCGACACAATGTCTTCCACCCGACCACAGGCAACCGAGGTTGTACCTTTGTTATCGATTTTTGGGTAGCACCAGTCGCATTCAGCCTTATGGTAAGCACAGCGGGGGGCGAATCGGCAGCCTAGAGGCATCGCTTCCGGGTCGGGCAACGCTCCGGAAATGGCTGTTAGACGGATTTGTCCCGGGCCTGGTAAGGCTCCTAGAAGAGCTCGGCTGTATGGATGACGAGGAGCATTAAAGAACGCTTCTGAGCTACCCCACTCGACTGAACGCCCAGCATAGAGAACGTGAACCTGATCAGCATATTTCTGCACGATAGAGAGATCGTGCGTAATAAAAAGTACGCCCATCCGGAATTCATGACGCAGACGGGTCAGCAACGATAAAATCTGGCGCGTTAGAATAGCATCGAGTCCGGACGTAGGTTCGTCCGCGATCAAGAGCTTTGGCGAGCAGGCTAAAGCCATTGCGATCATCGCCCTTTGACGCATCCCCCCGGAGAATTGGTGAGGGTAATCACCAAGCCGCTTTTTTGCATTAGCAATCCCAACCTCATCAAAAAGTTCGCATGCCCTTACCCACGCTGCATGGTCGCTTTCTCCTGTATGAAGACGGTAGGCCTCCCGAATCTGGGCGCCAACGCGGACTGATGGATTCAGGGCGGCTAAAGGATTCTGAAACACCATCCCGATATCGCGGCCACGAATCTTGCGCATTTCGCCGTGAGGAAGGCGCAGGAGGTCTGTGTTTCCAAGCCAGATCTGCCCCGAGACTCGTGCGTTCCTAGGCAACAGGCGGATTATTGCCGATGAGGTAAGAGTCTTACCTGATCCGCTCTCCCCGACTAGGGCCGTCATTTCCCCCTGATTCACGGTCAGGCATATTTGATCAAGCAGAGGTACCATGTCGCCACGGCCGCGCCGAAGAGCTACCGAAACGTTATTGAGCCGGAGTACGCTCCCGTCGTTCATGTCAGACCGCCTCTTCGGACCTCGTCAATATTCCCTGACCAATAAGGTTAGTTGCTGCAATTGATAGAAAAATCATAACACCTGCCGGAACGATCATCCACCAGGGATCGACTACAACAAGGTTCAGCCCGGCTTGTAACAAGCCTCCCCAGCTAGCCTCTGGAGGTTGTATCCCGAGGCCGAGAAAGCTGAGCGCGGACAATGCAAGAATCTGGTCCCCAACCAAGAAGGTTCCATTAAACACCAGCACAGGAGCAATCACTGGCAACAAATGTGTCCACGCTATATGAAATGTGCCTCCGCCGCATTGTCGACTTGCATGCACGAAGTCACGTCCTCGCTGCGCGATCGCTTCATTTCGTACTAGACGCGCTAGCCCCGGCCACGAGGTAAGCCCGAGTAGCAAAATCAGCTGGAAACTACTTGGCGTGAGAAGAGAAGCGAAAAAAATCAGAAGGATCAGGGCAGGCAGCGCAAGTACTGCGTCAAGCACTCGCATAAGCACCTTGTCCAGCCAAATCGGCCCGAGCCCAGCGGAAAAACCAAAGACGGTACCAACGATAAATGCGAGGATAGCGGCGGGAATGCTCACAGCAAGCGTTGTGTATCCACCGGCGATGAGACGCGCAAGTTCGTCGCGGCCGATTTGATCGGTACCCAAGAAAAATTGTGAGGAAGGCGGATAATACGCGTCACCAACGTGAATCGCATACGGACTAGCACGGCAAAAGATCGGCCCGAGCAGGCAGAATGATACCACCAGCGTGGCCAAGACAGTACCTGCCGTCAGCGTACCCCTCTCGCCAAGCGATTCCGCCACACCGCTGAAAATGGCACGACGGACCCGGCCTCCGATCGGGCGAAAAGAAGGCGTTGTTGTACCGCTCATCACTCATACCTCTCACGTGGATCAAGCAGGCCGTTTACAATATCTGCAAAGAGATTTCCGAGCACGGTAAGACAGCCGATGAGCAGAACGATTGCCGATATCACCGGGTAATCCTGTGACAAAGCCGACCGCCACAAAAGATAGCCAAGCCCAGGATAATTGAAGACCGTTTCGACCATCACGGACCCCGCAAAAATATACGGGAACGCAAGGCCAACCATCGTTACCAATGGTCGCAGAGCGTTACGCAAAACGTGGCGAAACAGAACCGCGCGAAATGTGAGTCCTTTTGCCAGCGCCGTACGCACGTAATCCTTTCCGAGTTCCTCATGCACGGAAGCGCCGAAGTAATAAGACAAGCTAGCCGTTCCCAAGAGCGCGACCGTCACGACGGGCAGCACAAGGTGCCGCATGTAGTCAAGCAATCCTGGATCGGAAATCCTGACACTAGAAATTCCGCCCGTTGGAAAAATCCTCCATTTTACACTAAGATATAAAATCATTAACGTACCAACAAAAAAAGTCGGCATCGCATAAAAGCAGAGCTCCAGCAGCCTAATAAGATTTGCCGGCCAACGTCCCCAGGTGATACCCTGAATCAGCCCTATCGCGATCGCAAGAGTTACCGAAAACAGCATCGCACTCGCATACAGTGCAAGCGTATTAACCATGCAATCGCCCACCAATTGCCTGACCGGGCGGTTGAGTAAGTACGAATATCCAAGCTGCCCATGCAATAGATGCCAGAACCACATCACATACTGCCGCCAAAGCGACGCCGTCAGGCCTAGTTTCTGGTTCAGCTGCTCAACCGCCTGCGGTGTCGCCTTTTGGCCGAGGATCGAAAAGGCTGGTCCCCCCGGTGTCGCGTGCGCCATGAAAAACACGATAGTGATCAGGATTGTCAGGGTAAAAAACGAGGATATGAGCCGCGTCAGGATCATCCGGATCATCGCGCAACGGCCTCAACCCAACTCGATCTTCTGCACGGACCAGTACTCCATTGCAAGTATTGTGGCGCCCACGTGCCGGAAGGGGGGAACGCTTTGCGTATCCCTCTTAGGGGTTCTCGTACGAGCACGACCGCTCCGGGTTGCGGTAGAAAAATTTCTGGTTGCTGGACAGCCGCAAAGTCCTGATAGGCGTACAGGGCTCTCATGCCAGATTCTGCTGTTACCGCGTCAAGGAGCGCGTCCATCTCCGTGTTACTGTACCCAGCTTGGTTATAGGCGGCACCGGTATGGAACTGCGGACCATCATCAGGGTAGTTCCCAAGCGACCAACCGAAACCTATTGCATCCCAACTCATCGGGCGCTCCGACAGCGCAACGAGCTCGTTAAACGTCAGTTGGCGGATTCTCATCTTGATACCGACGGCTCGCAAATTCTGCTGGATCATCTCGCTTTCCAAAGTGGAAGTAACAGCGCCCGATGATTGCAAATAGGTAAACGACAATCGCCTGCCATCCCTGACGCGAATACCATCCTTCCCCGGTTTCCATCCTGCGCCGTCGAGCAGCCGACGAGCTCTGGCCGGATCATAGTGCACTGGGTAATGTCCAGCCATTGCCGACGGCGAAAGAAAAATTGGCGGCTTGACAGGGATTGGCCCATGCTGAACGCGTGCGTAACCGTGATAAAGCAATTTAATAATGGCACGCTGGTTAATGGCATCAGCGATGGCTTGGCGAACACGAAGGCTCCGAAAAAACCACACTGAGGGTTTGCGGAAATTGAGCTGGATAAAATCGAAGCCAAAATTCGGCATTAACCTCAGGACCCGAATCCCAGCAACTTCATGCCTCAGCGGCCAAAGCGAAAACGGCAAATTACTCATGTCAATCGTGCCAGCCTTCAGGGCCTCGACTTCACCTTCTGATGAATGCAGGAACAGCAGTACGAGGCGACCGATTGTCGAACGACGCCCAGTATAGGTGGGATTCGGTACGAAGCTGATATAACGGCCAATCCGGAATCTCTCAATCTCGTAGGGGCCATCAACAACCTTGAAAAAATTAGGGTCCGTTTGTCGCCGGAACATTTCGTCGATGGTGTACTTCCGCCAGACATGCTCGGGGTAAGGTACGAGCTGAGCCAACCCCGTAAGCTCGAACCATTCAGGATTAACTGGGTGCTTTGTTATGATACGGAACTTCTCTACCCCCAGCTCAGTGAAGCTTTTTACCAAGTTTGGAATGCCACCCGAGTCATAGTTTAGATAAACCGGCCCCATCCGCTTGATCAGCTGGTACGTAAAATTCACATCCCTTGCGGTTACCGGCACACCATCCGACCAACGCCAGGGTCTCATGGTAACGGTGAAGACAGTGTCATCCGAGGAAACCTTAATCGACTTGGCGATACTACGCGACCAGGTAATGCGGTGAGCCCGATTCACCCAAAGCAGATTGCGGTACAAGAGACCGGACGCCTCACCGTCGTAAAGGGAACCGCTCAGAAGCGGGTTAAGCGAGTTGACTGAAGCCGGTGGCGTACCAAGGCCAATCCCGGGAGGAATAACGACGGTCCCGCATGTCTTTCCGTCCCGACTGCCAAGCCCTTTTTTAGGGCCGTTCACAACAAACGCTATCGCTGCAAGGACGCACCCAAGCACGGGTAGGAAACGGCGCAGCCGCAGCATCGCGTCTTGCTCTCCCTTCGTTTATCAAGGCCGATGATGCGCCTCGAAGCGATACGGAAATTATGCACCCAACAAGGCTGCTATGGCGAGAGCGCTTTGAAATGTCCCTCCGAGAAACGATCAAACGATGTAGACATGCACGCAGCTTGTAAAATGCAACGCGCGACAATTGT
>JAJZBH010000080.1 GCA_021799015.1 Pseudomonadota bacterium
CATAGCCTACAATCCTTATGGCGATACCGTCTACGTGGTCGAGAAACAGACTAAAAATGGCAAGACAGTAGAAATCGCTAAACAGGTTTTCGTGAGCCTTGGAGAAACGCGCGGGGATCAGGTCGCGGTAACCAAGGGGCTGAAGCCGGGTGAGGTCGTCGTGACGTCCGGACAAGTGAAGCTGCACAGCGGATCGATCGTGACCATTAACAATAGCATCCAGTTGCCCGAAAGCCCCAACCCTGCCGTACCGTTGCACTGAAGCGCACCAATGAAAGCGCTAACCACTCTTTTTATTCGCCGGCCGGTTCTGGCCATTGTTGTCAGTGCGATTATCCTGGTTCTGGGGCTGCGAGCCATTGGCAGTTTGCCGGTTCTCGAATATCCAAAGACTGAGAACGCAACGATTACAATCACCACCACCTATCCTGGTGCTGACCCGGACACGATGGCCGGCTTTGTAACCACGCCGATCGAAAATGCGGTCGCGCAGGTCAACGGCATCGATTACATAACCTCGTCGAGTCAAACGAGCACCAGTACCATCACGATCTACCTGACACTGAACTACAATCCGGACAAAGCGCTGACAGAGATTCAGGCCAAGTTGCAATCTGTTCTGGATCAGCTTCCCGCTGGTACGCAGAAACCGGAGCTGACGCTACAGGTCGGCCAAACTCTCGACGCCATGTATATCGGATTCAAGAGCGATGTCCTTACGCCGAGCCAAATTACCGATTACCTGATCCGGGTTGTACAGCCGCAGCTCCAGTCGGTGCCAGGGGTGCAGACGGCCGAAGTTCTCGGTGCCCAGAATTTTGCAATGCGGATCTGGCTAAATCCCGAGCGTTTGGCCGCATACCATCTCACGGCATCGGACGTGTACAGTGCGCTGGCAGGTAATGACTTTATCAGCGCACTCGGAAATACTAAAGGCACCATGACGCAAACGACGTTGACAGCGTCGACAAGTCTACATTCGGCGGCTGCATTCCGACAGTTGATCGTGGCGCAATCTGGCGGGCAACTGGTACGACTTGGCGATGTCGCCAAGGTGAAACTCGGCTCCTACACCTACGACGCCAATGTTGCGTTTGACGGGAAGACCGGCGTTTATATCGGGATCCAGGTTGCTCCCGGCGCGAACCTGCTGTCCGTCGTTGATGGAATTGAAAAGAGATTTCCCGGGATACAGGCCCAGCTTCCTAACAGACTGATGGGAAAAATCGTTTACAATTCAGCGAAGTTTGTTAATGCCTCGATTCACGACGTTATTGCGGCGCTGATTGAGGCATTGCTGATCGTGATTCTGGTGGTATTTGCCTTCCTGGGCACACCACGTTCCGTGGCGATACCAATAATCGCGATTCCACTTTCGCTAGTCGGTACGTTTGCGGCGATGCTGATGCTCGGTTTCACAATCAACCTGCTAACGCTGCTGGCGCTTGTGCTGGCGATTGGCCTGGTTGTTGATGACGCGATCATTGTTGTGGAAAACGTCAACCGGCATCTTGAAAACGGCGAGTCGAAAATCACGGCGGCAATCAACGCCGCTGCGGAGCTAGCTAATCCGATCATAGCCATGACCGTGGTTCTGGTAGCGGTCTATGTGCCGATAGGATTTCAGGGCGGATTGACCGGTGCCCTATTTACAGAATTTGCCTTCACGCTGGTATCAGCGGTGACGATTTCCGCGATCATTGCGCTGACGCTGTCGCCGATGATGAGTTCGCGAATGCTGCATCATATTCCGCGGGATGACCCAACGTGGGAAGGTCGCCTCGTGCATTTCATCGATCGGCAATTTGATGCGGTGAGGCGAGCCTATATGCGGACGCTTCACTCCAGCTTGCAGACGGTTCCAGTAACGCTTGCTTTCGGTGCCGTTGTTCTTGGCAGTATTTATTTTCTGGCTGTCGGTGCGAAAAGCGAGTTGGCCCCCCAGGAGGATCAGGGGGTGGTAATCCTCTCCTCGACGTCGGCGCCGAATGCGACGCTCGAGCAGCGGATGATCTGGGCGCACGAACTCAATCGGCTAATGATGAGCCACAAGTCCACGGAGCATACGTTCCAGATCAATACGCCGACTCTTTCGATTGCCGGTATGGCGCTGAAACCCTGGGATGAACGGAACAAAAGTGCAACCGTGCTGCAGAAGGAGATTCAGGCGCAGGTCGATGCCGACATTACCGGTCAACAGATCGCCGCATTCCAGCCGCCTCCATTACCGGGCTCCCAGGGGCTGCCGGTGCAGTTCGTTATCAAGACTACAAACGCGTTCAGTGCCCTCAATGGAGTTTCACAAAGACTTCTCGAAGCTGCCTTGAAGACAGGGAAATTTGCGTTCCTGCAGTCGGATCTCAAGATCAACCAGCCCCAGGCTACGGTGGAAATCGATCGTGCAAAGGCGGCCAACCTTGGCCTGACGATGAGCGACATAGGTGCCGCGATGTCCCATGCGCTTGGTGGGCTGTACGTCAATTACTTCAGCCTGGACAACCGATCGTACGAAGTGATTCCGCAAGTCGCGCAGCGATTTCGCTTGAACTCGGCACAGTTGCTCAGCTACCCGATAGCTAGCGTGAATGGCGTGTCAATTCCACTCGGGGCGGTTGCTCATATCACCCATATCGTCATTCCGGAATCCGTTAATCATTTCCAGCAATTGAATTCAGCCACCCTTCAAGGAGTGGTAGCGCCAGGTGTTTCGACCGGGGAGGCCGTGAGGGTTCTGGATAACCTTGCGAGACAGATCCTGCCTTCAGGGTATGCCGTTGATTACGGTGGCGCAATGCGCCAATTCGTCCAGCAGCAAAGTGGTTTTCTTGCCACCTTTGGCTTCGCCGTAATCGTGATTTTCTTGGCTCTTGCGGCGCTATTCAACTCGTTTCGTGATCCGCTGATTATCCTGGTCTCGGTTCCGATGTCGATTTTCGGAGCCATGCTTTTCATCTATCTTGGCTTCGGTGGGCTTTCGGTCAACATCTACACGGAGGTCGGTCTCGTAACCTTGATGGGTCTGATCAGCAAACATGGCATCCTCATTGTTGAGGTCGCCAACCAGGCGCAGAAGAGCGGCATGAGCAAACGCGAGGCCATCGAACATGCTGTCAGCATCCGTTTGCGGCCTATCCTGATGACGACGGCAGCGATGGTACTGGGCGTGGTTCCACTGATCATCGCGACCGGGGCCGGTGCTGCGGCCCGCACGAACATGGGTGTCGTTATTGCGTCAGGCCTCGCGATCGGTACGCTGTTTACCCTATTCGTGTTGCCGGCGGTTTATCTCGTGCTCAGCCAACAGCATAGCGCCGAGGAATGACAGGTGTTTTGCCAGGATAATGAACGTGGTGTGATCACCTGACGGCGTTGATCTAACTGGTTGTCTTTTTAAAGATGACGCAGGGAAAGCCGGGCCGCATGAGGCTATGGGGTTCAGGGCAAAAATACCGGTAGACTCGCTAAATGTCGCGGATAACAAAAAGGGCTGATCTTAAAGCGATTCCGAGTGCAGAATTCTACGTTAGATCGGAGATCAGGCGTGCGCGCGTGGCCGTGCTTCGAGTTGAAAACAATAGTAGCCTGCCGGGTGCCGGGTGAAGATCAGCTGTGGTGGTCTGTCCTTGGGCTCAATCTCGGAGGACAGGGAAAAATCGGCGCAGAGTTCATACGTGTACGGTCCTCTCACGGCGTAGCCGTACGGGCGACCCTCCGGATCCTTGAGCGCGATATCAAGCGTTGTGCCGCGCGACAGGTCGGAAAGTTCCGCGGGCAGGGCAGCGTGGGTACTACGGTAGGTTGAAACTGCGCCTGAGATGGCGGCCAGTTCGCTGCTTCGGATCCGGTCAAGCTCCTGCTTTCGGACGTGGTTCGGCGAGCCGATCATCATGAAACCGGCAATAACTGCCAGCAAGGCAGCGATCGTAAGCCCCACCCAAAACACGAGGGTCGAGTACCGGGTCATGGTGACTGGCCCTGCCGGGTGTCATAAAGAAAATAGCTGAAGATGCCACCCGCAATAACGGCCACTGTGATGACTTTGAGGAGGAAACGTGTTCCGAAGTCACCGCCGAGCGCATTGTAGACGAGGGCCATGATATCCCCCACGATCCAGAGCGCTGTAATGAACAGGGTCAGGTAGGTCAGCCACACTCTGGGGCGGGACTCGCGTTTTGTCGGATCTGCGGCGATCGCACGGGTAACCCTGAGGAACATGAGTATGAAAAGCGGAAGAGCTACGGCGATGACGGCGATGTTCCACCGGACATCGCTGAGCACGGCCGCGTTCGTCTGTCCGGTGCTGCGCAGGTGGCTTGGAAACGCGTAGTCAATCAGGTGGAAGATGAGCGCGCCAAGATTGTACGCTACCATGTAGAGGAGGGAAAAAAGAACAAGATAGATGAACGCGCCGCGTGCTGACAGGTAGGGTCGAGGCCGGGGAACCGGTACGGGGAATTCGATTTCAGCATACGCGTGGAGCGCCGCGTTGATTTCAGGTTCCGGCCACTCAGCGCGCCGAAGGGCAGATACAATTTCAGATCTGGAAACGCCGGCCGTAAGGGCCTGTCTCGTAAAAATAAGCAGACGGCTGTCCATGGCCGAAACTTTCGGCTGTTGATGAGCGGAGTGAAATTCAGCACCAGGAAAGCGGATATGCCATGACCTGGATCAAACATTTCTTTCAACGATCTCACAGGGATTACGAACAGGCGATGTCAAGGAACGCCACAGGTGGTTTGGGGTTGGATCGTCGGGGACGATGGTGCGCTCCTTATCTTCTAGCTTCATGCGTTACCGGAAACGTCCAAGGCGTGGGATAGGGGGTTTACTTCCGCTACGGCCTTACCTGCATCAGACTGAAGCTACAGAGGCATCTTTTCTGTGGTTGTGGTGATGACCAGAGCGTGTCCTCAACAGGCATGAAAGTTTGCGTCTGGAGTGGCTTTCGGCGGTGAGGTGGTAACACTGAAATGGAGCGGCGGCAGTGCACTTCCGCTAGCTACTCGGCAAAAGAAACAATCGACGCATGATCAGGATTGGAGGAGGGGAGAGTGTTTCCAGGCAATCGCAACAAATGCCGGCAAGAGTTGATCATGCGGCTGTACATGTAGCTGCCAACCGAGGGGGACCACCCACGCTGGCCGTGCGCCACGTGATTCTCGAGCTCTCCGTCATTGACTTGGTTCCTATTACCCATCTGTCCTGGGACGCGGCCTTCAGTTCGGTTGGCCATCAAGGTTGCCCAAACTAACCAGCCGTGCTTCTCACCCGATGATGAGGGGACAGCGGTATTGTTGAAGCTATCACGGAGTGTGATTGTGCAAGGGGGGCAGAAAGACGTTGACGCCATCGGCTGGGGCTACTGGGCTGCAATTTCCCACTAGTTTCATCTCATCATGCGGCCAGCTGCGCAACGATTCCGTTGCCAATAGGCTGTGTGCCGACCACAGCGGGAGCTGTAGGGTGGGCATCTTGATCGTCTTGCTGTAGTTCAAGGCGCGAATAGGGTTGCGTATCTGACTTCGGAGACCAGATTTGAATGGCTGAGCTATCTCAATCGGATGCGGTACTTCGTACTTTTCGTACGCAGTCGCACTTCACGCTCTCGGCGGATCGGGGGTGGACCCAACGCTTCCAGCTTGCTTTTACCGACGTGCGGGATGGCATCAGGCTTTGGCGCCTGTCGTGGATTCTGGGGCTTTCGGATATCAAGCTCCGGTACCGCGGCTCAGCTCTAGGTCCGTTTTGGCTTACCCTTTCGACCGCGATCATGATCGCATCGATGGGCATCCTGTATTCGTATCTATTTCATGTAAAAACACATGATTATCTGCCTTACATTACGGTCTCGATCGTGTTCTGGAACTATCTGAACACGCTCATTACCGATGGGTGTAACTGTTTTATCCAGGCAGATTCCCTGATTCGAGGAACACGGATGCCTTTTACGGTGCATGCGCTGCGGAGTGTCGTACGGAACACGATTGTGCTGGCCCATAATCTAATCGTGATTGTTGGTGTGTTCGTGATCATGCGCCTTCCTGTTTCATGGGAGGCGCTTTGGGCTGTGCCGGCCCTCATGCTGTGGCTGGTGGACGCCTACGCATTGTCCCTGTTCTTGGGAGCGTTTTGT
Organism: Pseudomonadota bacterium; assembly: GCA_021799015.1. Lineage (GTDB taxonomy): Bacteria > Pseudomonadota > Alphaproteobacteria > Acetobacterales > Acetobacteraceae > Acidiphilium. Next base: position 6,134 of record JAJZBH010000080.1, read on the forward strand.
GCGAGATTCCGGGATGTGCCCCAGATCGTGATGGCCCTGCTCCAAGTCGTTTTCTTCATCACACCGATCATGTGGTACGCTAAGGTGCTGGAGTCACACCCGAAGGCTGATCTTCTGATCCGATTCAATCCTTTCTACTACATGCTTGAGATTGTGCGCGCGCCGCTGCTTGGTCGGCCAGTGCCTGTTGATGTGGTTCTGAAAGCATTGATCGTCTCAATAGTCATATTTGTAATCACGGCGTTCGGCTTTGCTCGGACACGTGGGCGAATTGCATATTGGGTTTAGCGATGACGCATCTTACTGCCTTCAATATTTCCGTTGATTTTCCACTTTACCATAGCGAAAATCGATCGCTCAAGAAAACAATTCTTTCAAAGTCGGCATCGCGCTTTGGCCGCGATCGCAACAGTCGTCCGGTCGTTCAGGCCCTCCGTGATATTTGTTTCACACTCCGTTCAGGCGAGCGACTAGGTCTGATTGGGGCAAACGGATCCGGCAAGACGACGTTGCTGCGTGCGTTATCCGGTATTTATCAGCCGACCAACGGTTCCCTGTCGATGGAAGGCAAATTGACGTCGCTACTCGATCCTAACCAAGGCATGAACATGGATATGACTGGGCGCGAGAATATCAGGCTCCGAGGGTATTTCCACGCGATGGCGAAAGCGGATATCGCTCGTCTCGAGGCGGATGTCGAGGACTTCGCGGAACTCGGAGAGTTCCTTGATTTGCCAGTACGTAATTATTCGTCAGGTATGGTGATTCGGCTTGCGTTCGCCATGGCAACGGCCACACGGCCAGAGATTCTACTGATGGACGAATGGATCCTCGCTGGTGATGCCAGCTTCATGGAGAAAGCCAAGGCCAGAATCGAGTCCATGGTCCGGCATGCGGATGTTTTGATTCTCGCTAGCCATTCCGCGGCGATTTTGGCTGAATGGTGCAATAGGTTGATCTGGCTTGATCAGGGACGCATTAGGCGGGAGGGGGCTCCCATGGTTATCCTGGAGGAGTATCTTCCGTCGCACCAGTTCGAGGAGTTAGTGAAAGGGCTCGATGTGCCGAAACTGGCTTAGCTTGAGTCATTAAAGGGGAGCTGCTCCGATAGTGGATCTCGAAAGGACACCGCCGCTAGTGGAAGGGCAATTTACAGATATTTGGCGCCGGTCACAAAGTAAATCCGGACCGTAAAGTTGCGGGCCGCACTCACCTCATGAGTTTGATGGGTGGGCTAGGTTAGTCGGTTTCCTTTGGTAGTGTAGGAAGTTTGCACGACTCTACGAGAAGATGCAGATCAAATCTCGATGAAAGTCTTGAGCGGGCTTGGAGTGATTCCCTCGGACAGTACTGCGGGACCGGAAAAAACTGACCAGCTTTCTTGGCCTTGAACGGAGAAGGTTCATGAACTCGCACGGTCCAATCCGTCGCCACCCGACGCAGTTCAAGCTGCGGCTTTGCCGGGATGTCCGAAGCGGCGTCATTGGACGTGACGACTCCCATTGCATCTATAACGTCTTGGCGCACCGTATCCAGCTTTGGCCGACGCAGCTCGAGCGGGCGGCACTCAATGATGAGGCGGCTGAGGCTAGCCTCACAGCCAGGTGCGAATCGCGCGTCGCGGCGCTCGAACGAATGTCGGCTGCCCGCCATTCGATTTTGGCGTGCCGTTCTATTCCGCTCACCCACGTCTCGCTCGACTATGTCTTCGATGGCGCCGCGGGAGGAGGTGGCGCCTCGAGTGCCTCGCCCCGCGACCGGCGCTTTTTGCGGCGCCAGCACGGCCGCCGTTCCCGCCTCCAGAGCCGATACCCTGATCCTCGCCTTTTTTATCACGGGGAAAAACTTCGCTCGCACCATGGCCTCGGTAGGATTCCATCTGCCGGTGCTGCGCGTCATCGCCGACCAGAGTGGGGCCTGCCGATTCCTGCTCCGACTGCGCGAGCTCGCCCAAATATTCGAGATTACACTCCCCTACGGGCAAGATGCCATTTCACCCATCACCCCCTAACTCCTCAATCACACCGGTACAGGTAACACGACAATATGCCAGAACGTAGCCCAACGCCTGCAGCGGTAGTTATTTTCCGCCCTGACCACTCCCACCTATCGGCGTTACTGTCCAGTATCGGAGGCGGGCGCCGTGTTTTTGCGTTCCTCAACGGTCCTCCGGACGAACAGACCGAACAAATTCTTGCGCAGGTTGACAATATCCGGCTGCTGCGCTCGGCCCGAAACGTCGGCCTCGGGGCTGGGCTAAATGCGGTAATGTCTGCTGCACGAGACGAAGGGTTCCCGACGCTAGCCCTGTTTGATCAGGACAGCGCACCGACGCTGGGCCTGATTGACGAACTTGTGGAGCGCTGGCAGTATCTTAGCATTGAGGGGTACCGGCTTGCCGCCTTGGGACCGCGGCTGGGCGTGCCGGCCGGTGAGGGATACAAGGCGATCAGATATTCCTGGCGCAACAAGCTCCTCGCCCGAGAGATCGCGGCAGTCGACTTCCTGCCTACTTCCGGCTCTCTGGTGTCAATCCCGGCTTGGGTGGTAGTCGGGCCGTTCCAGGCCGGCTACGTCATCGGCAGCATCGACGTCGAATGGGGCTTTCGGGCTTGGAGTCAGGGTTACCAAAGCATCTGCCTTCTGGATGTGGAAATGGCGCATCGCTGGGGCGCTCCTGTCGTGGAGCCAGAACAGGGTTGGCGGCCTCAGATCGTACGGCAATCTGATCTCCGCACATTCTACTACGTACGAAATTCTGTCCACCTTTTACGGCAATCTTATGTCCCGCCGCGCCGTCGTATGGGAACTGCAATCCGCCTGATCGGGCAGATCAGTGTTCTACTAATGTGGAGAAGGCTTAATTGGCGGGCTTTCAATGTTGTCAGTAGAGCCTTGTGGGCTGGTGCCAAGGGACAGTTGGGTGTGGCGCCGGAGACGATCGGGAAAAATGATTTCTGATGAGCTGGAAAGTGAGTTCACTACAGCGTTCCCAATCAGTAAGCTCGTGGAACCGAGGGCTGCTTGAGCCGCGCCGTGTTGGAAAATCTGTATCCTCGGCGATCACATTCCGTCGCAGATGCGCCTAACTGAACCGGCGGACGAGTTCCTTGTTGTTCCAGCTGGCTGCCTCGCGGTCGACGTGCAAGTCGAGCGAATCCCTGCGGTTCAGAATGCCGGCCTCGATTGGTCAGCTTCCGGCATAGCCAGAACGGCATCGCCCACGAGGCGCACTTGATTGCATCCTACGTCATCCGCATCACCGTCACAGTGGTGGCCATGAGCGGTGCCGAAGCAGCACAAGCCTGTCAATGTGATGGCCCGTCTGGTCACCTACCCCCTCAACACGACCGCTTCGCAGAAGGCGTCCAGAGCTACTTTCACCACGCTAGCCGCGCCAGTATTACTAGCGGTCGCGGCATTCTTCCTGCTCCGAATTAAACCCACGAGTATCCGGTAGACATCAAAGCCAGATAAAGATACACGTATATCTTCCCGAAGATTACGTTAATTTCAATGAAAACATCAGTATAAGTACGATGAAACCTGAAGTCTACGCTGTAATAGTTACGTATAATCCTAACCTAGAGTTATTAGTAAAAGTAATGTTATGCTTACAAGAACAGGTAGGCAGGATTATTGTTGTCGATAATGGCTCAGAAAATATTTCTCATATTGAATCTGGAATTGGGAATTCCCCAAACAAATTGATAAAACTTTCCGAAAACAAAGGGATCGCTTACGCACAGAATCAAGGCATCACATATGCCGAGTCACGGCGCGCGCAGTACGTTCTTCTCATGGACCAGGATACACTCCTGCCCGAGGGAGCGGTTGCAGCCCTATATGATAAGTGTAAAGACTTAGAAAAACACGGTTTCAAGGTGGGGGCTATTGGTTGCGCTTATCGTGATCGGCCTGACGGAAAAATCAACACAATTTGGAAGGCTGATGGTCGAAAAGTCCAAAAGCAGGATGTGAATTCCGAAACAGATGAACTGATAGGTGTCGATTTTGTGATTGCTTCAGGCTCACTCGTTCCCGTTTCGACCCTTAAAGAGGTCGGATTGATGGAAGAAAACTTGTTTATCGATCTCGTTGACATAGAATGGGGGTTGCGAGCAAAAGCTTGCGGCTACCAGAGCTATCAAAGCCTTGCCCATGTTATGTCGCATACTCTCGGAAACGGCCGACTTAACGTATTTAGAAAGACCATTTCTTTGCATAGCCCCATTCGGAATTATTATGCCGTAAGAAATAGCATTTTTTTGGCGCGACGGCGCTACATTGCGTCGGCGTGGAGGATCTACTTCGTCAAGCGTATTTTTTCATACCTCATCGTGTTCGGACTATTTTCAAGTCAAAAAAAAGAGCGGCTTAATTTCATGATACGCGGCTTGGTGGATGGCCTACTTGGGCGGGGAGGTCCGTTCCGCGGGGTATAGGAATAGGAATGTTGGCTGCCATTTTCGGGAGCGCGTTGTTATCGACGCTAACATTAATTAGGCGTGCGCCGTCCACGGTAATTCTGTCCCCTTCAACGAGGTGCGATCGTAGAACTCGCGCGGTCGTTTTCAGCTTCTGGCGGTGGGGGAACCTGCCGATGCCCACGTTGGGGGATTCATTGTTGGAAGTCCGCAGCCAGTCGGCGGCGATTGCCTGCGCGTCCTCGATGGTTTCAAGGATATAGGGATCCGGCCATTCGTGCCAGACTGTCCGGTTGTAGCGCTCGACGTAGGCGTTCTGTTGCGGCTTTCCGGGGATGTCCCGCGGAATGTTGAAATAGGAGGAGCGGCGTTGCCTGCCTTGAGCCTGTAGGCTCGGGGTGTCGAATCCACTGAGAAAGGCAACGCCATGA
>JAJZBH010000081.1 GCA_021799015.1 Pseudomonadota bacterium
TTAAATTCCAAGCTTTTTAACCTGAGCGGACAGCCGTGAAATCTTGCGCGCTACGGCATTCGCATTCAGAACGCCCTTGGTAGCGGCCCGCTGCAACTCGGGTTGAGCGGCGCGAAGCGCCGTTCGGGCTTCGTCCTGGTTGCCAGCAGTAATCGCTTCCTCAACCTTTCGAACGAAAGTGCGGACCTTCGAACGTCGTGCCTTGTTCCGCGCGGTTCTACGAACCGTTTGGCGAATGCGCTTCTGGGCGGATGCTATATTGGCCATTCAACTCAACCATCAAAAAAGGAAAGTCGCCACAATACCGTGGTACTGTGTGGGATGCAGGTGGCTATCGCGATCGTCGCGCCTCGTCAAGTATATGGTGCGGCCTAAGCGTAATGTGGGCATTAGCCGCAGCCATGCGTCGGGGATCCGCAACAATCTAGTTTGCCCAAGTTTGGTGTGCGGGTGCCACACCAACGTATGACTGTGAACACTCCCTATCCTAAAGGCCCGCCTAGCGATCGAAGGGCTTTCGGCACCCTATCCGGTAGAAGGAGCTCCATCGCCGACCGGCGAAGGACCCATCCCTATTTCCGAGGCATGTCACCCGCGGCTAGGATGTCAGAACCAATACACTACCACATCTCTTGGCCGAATGGACTAAGTCGCCAATGCCACCCCGATAACGCGACTTCCCTCGCGCGTACCTGAGATGCAGCTAAAATTTTGACACATACGCTGTCAGGGCGTGATGCCGGGTTTCATGTCCTTTAGTCCGGCGTCCTGTCGCCGTGAACGGCACCAGGATCACCGACGCCTCCCGCTTCGATGAGAGTGATGCGTTCTTCAAGAGAAGCGAGACGGGCGACCAAACCTTCCTGCTCGTCTCTAGCACGGGCCAACATGTCTGCCATTGCGTCAAATTCCTCCCGACGGACAAGGTTAAGTCGGCGAATTGCCTCGTCAGTCCGTGCCCTGACGAGCGACGTGATTTCGTCCCGCAATCCTCCCATCGCCGACAGTGCACCACCAGCGACGCCAGCAATGTCATCAAAAAAACGTGAACGCTCAGCCATGGCTTAGTTCCTTCCCAGACGGAGATGACGGACAAGATCAACGACATTATAAGCGCCCTCATGATCTTGGTCACGGGTGGCGCCGGTTTCATCGGCTCAAATTTGCATGCATGTCTCACTACGCAGGGAGTAGAGACGATAATCGTCGACCGTTTGCGCGATGGCGAAAAATGGCGGAACCTTCGCCGGCATTCCCCCACGCGCCTCATCAGCCCTGACGATTTGCCCGACTTCCTCGCTGAGTCGCCCCCGCTAAAGGCAATTGTCCATCTGGGTGCTATCAGTGAAACGACCGCTCGAAATGGCGATCTTGTCTGGCACAACAATGTTGCCTTAAGCCAGCGTCTGTGGTCTTGGTGCGTTGATCACAAAGTTCGATTCATTTACGCTTCATCAGCTGCGACTTACGGTGACGGGACACGTGGATTTGACGATACAGCCCCGTTCTCTCGGTTGCGCGAACTCCAGCCCCTCAATCTCTACGGCTGGTCGAAACATGCCTTCGATCTGTGGGCCCTTGCCGAAGCCCAATCAGGAAGAGAACCGCCGAATTGGGCCGGGCTGAAGTTTTTTAACGTCTACGGACCGAACGAGTACCACAAAGGGCACATGATTTCGGTCGTAAAGGTTAAGTTTGATGAGATCATGGCCGGGCAGCCCGCAACATTGTTCAAATCCGACCGCGCAGGAATCGCAGATGGATCACAACAACGAGACTTCATTTGGATTGATGACGTCATCGATGTGATACTGTTCCTCCTTACCTGTTCCACAGCCAACGGCCTTTTTAATGTTGGAACCGGAAACGCGAGATCATACTTGGATCTAGCTCGCTCAGTCTGCAGCGCAGCTGGTGTTGCCGAAAAAATTGACTTTGTGCCGATGCCCAAACGACTGGTTGGACAATATCAATCATTCACGCAAGCGAAAATCGACCGGTTACGACAAGCAGGCTACAAACGTGCTTTTACCGAACTGGAGGACGGTGTAAGTCAGTATATCAACGGCTTTTTGCGGCGCACGGACCCCTATCGATGACAACAAACTCAGTAAAAAACGCCTATATGTGGCCGCATTTCGATCCGATCTTGGTCAAGTTTGGACCGTTCGCAATTCATTATTATGCTTTAGCCTATATCACCGCCCTGATCGTCGGCTGGCGCCTTATGCGCCGTCTCGTCCGCGAACATCCGGCCATCGCCACGCCTGAGCAAGTTGACGACTTTCTTGCTTGGGCAACGCTCGGCGTCGTTCTTGGAGGTCGGATCGGGTACATTCTGTTCTATCAGCCTGTTTACTTTCTTAATCATTTAAGTCGAACGTACGCCGTTTGGGATGGAGGCATGAGTTTTCACGGAGGCCTGATCGGTGTTTCGGTTGCAATCCTCATCTTTTGTCACCGGGAAAGGCTAGATCCTTGGCAGTTTGCCGACCGAGTCGCCGTCCCAGTACCAATCGGATTGTTCCTTGGAAGGTGTGCGAATTTTATCAACGGAGAATTGTGGGGACGTCCAGCACCATCATGGTTCCCATTCCGTATCATCTATCCGCAATCTGGTTCGGATGTACCACGCTATCCTTCGGAGCTCATCGAAGCCTCCTTAGAAGGAATTGTTCTATTCGTTATACTGTTCTGGCTTTCCCGCAGCGAGCGTATCCGGAACAAGCATGGCTATCTAGCAGGTGCCTTCGTACTCGGCTACGGCATCGCCCGCACTACCGCCGAATGTTTCCGGCAACCTGACTGGTTCCTGGGCTACTTGATGTTTGGGCTAACTATGGGGCAACTCCTGTCGATCCCGATGATCGCTATCGGTGCTGCAATGATCTGGCGAGCACAGCGTCTCGAGCGCTTGAAGGCATCGCAACCTGCGTGATTGAACGGCTAGATCAGTTCATGGCGCGGACCAATAGGGCATACTACGCCACGCATGATCCTTTTTCGGACTTCACGACCGCTCCGGAGATATCACAAGTGTTTGGCGAACTGATCGGCCTCTGGTGCCATATGGTATTGCAGATGATGGGGGCACCGGATCGTTTTGCACTTATCGAGGCAGGGCCTGGACGGGGTACATTGATGGATGATGCCCTTCGCGTGCTCAAAAAATTATCCCCTGACACGCTCTGTAGATCGGAGCTCCATTTTTTGGAAACGTCCCCCCGGTTATCAGCAATCCTCCGCACGCGCTTCCCACAAGCGGTATTACATTGGAATGCAATATCGTTGCCGGAAATTCCAATGCTCCTGATCGGCAATGAGTTTCTCGATGTGTTGCCGATCCGCCAGTTTGTCCGCCGGGCACCAGGATGGGCGGAACGCTATGTTTCCAAAGCCCGTTGGCACGAGGAATTAATTGACGAGGCATCACTACCGGCTCCTGATGTTATAAACATCGACCTGAAAGATGCATCCCTCGGTTCCATCTTGGAATTCGGTGAGGCCGCGCATTCCTTCACAAACTTTGTCAGTCGCCGTCTTATCCGGCAAGTAGGGGCGGCAATATTCTTTGATTACGGTCCGACTCAGTCGGGTCTTGGCGAAACGCTCCAGGCAATCCGGCATGGCAGAACCGCCGATCCTTTGTTAGACCCAGGAAGTGCAGATCTTACAGCTCACGTTGATTTCGATTCTCTTTCGAAAACGGCCAGGCATTTTGGCTGCTCAGTTTCGGGCCCCATACCTCAAGGCGCATTCCTCTCGGCGATGGGGATTCATGAACGAACGGCACAGCTAGGCCGCCATGCGACGGTCCACGCGGCCCAAAAGCTAATCGCGGCCACACGGCGCCTCACCGCCACGGAAGCAATGGGTGGCTTGTTCAAAGCATTTGCAATTACCTCACCCCATCTTGGGCAAATACCCGGTTTCCCTGGATGAACCGCCATTACTCCGCCATCCCCACGATCGAAGCACGGGAGCTAGTCGCCCCCCACGCATTTTTCACGCGTAGAGGTGGCGTCTCGACAGGGAATTACGAAAGTCTCAATTGCGGATGGACTGTGGGCGATAACATCGCCGATGTTATGACAAACCGTGCACGCGCGGTCACCGCCGTGGGAGGGACATCGGAGCAACTGCTCGGGCTTAAACAAGTTCACGGTACAGATGTTATCATCGTTGATAGACCATGGCCGCATGGAGCAGCCCCGGCAGCTGACGCCATGGTTACCGCCTGCAGCGATGTTATTCTCAGCATTATCACCGGTGACTGCGCACCTGTACTTCTAGCCGATGGCCATGGGCAAATCGTCGGAGCCGCCCATGCAGGATGGCGAGGCGCGACCGGTGGCATCCTTGAAGCGACGGTCGTGGCATTGCGTGGCCTGGGAGCGCAGGAAATCTCCGCAGTTATCGGGCCATGTATCCATCAGCCCAGCTATGAGGTTGGCAATGATGTCCGGGAAGCAGCGCTCCACAAAGACAACTCCAGTCAAAAATTTTTTATCCAGAGCCGTGATTCTTCCCACTGGTGGTTCGACCTGCCAAATTACTGCGCAGCCCGTCTCGCTTCATGCGGAATCACTGCTACGACGCTTCCTTTCGACACGTACGCTAGCGTTAATGACTTTTTCTCACATCGGCGTCGCATGCTACGCAATGAGGGCAAAGGCGGATTGCAGATCTCAATGATTCGAGCGCGCTCGTGAAGCTCGCTGCCCTTCGATTAACGGTGTTACTGATCCCGTGTTTTCTCGGGTCGTGTGGGACACTACCGCAGCCGTTTCTGGGAAAGCCCGGCCGCGAGGGTAGCATGCTGTCGATTCCACCGCCGCCAATTCTGATTATACCATCACCGCACCTTGCCTTGCTGACGAAACAAGACTCAACACGTTACGCTGACGACATCGCTGCCGATCTCGTCAAGCAGGGCGTACCAGCCGTGGCAGGAAAAGCCACAAAGGCTGATTGGCAGCTGCGTATAGGCGAGATCATTGATAGGTCATTCGTCATTCCGGAATTTTCAGTCATAGGTCCAGGCCATCGAACATACGGGGTGGTGCGCGGATCAGCTGCCCCCTACGTCGCATGGGTTAAAGCAAAGACGACAACGGTCCGTGCCAACGCAGATGAATCGTCCAAACCGCTTGAAGAACTGCTGCGATCGATCAATGCAAAAGTGCAAGAAGCTAACCCGGCATCGTTGGAAAACAGGCCGGCGCACGTAATGTTGGGTGGCGTCAAAGGCGCGCCTGGCGACGGGGATCATTCGCTGGCACTTGATTTCCGTCGTAGCTTGGGGCCATTGGGAATTGTTGTTGTCGGAACGCAAACACAAGCTGACTTCATCGTGACAGGCAACGTCAGGATAACCCCCAAAGGGCGCCGCAAAGAACTAGTCGAGCTAGATTGGGTTGTCCGGAACCGTGCTCATCAATTCATCGGAAAGGTAACCCAGTTGCATTTGTTAAAGCCAACCGATATCGATGCATATTGGGGCGATGTTGCTGCCGCTGCCGCAAAACAGGCTGCCTTTGGGGTCCGACAGGTTGTCCAGAACGCAACGTTAAGGGGACATCTGTACTCGCGGGAAAATTGCTGTGAAATCGGTCCCATTTTGGTAAAGTAAGCTACGCTCTATGCTCCGACCCTTTCACGCCCTTTCACGCGGTATTGAATCGTTGTATTTTGGAAGCGTCACACCTTAGACCCCAAACATTGGTCCAGACAGCGCGTTTAGGTTGCCTAAATATACAGGAAGCGGAGCATTCCTAGATGGCTACCTCCATTCTGCCAGACCAACTTGAACCCGGCTGCATGGTGAGTGAAAACTCGCCCCGCGTTATTCGCGCAAAAAAATCAATCAGGTGTCTTCGCGACCGGCGCTGCCAGTGTTCTTTGCAGACTTTCATCTGACCAGTTGGCTAAACGAGGCACCTCAAACCACTCTCATGTCGCGCCGCGCCTTCAGCCGGGCAAACCTTCTTAAGAACTGCGCAATACAGTTCGCACAAAGCTTTGACAGCACTGAAAGCGCAAGCCCAGCATTTTCCATTCCTTATTGATTTAGCGTGATGGCCTAGCAGTAGCGCGCCAATCCAACGCTAGGATGCGTGGCCACTCGCTATGAAATTTTTGAAGCAACTCAACGATGAGCACATCAAATCGAATTTCAACCACGTGCGTTGAACCCAGATTTTCCCTCGTCTGCGATAAAATGGCAGAAAGGCCTCTCTTTCCTATGTTGCTTCGGTCACGGTAGCCACCTATAAGCGCCGCCATGGGGAGAGGTGCCAGAGCGGTCGATCGGGGCGGTCTCGAAAACCGTTGTGCGTGCAAGCGTACCGTGGGTTCGAATCCCACCCTCTCCGCCAGTCATTTCTTCAACTGATTGATTTAGGTGAAGAAATTTTCATAACATTCGAAATAATTTGGGTCCAGACATACAAAGACGTCTGCGCGTACTCCCACATTCAAGTTCGGCATTTTAGGGCACAAGATGGTAACTGTCTCAGGAGCACGAGGCTTTTTGTTGCCACCGAACAGAGAAACGGATCCAGCTCGTGATCAACTACATGTATCGGCAGAACCTTGCTTATAGTATTTGCACCAACCGTTCGGGTCGATGAGACCCTCAATCATTGTGCAGCGATCCGGAGAGCCGGGGATAAACATGCAACAACTTGAGCACCGCGCTCCGTGATACGGATAGTATTGATAGTCCGCCAACTTCTTTGAGATCGTTGGCTTCGCTTGAGCACTGTCGACTACTGTCGCCATCAGGACTGCCATGACAACCATTGCGGAACGCACGAGGACTCGACGCTTCATCATCTTGGTTTTGCCCTCCAAATTTTAGAGCGACTTTGTAAAGTCATGGTAATATCTTAGTGTTTTTCAAGATTTTCTGCGCTTCATCGGACGTCGAAGAAGTGCAAAAAAATGTGTGACAGCCGCACCCTGGGCGCGCCTAGCCAGTCCGCCGCACATAGAAATGTGGTGGACGTCATTTGTGGCCCGAGCTCATAAAACGGCTCCGGACAACTCCGGAGCCTTTAGTGAGACGCATTTGCGCAGCCGTAGTAGGTCCCTCCATCTATACCCCGATAAGCGACATTCGGGCTTCACACCTTCGTGGTGTCATGCCTTTGTGTTGGCTGCACACAGACACAAAAAACCTGGATTTCTCCAGGAGTTCTAGGAGTCAGACTCTGATGACCGAATTTCCCTGCGTGGGAAACAGGCAAGAATTTACCCTGTCTGTCCGGGCACCCAGCCGATTCGGGACCGAGCCGACCGAACCATCTCGGCACGCAGCTCGTGCAGAGTGGAACTATCGAGATAGCTAAATGGCCTACCAAAGCTGGTGGCTGCTGTGTCTTCGACACCCGGGCTGCGTTACGTGTTCCCCCCGAAGTACGGATGGAGAATCGTGAGCCGACGGTGGAGCCCTTCCCACTGGTCTGAGTGCAGAGCACGCTTCGCCCTTGGAACTGGCGCACTAGTTCCGAGAGGATTGATGCCTTGCACCGGAAACCAGAACCGATAGACGGCGTACAGCGCTGTCTGATGTCCCGTGCCGCCTTGGCATTGGCGTTCATCCGAGAACCACACTACGGTCACTGTAGTCTTCTTGACATTAACGACCACATGAAACGGCTGAATGACCTCGACGACGAGACCGAAGCCTTTCGTGCTGCAGGGGATTTCGAAAATTTATGACCGATTTTCCTGAAGTCGGGAATCAAGCACTCGGCGTTAAGAAGCCGAGCGTTGTTCCATTACGAAGACCTGCAACGAACGGGCTTTCACCGTTATTTCCGTTCCAGCTTCTAGCCCATTGTGGCTCGACTCTGCACCTTCATTGCTTGTGTCTATGAGGAGGCGCCAAAGCGCTCCTGGGGACGTTTCAGCCAAGTGAAAAAGTACATCCTCGTGGGCGGCGTTCAGGAAGATCAGGAACGTATCGTCCGGCTCCTGCTCACCATGGTCGGTCAGGTGCAAGAGCCCGGCCTCGCCTGACAGGCGCACTCCCAATGCCTTGGCGCTGGCATCGCTCCAATCCGAATCAGTCATTTCGGCGTTGTCAGGGCGAAGCCAGACCACGTCTTTGACCTCAGTCCCGGGGATAACCTCACCGCGAAAAAAGCGATTTCGGTGAAACACGATGTGCTTACGACGCAACGCAACCAGTTGCCTGGTGAACTCAAGCAGTGCCTCACCCTCTTTGTCAGTTTTGTCCCAGTTAAGCCAGCCAATCTCGTTATCTTGACAATAAGCGTTATTATTGCCGCCTTGGCTGCGACCAAGCTCATCGCCCGCGAGCAGCATCGGCACCCCTTGGGAAAGCAAGAGCGTGGCCAGAAAATTCTGCATCTGCTGCCTCCGCAAACGCCGGACGTCCGGATCGTCCGTTGGCCCCTCGACGCCGCAGTTCCAGCTTTTGTTATCGTCACTGCCGTCGCGGTTGTCTTCGTTATTCCTATCGTTGTGTTTTTCGTTGTATGAGACGAGATCGCAAAGAGTGAAGCCGTCGTGGGCGGTCACGAAGTTGATACTGGCCCACGTCCTCTGCCCGCGGTGATCGTAAATATCGGAAGAAGCTGACAAACGCGAGGCAAGCTCCGGCAGTTTGCCCTCGTCCCCCTTCCAGAACGCTCGAACGGTGTCACGGTACTTGTCGTTCCATTCTGCCCAGCCCGGCGGAAAACGGCCAACTTGGTAACCGTCAGGTCCAGTATCCCATGGCTCAGCAATAAGCTTGACTGCCGACAAAACCGGGTCCTGCGCCACGGCGTCAAGAAAGCTGGAGTGTTCGCTGTACGCCCCGTCGACCCGCGCAAGTGTAGTTGCGAGATCGAATCGGAAACCGTCGACGCCCATCTCCTCGACCCAGTAGCGCAAGGAGTCCATCACCATGCGCAGCACGTAGGGATGGCGTAACTCGAGGGCGTTCCCGGTTCCTGTAAAGTCGTTATAATATCGTTCATCTCCCTCCATGAGGTAGTAGTATGACTTGTTGTCAACGCCACGGAACGACAAGGTCGGCCCCTGGTAGTTGCCTTCAGCTGTGTGGTTGTAGACGACATCAAGAATGATCTCGATCCCAGCATCGTGCATCTGCTGCACGAAAGCCTTGAAATCCCCGAGGTCACCCGCACCAAGGTAGGCAGGATGAGGCGCAAAGAAACCGATGGTGTTGTATCCCCAGTAGTTCCTGAGTCCACGCTCAATCAGACGACGGTCATCTACGAAGGCATGGATCGGTAGGAGCTCGACCGCCGTGACTCCGAGTTCCCGGAGGTAGGAAACTACTTGCGCCGTGGCTAGCCCTGCGAATGTGCCCCGCACCGAGTTGCCCACGTCGGGATGAAGCATGGTGAACCCACGTACGTGCAGTTCGTAGATTATGGTCTCGTGCCAAGGCCGTGCCTCCAGGCGCCGACCCCAGGTGAAAGCTGGATCAACCACGCGGCATTTCGGCATGAAGGGCGCGCTGTCGCGCTTGTCGAAGCTCTCATCGCCCGCCCTGTCCCCCACTTTATAGCCAAACAGCGCGTCGTCCCATCGGAGCTCACCGACAAGCGCCTTGGCGTATGGGTCGATCAGCAGCTTATGGTGGTTAAAGCGGTGGCCAGCTCTCGGCTCGTAAGGCCCGTAGACGCGGTAGCCATATACAGCACCAGGCCGAACATCGGGGAAATAGCCGTGCCAGATCTCGTGAGTGTACTCCGGGAGTACGAGGCGAGCGGTCTCCACTTGCCCAGCGCTATCAAAGATGCAGAGTTCCACCTTCTCGGCATGGGCTGTGAATATTGCGAAGTTGGTTCCAGAGCCGTCCCAAGTCGCACCCAAGGGGTAGGGTCGGCCAGGCCACACGCGGAACTTAGATGCGCTCATCCGTCACCTCCCCGAAACTGAAGCCACTCCAAGACGAGAAAGTATCCGGATGCCTCACGTCGTTCCAGAGAAAAACACGCCGTTTTCTGTTGGGGTCGCCCAAGATTCTGTCCACATGAAAGATCGCTTGCTCTGTCTGTTGCCTGAGCCTACACTAAGGAAACGGATGAACCCTCTGTCCGGTCTACTTTGCGAGTGGCGCATGCCCCACGCGCACAAACAACCCGCGGACGACAGAGGTTGTGGGCAAGGTGCGCTGCCAGAATCAAGGGTAAACTCGTTCTAGGTACCGGACGATATATCCGCTGCTGGCCGTCTCCCACCACTTGCTTCGATACGAACGCCTTGTGCGCTCAAAAATTACGGTGTCTCCATCGCCTTCCACTTCTCCGACCAAGGAAACGTAAGTGGAAAACTCTGATTTCCAATGGCTCAGTTTTCAGACGACAGATCAATTCGACGACATACTTGATCTTTTGTCCACCTCCATTTCGAAGGTGTTGCCCAATAGCTCCCCAAAATTCCCGCTTTCCCGGAGTATTTGCGCTGAATCAATGCAGCCGTCGACAGCTTCCGATAATCTCACAAAAAAGGATAAGTACGATGTCGCTTTATCGCGTGAGTTTCTTCAAACGGCTAGCAAATAGCATTGGCCACGAAATCGAGGCATGCCAACGCATAATTGACATACGCGCAGCTAATAGAAGCAACGCGCTTAAAGCGGCTTGTCGCCGGTTTGCCGCGCACGCAGGTATAAAATCATGGATGCAGCACGCGGACACCGCTAAGATTGAATACCTTAATGACGAAAAAAACTCGCGGAGCGACGATTCGCCCTACCCAGCTGTTCCGGACGTTTCCAAGAAAAAAAAACGTCGAAAACTGCCTTAAGAATCGCCCTGACCGATCAACTTGCGGGCTATCTCCCCTTTGAGTCTGACTCGTAATTAAATCTCATGTTTTCATGCGCGCGCGACGAGTCTGACGGTCCGACGGATGGACGCGATGAGCAGCCAGGCTTCTGACGAAGCAATGGTGGCTTCCCAATCCTTGGCGAGGCGT
>JAJZBH010000082.1 GCA_021799015.1 Pseudomonadota bacterium
TCGAGCCGGCGCCAGGGCACCACGCGTTCCATCTCCGCCAGAAACGCCTCCCGCCACGTGATTTTCCGCTGCTTTCGAAAGCCGTCATACTCAGCAAAACTGCGCTGCATCCCAAGGATCCTCCGGGAAGCAGTGAATCATATTTGAACCCACGCCGTATAGGACTTATTCAGAGTTTCCTTTATGGCACCAAACGCCGGCAGGCATGGGCCCTGACGGGTCTTGCCCCGGCGTCCGGGAGCAGCCCAGGAGCCGATGGGCCGCGCGAGCGTTCGCCCGGGGTGCGTCACCACGGCCCGAACTTTTTGCCGCCGATGTGCGGTTTGCGGCGTTGACCGGAATTGTTGGAGCCTTTGGGGCATCAACAAGACCGAGGCCCGCATGTTTTTTGATCGTACAGACCGCTTCATCGCCCGGCATGACGGGAGCACCGTCTGATGGCCCGGGGCAAGAGACAGGCGCCCGAAGGGCGCTGCGGCGAACACACGCACCATGGGAACAGCGACGATGTCCTTTCCCCGTTCAGCGCCGCGGCACGCAAGACAGACACCTGCGTTGGCGAGCATGATCCTTTTGCCTTCGACGGACCGCTCGCCGACGCAGGCCCGGCGGTCGGGCACACGGGAGCCGGGAGTGGCTGTACCGACACACCCGATGAACCGGTAATACGGCCATCCTCACCACACCGCCCCTCCCGGATCGTCTGCCGCTCCGTACTCGCAACCATCTTCGGCGCGGATCCCGAATGCAACGACGTCTTCGCCGCCGCGATCCCTTTTGGGATCACGGTTCTCACCGCCACCAGCACCGCCTGGCTCGTCGCCCTCGCGAGGACACTGCACGAGGTCATAAAGCCCCCTGTCGGCTGCGCCATCAACTGCGCGGTCCCTTACCGCGCCGGTGGCCCCGGCCTGTTCACAACAACGACCACCGGTGAGGAGGCCATCGTCATCACCTGCCGGCATGACATGGTGCGGTCAGGCTCCCTGTTTTCCGAGGACAGGGAGACCAGGCCACGCACCGTAGGTGGCGAGGACCCCATCGCCTTTGATGACGAGACCACCCACTGCCACCAGGCCGCGGCAATCCTCTGGAACGGGCATCGCCTCGTTTGTCTCGCCACCTCCCTTGCCGAGCTCCCGCCGGCCCTGCGCCAGGCCGTCGATCATCACCACGAGGTCCGCCTCCACCCCCTGCCCGTGCTCCGGCACCTCGTCACCACCCTTCATCCCGGCCAATCCTTTACCCTGGGCGCCGACGGGCCACCCCTCGACCCGGATGTCCTCGACCTCGCCTGGCGGCCATACCAGGCAGCCGATGCCTATCTGCGCCGCATCGGCTGGATTTCGGCACAAGGCCATGGGTTGAGACCGGCAGCCCGTTCCCCCTCGCCCTGCTTTCCCGGGCGGCTGGAAGCCGTGTGCGGCATGGACGAGGCCCGCAACTGGGGTCTCGACCTCATAGCCGACCTCGAGGCCTTCCGCCGCGGCGACATCGGCTACGGGGATATCGATCACGGCTGCGTCTTCGCCGGCCCTCCAGGCACCGGCAAGACACGGCTCGCAAGTCTCATCGCAAAAGAGGCCGGTATCCCCCTGGTCGTTGCCAGCTACGCCGAGTGGCAAAGGACCGGGAACCTGAGCGACGTTCTCCAGGCCATGCGCGCCACCTTCACGCGCGCGCGTGCCGATGTGCCCTGCCTGCTCTTCCTCGACGAGATCGATGCCTTCTGGAGCAGGACCGCCCGGCGTGACCGCAACTCCTCCTACATGACCGGCGTCATCACCGGGCTGCTCCAGGAACTCGATGGCACGATCGGGCGCGAGGGCATCATCGTCATCGGCGCCACCAACAGGATCGAGGACGTCGATCCCGCCCTGCTCCGCCCCGGACGGCTTGAACGCATCATCCACGTCCCCCTGCCCAACTTCGAGGCGATCCGTGCCCTGCTCAGCCACTATGCCGGCACCTGGCTGACGGAGACGGAGCGCGACCAGGCCGCACTCGAAGCCATCCGCCGCGGCGCCACCGGTGCCGACGTCGAGCACTGGGCGCGCGGCATCCGGAGGCGGAGCCGCAAGGCCGGGCGCCCTCCCAGCTTTGCCGACCTCATGGCCGAACTTTCGCGCTGATCCCCAAGGCGGGAGCTCACCTCCACGCCCCGACCGTCCGTACCCCCAAGCACCCCTTACCCGGAGAGACCCATCATGACCCCATTCCAGTGGATCGAAGGCTACGGAACCCGCCGCCGCAAGGCCAGAATCGGTACCGCTCCTTTTCCCGAGGCAGGGTATCGCCAGCGCAAGGCCTTTCTTGCCAGGCTATCCGCCTGCGAGGACCGGGACCAGCCGCCCGACCAGGTCGCGAGGTTCCACTTCCGCCTCAAGGAGGGATCCTGGACCGTGACCGGCACCAGGGCCAATGTCGAACGCCAGCTCCGGCGCGAGATCGCGGCCTACGAAGCCTGGCGGCAAAGGCTCCGCGAGTTCGAGGCTGACGAGGACCGGCGGTCGCGCCTCGAACAGGACCGCATCGAGCGCCACCGCCGGAAAATCGAGCACCGACGCCGGAAAGAAGAACAAAACCGTGCCCGTCTCAGGCAGTGGGGCAACACCATCGGCGCCGTCCTCGCCTTCCTGTTCGACTCTCTCCTGGTGCTCATCGTCGTTGCCCTCGTCCTGTGCTGCGTAATCTGCCTGCCGGTGCTCCTTGCCATCCCCTTCATGCTCGAGGACACCTTTGGCCGCCGCTGAAAACGCGAAACAGCCCCTCGCCCGTCGGCCCGGTCAGCAGCCGGGCCACGGCACAGGCCGGACATGAATGTCAAGCGAACTGAGGATCTGACACCCTGGACGAACTGAAGAACTGCCCCCCTGTCATTGCGCTGTGTTTTCGGTGGCACCGACAGTCTGCGAAGATTTTCTTGACGCTCGCGCAGCCAGCCGAGAGCCGGGTTGCGAACGTCCGGGGTTAATAGGGTGTTCCATCCTTGTGAGCGAATGACCACGCGCCATCCGCGCCCGTAACTGCCATGATGTCATCCTGGGGGTAGGAGACGCTGTCGCCTTTCATCCGGTCGCCGATTTCCAGGATGACACAATCTTTGTTGGTGCGGTTCACGAGGTGATGCGCCGTGCCGTTGGCCGGAAAGCCCGCGGCCATGCCCGGCTTGAGCTGGACCTCTCCTTCGTCCGTCACAAGCGTTGGCTCTCCTTGAAGAACGTAGACAAATTCGTCCTGCCGAGAGTGCCGATGATGAAGCGCGGAAACAGCGTCCGGAAGAAGCCTCGTGAGATTCACCCCAAAATTTCTCACGCCAAAGAGGTCGCCAAGCGGGTGCTTTACGCGCCCTGCCATCCGAGACGCGAAAGGTTCGGGGTAATTGCTCGGTCTCGCCCGCGGAGCTGCATGTTCCGCAACAACTGCAGGACTTCTTTCGTACGACAAACCATCCTCCTTTTTCGGACGCGACCGCAACACCCCCCCCCTCGAAACTGCGCGTGCCGAAGTTTTCCCGGGTTACGTATCGGATAGAGCATGACGCTCACGCCGTCATGATGTTCGACCTCCAACGTGTCAAATGAGCCATCGTCCTCGGCGTCGGTGAGTGAGCCAAGCATTCGATACGCGAGTCCTGTCACGGCGCTCGCCGCCCTTGCGAAGGCGAGAGTGTCAGGCGGGGTCTACAAGCCGGCGCGCGACGACGTCACGCCGCCGGTTGGCCGTGTTCGTACCAGGTGCGCGTACGCCGCACGATTTGCACGACCGAGAGCATTACGGGCACCTCGACCAATACGCCGACGACCGTCGAAAGCGCGGCGCCGGATTGGAAGCCGAACAAGGCAATCGCTGTCGCGACCGCAAGCTCGAAGAAATTGCTTGCGCCGATCAGAGCCGAGGGGCCCGCGATACACCACGGAACGGCAAGCTGGCGGTTCAGCCAGTAGGCAAGGCCAGCATTGAAATAGACCTGGATCACGATCGGAATCGCGAGCAAGACGATGACGATCGGATGACCCATAATCTCGGGGCCCTGAAGGCCGAACAGCAGAACCAGAGTCAGCAGCAGAGCCGAGAGCGAGATAGGGTTGAGGGCGCGGAGCGTGCGTGCGAGAGCCGCCTGGCCACCGCGCCGGATGACGGTCCGCCGCCAGAGTTGTGCCGCGATCACCGGCACCACAATGTAGAGCGCGACGGAGAGAACCAGCGTGTTCCAGGGTACCGTGATGGAGGACAGCCCAAGCAAAAGGGCAACGATCGGCGCGAAGGCGACGATCATGATCGTGTCGTTCAACGCGACCTGTGACAAGGTAAAATGCGGTTCGCCGTCGACGAGGTTGGACCACACAAACACCATCGCCGTGCAGGGCGCGGCCGCCAGCAGGATGAGCCCGGCGATGTAGGCATCGATCTGATTGGCCGGCAGCAGCGGGCGGAAGAGGTGGCCGATAAACAGCATGCCGAGGAGTGCCATGGAGAACGGCTTGACCAGCCAATTGACGCTGACCGTCGTCGCGATGCCGCGCCAGTGCTGGCGCACCTCGCCGAGCGCTGAGGGATCTATCTTCAACAGCATCGGTACGATCATCAGCCAGATCAGCATCGCGATCGGCAGGTTGACGTGGGCGACGGTCGCAGCCCCGAGCGCCTGAAACACTGGCGACACAGCCTGACCGAGCACGATGCCGGCCAGAATGCAGAGCACGACCCAGAGGGTCAGGAAGCGCTCGAAAAACCCCATAGACGGCTTCTTTGGGCCGGTACAGACGGCAAGATCGCTCATTTCGCCGCTCCCCGGATGGGCATTCCGACTGGATCCATGGCAGGGTTTCCAGCCTGGTTTGCGGAGCTGCTGCGCCGGGGTTGGGAAAGGATGCCCGGCCCGGCCTCCGACAAGCGGCAACGTTTCAAGCCGAAGGCCGTCTTGAAACGGTTAACAATCTGCGGCTCCTCGCTGCTTTTTCGGGTTAACCAGCGCCAATCGCGCGATGTGCCGGGGGCAGCATTGTGGTCGATGGTGGTTGTCGTCACGGTGGCCTCTTGTCTGGTGCCTGAAATGCGGCGGGTTAGTGTCCTTGTCCGCTCATGGCGGTCGCACCCTCGATGCGGCCGATCTCGCGGAGCCTTGTGCCCAGCGCCAGCTTGTCGACGCTGACAAGCGGCAGGCTGAGGAAAAGACTGATGCGATTGCGGAGATATTTGAACGCGTCGACGAAGGCGCGCTCTTTTTCGATGGCAGTGCCCGCGACCGCAGCGGGATCCGCGATGCCCCAGTGCGCGGTTATCGGCTGACCCGGCCAGACCGGGCAGACTTCACCGGCGGCGTCGTCACAAACGGTGAATACGAAGTCCATCGTGGGCGCACCGGGAGCGGCAAATTCATCCCAGCTCTTCGAGAGCAAACCCTCGACCGGATAGCCGTAGTCTTCCAGTACCCTGAGGGCGAGCGGATTCACTTGTGTCTTCGGGTAACTACCGGCAGAAAAAGCCGCGAAACGGCCCATGCCATCCTTGCGGAGAATGCCCTCTGCCAGGATCGAGCGCGCGCTGTTGCCGGTGCAAACGAAAAGGACATTGTAGATCCGGCTAGTCATGTGGCGTCATCCGGTACGGCGTGTGCGCGCTGGTGCCTCATGGTCAGCTTCTCCTTTGGCTGGTCGTGAGAAACGATGAAGAGGACGCTGGTACGCGCGCGCGAGCGTCGCAGCCCGAGGCATCTCCGCGGCAGCAGTTCTCGGTAAGGTAGGCAAGCAACTCGTTCATCGCGCCATACGCGGCGGCATAAATCAGCATCCGGCTCTCCCGACGGAAGCCGACAAGCCCGGCATGACGGAGGTGGTTCAGGTGGAACGAAAGCGTTGTTGCGGGGAGATCGAGCCGCTCGGCGATCTGGCCTGCCGGCATGCCCTCCGGCCCGGTCTGGATAAGCAGACGAAAGATGTCGAGTCGCGTATCTTGCGCCAGGGCGGCCAGGGCGGCGACGGCTTCATGCTTGTCCATAGTTTTATAATTATGGAAATATAAAATGTTTGTCAACGCTCAGAGCCAGGCTATTGGTCCTCGAGCTTGAGTAGGGCTTGTCTCAACTGGCGGTCTTCGGACGGCCCGCCGGTCGGGAGCCCAGTCACCCTGATGCCGCGCATGCGCGGCATCAATTCGACTCAAAATCTTCCGGTTCCTGCTGTGGGCGCAGCATCGGCAGTTCCCGCGGGGTCCAACACGACAAGCTTATGGTCTGGGCGATCCGCTGGTGTGAATGTGACTTGCGTGAAGCTCAGGCGCCCGGCCACCGGATGGTCAAAGATGCGCAAGCCTCCTTCGCGATGGGCCACTTCCTGCGCGTCCCACGCCATGGCGAAAAAAGTGCTCTCGGCACGCAGCTGCTCCACAATCGCGCTCGCGCGCGGATCGTCAAGCCGGCGGCCATAGTCCGTGCGGAATTCCGCGAGAAGTCTTTTGGATCGGTCGCTCCAGTCGGGCACCAGCGTTCGTGCCACGGGCGTGGTGAACATGTATCGCAGCAGGTTTTTCTGCTGACCTTGACCGAGCCAGCCAACGAACAGGCGCTCGGCGGCGGGGTTCCAGCAACTGGCATTCCAGGCACCATCCAGCCCGTAAGCCGGCTGCGAAATCGATCGAACCACCACCCGGATCGAAACCGGTGCATCCAGGACGATGTCATCCGGCGGCGCGTGCGGGTCCCGTCGGCCGGCCAGCTCGAACAGATACGCACGTTCCGCGCGGGTCAGCGCCAACGCAGTCGCAAGCCGTGCGAGTGCGTGTGGTGAGGCGTTGACGTCCCGGCCCTGCTCGATCCAGGCGCACCACGTGGTGCCAATCCCGGCGCGAGCCGCCAATTCCTCGCGTCTCAATCCCGGCGTGCGTCGACGGCCTGTGGACACCGGAGGCATCGTCCGTTCACGGTGAGCCCGAATAAAATCGCCCAGCAGGCGCCGTTGCCCGTTTTTGTCCATAGGCCATTTTATAACAGGATAACCATGTCCATTGTAATAGCGTAATTTTGGCGCATGATGTTTCCTGGAGGATGGATCATGGCAAAAACACATCAGGACAATGTCGTCAGCCAGTTCGGTCCGCGGGCGGATGTCTACGTCAAGAGCGCGGTCCACGCCGCGGGCGAAGACCTGGACCTGCTTGAAGGTATTGTCCGTGAAAAAGCGCCGCGACGTGCACTCGATCTCGGATCAGGCGGGGGGCATGTTGCCTATCGCATGGCCGGTCACGCCGAAAACGTGGCCGCGACCGATCTGTCGGCGGACATGCTCTCGGCTGTAGCCGCAACGGCGCGGGACAAGGGACTGACCAACATCACAACGCATATCGGACAGGCCGAAATTCTGCCATTCGAGGACGGGTCCTTTGATTTCCTTGGGTGCCGCTACTCTGCCCATCATTGGCAGGACCTCGACGCGGGGCTACGGGAGGCGCGACGCGTCCTCGCGCCGGATAGCGCCGCGGTATTTATCGACGCCGTCTCGCCAGGACCGGCGCTGCTCGATACCCATGTTCAGGCGATTGAGTTGCTTCGCGACACTTCGCATGTGCGCGACTACACAATGGCCGAGTGGCTGGCGGCGTTGAGCCGTGCACGTTTTTCAGTTCGTGCCGCGCGCACGTGGCGCTTACGCATGGAGTTCCCAACCTGGATCGGGCGCATGCGGACGCCAGACCGTCAGGCAAGGGTCATCCGTGCACTTCAGCGATCAGCGCCGGCAGATGTGGCCCGGCATTTCGATATTGAGCCCGACGGCTCGTTCATGCTCGACACCATGCTGATAGAAGCTCTCGCGGTCTGACATCCAAAACGGAAGAGCAATCATTCGCGCGAAGAGAACACGACGGCAAAACGACCACTCGAGCAATCGTTTTCCCCCATGCAAAACATGGTTGAATTGCACCACTTTTTGCAAATGCCCAAAATTGATGCGCCCAACGCAATGGCGCCCGTGAGTAATTGCCACCTTTCCGGCCGTGTGAAGGGCTTTTGTGTTTGTGAATGGCCGTGACCGCATTTTGGTCAAACCGAATGTCGCTGTTCGGCGCCCACCGATCGGCGGCGGCACCCTGGACCATGGTCGAGCTCCGACGTCGACACGCATATCAGCCAGGGCTCCGCGGTGGCCTCCCATGCAAGCAGGTTTGACTCGCGACGTCGGAAAACGAGTGCCACGAATAACGCAAATCGCCCATCCGAAAGCGCGGCACAACGACCATAGACGAGAGAATGAAAAACGCACCTGACGTAATAGAAGCGTCTCGCGCCATATTAAAATGGCCGCAAACGTCCAGACATTTTTGTTTTCGTCGGCATGTCATGGCCCCGATAGTCTATTCCGTTTCCGTATTTGTCTTTTGCCTGTTCCGGTCATTTTTTTTCGTTATGTTATAACATCGGCCAAAGGTTTCGCATTGAACTGCCATTCCCGTTGGAGTGTGCTTGCTGCCCGCACGTCGACACTGTAAGCTGCGTCGTTCCACGGAGTAAAACGCATGAGCACCCTCCTGGCCGCCGAACGACTCGAAGTGCTGATCCTGGTCGACAACGTTACGGATTCCTATTCTTCAGTGCCCGGATTCGTTACGACCGAACAGAGGGGGCTGCGCCAAGCCAGCATGCGGCGTGCCGTGGGCGCACAATTATGCTGTGCCATTCACGGCCTGTCGTTGATATTGACCGTGCATGGCGAGGGCGGCACGCGCAGCGTGCTGTTCGATGCCGGTCCGGCAGCGGAGGCCGTGGCGCACAACGGGGACAGGCTGGCCATTGATTTCGCCGCCATCGAGGCGGTGGTCCTGTCACATGGACATTGGGATCATGCTGGCGGCCTGCTGGCCGTGTTTGACCGCATTGCGACCGGTCGGCACAGCGATGGCGTGCCCTGCTACCTGCATCCTGGCATGTTCGCCGAGCGGGGAACGCGCGAGCGCGACGGCGGCGTATTCCCGATGGATTTCATCCCCACACCAGAGACGCTGGCCGCGCACGGTGCTGTGCCCATGGTTACCACTGAACCTCGGTATCTGCTCGAGGGCGCGTTCTACCTCAGTGGCGAGATTCCCCGCAGAACGTCCTATGAGCGCGGCTTGGCACGGCAGGTGCGTCGCGGACCGGATGGACGCTGGGTACCGGACCCCCTGGTGCTGGACGAGCGGTTTCTGGCCGTGAACGTGCGTGGCAAGGGCCTGGTGGTGTTCTCGGCCTGCTCGCACGCCGGTATCGTCAACGTGCTGCATGCCGCTCGGGAAACCTTCCCGGACGAAAGGCTGCACGCGGTGATAGGCGGCTTCCATTTGTCCGGCGATAACGAGGCCATCATTCCTGAGACGGTGCGCGATCTCGGTGGATTCGGTCTCGACCATATCATTCCGTCTCATTGCACAGGCTGGCGGGCGCTGAACGCGCTCGTGGCGGCCTATGGCGAGAGGGTCGTTATTCCCGGTTCGGTCGGCAAGCGCTTCACCTTCGCAGCATAAACCGATCGAGATTCGGAGCCCGTGCCATGGCGCGGACCTCGGCAGGCGGGCACCGATTACAACAATCCCTATGTTAGAGCGTCGGATGCCAGAGCCTCAGGTCCCGCTTCCCTTGTGCCGGGATTGCGCGGTCACGGGGACTGCAGTGAGACGTTCGTAGTTAGCGTGCGGCTTGGAACCCGGCGCACTCCATGTCCCGGATGCTTTTGCCAGCACTGCCGTTAACATTGGGCGACCCAGGCTTCGCGCCGCGGCTCTGCAATTCGTGTCGGTCAAGAAGCGGAGACGGCAGAACGCTGCGCCAGCCTTTGCGCGCTCGGGCACACGACCGGTACAGGGTTAGATCTTCCGCGATAATCTTTAGCTACACGTGTCGGCAGGGCCGGCCTTCCAGTATTTGCACCAGCCATTCGGGTCTATCGCGCCGGCGATCATGGTACAGCGGCTCGGAGGACCAGGCACAAACATGCAACAGCCTGCACAGCGCTGTCCATCGTGGGGCCGGTATTGGTAGTCTGCCATTTTTTTGGACGTCATGGTTTCCGCGCGGGCGCTCGGACCATCCATGGTCAGCACAGCAAACGTGGCGGGCAAGGTGGACATGAAAAGGAAGGTTCTCCGTGTGATCATGACGATTCCTCGTGACGAGGTTTTGGTTTCTCATGCTGTCTTTACTGCTGCGGCCTCTCGGGAATTGCAAAGTTTGTCTCCGGAAGCGATCAAATTTTGTTGATCATGCGGGAAAAGCTCGTCGCGACGCGCTATGGATGATCAACACGCGTCACAGTCTTCAGGCCAGGAACATCCCTGGCTGCCGATTCCAGCGCCTTCGCATTGATGTCGCACACGCAGACTAGGGCTCCGATCGCGGCATACGCGCTGGCGATTTCCTTTCCGATGCCGGACGCTCCGGCTGTTATCAGTACGCGTTGTGACATCTGCACTTGTCCTATCGTTACTGTGTCTCCGCGAGAGACCTCGTGGGCGGTGGAATTCCGGAATTGTTGAAGGCGCAGTGCACGGTGCCGAATTTTTTCACCGTTGCTCGTACGAAGGTTTGGACAGGACAACCATATTCAGGTTCAAACCGGGCCACTGTAAAGTCAATTTGTCCTGGCGGAGTCGTCGCGCTCCGATGCGAGTCGTAGCCGCGCCGTTCACGCGTGTGTTGCGACCATGACGCGCGCAAACGGTTGCAAAGGGACAAGCCTGACGCCCTGGCTGTGCCCGAGGCGCCGAATGTCGTGTGGTCGATGGATTTTATGGCTGATCGCCTGGAGGATGGCCGGGCGTTCCGGCTGTT
>JAJZBH010000083.1 GCA_021799015.1 Pseudomonadota bacterium
GCTTATTGACAAGCTGGTCACAATTAATCGCGTCGCCAAGGTCGTGAAGGGAGGTCGACGCTTTGCGTTCGCGGCTCTCGTCGTTGTTGGAGATCAGAAGGGTAGAGTTGGTTACGGGGCGGGCAAGGCTAAAGAGGTTCCGGAAGCAATTCGAAAGGCAACAGAGCGCGCTAAGCGCGGAATGATCCGCGTGCCGATGCGCGAGGGGCGGACGCTGCATCACGATGTCGAAGGAAGCTTTGGTGCTGGGCATGTTGTGTTGCGCTCGGCACCAGCCGGGACCGGCATTATTGCTGGCGGGCCTATGCGTGCTGTGTTTGAAACGCTTGGCATCGGCGATGTCGTGGCGAAGTCGCTTGGCAGTCGCAATCCGCACAACATGGTGAAAGCAACCTTTGCGGCACTCGGGCATTGCGCAAGCCCGCGCTCCGTCGCATCGCGACGCGGCAAGAAGGTCTCTGACCTATTCGGGAAGCGCGAGAAGGAGGCTCAGGCCGATGCCTGAAATGAAACGGATCGTGGTGACACAAGTCGGCTCGGCAATCGGTCGAAAGAACAGCCAGCGTGAAACGCTGATTGGTCTGGGTCTTAAGCACATGCATTCTCGGCGCGAGTTGTTGGCGACACCTGAGACGATGGGGCGCGTCCGAAAAGTCGCGCATCTCCTGAAAGTGGAGGAGTTGGCGTAGATGAATCTCAATGAATTACGCGATAATCCTGGTGCGCGACGGAAGTTTAAGCGGCGCGGTCGTGGGATTGGCTCCGGTAAAGGTAAGACGTCGGGGAAGGGGGTCAAAGGCCAGAAAGCACGTGAAGGCGTGTCCTTGAATGGATTTGAAGGTGGTCAATTGCCAATCTACCGTCGGCTACCGAAGCGCGGGTTTACCAATGTAAACCGCAAGGTTTATGCGGCGCTCAATATTGGCAGACTTAGTGCTATGATCGAGGCGGGTAAGGTAGATGCGGGAAAACTGATCACCGAGACGGCTCTCCGAGACGCCGGCATTTGTGGCGGGTCAAAATTTTCTGGGGTCCGTTTGCTGGGGCGTGGCGCAATGAACTATAAAGTTGTGATTGAGGTTTCGGGTGCGTCGGCAAGCGCTGTTTCTGCTGTCGAACGTGCTGGCGGCTCGGTGAAGGCGTTGGTTGGGAAGGCGGCCCAGTAAACCAGGATCAATAGCGGCTTCGCGAGGTGGTGAGGGGTGTCTTCTTTGTCGCATTTACATTGAGAAAGAGACTAGAAGGAAGCTTTTGCCCTGTATTGCCGTCATTGGTGTGATTGATGCAAACTGATCTCCGTGGGTGGCGCAGATTTCTTTTCTTGGGGTGAGGCAACCAAATGGTATCTGCTGCTGAACAATTAGCTTCCGGCCTTAACTTTGGCGCTTTTAGTAAAGCCACCGAGCTCAAGAAGCGCATCTGGTTTACGCTTGGGGCTCTGATCGTCTTTCGCTTGGGCACCTACATTCCCGTGCCGGGCGTTGACGCCAATGTGATGGCACACCTGATGGCCCAAAACGGCGGCGGTGTGCTGGGAATGTTTGATATGTTTACGGGCGGTGCACTCGGTCGAATGACCGTGTTCGCACTAAACATCATGCCGTACATTTCTGCGTCGATCATCATGCAGCTAATGCAGGCAGCAGTCCCGACACTGGAAGCACTGAAAAAGGAAGGTGCGTCCGGACAGCAGAAGCTCAACCAGTACACTCGTTACCTCACTGTCCTTATTGCCCTTGTCCAATCTTATGGGATTGCAATTGGACTTGAGAGCATGCACAGTTCGGTTGGCCCAGCAGTCGTCGACCCCGGTGTTTTTTTTATTTTTACGACCGTAATCACCCTAGTGGGAGGTACGGTATTTCTTATGTGGCTGGGCGAGCAGATCACAGCTCGGGGGATTGGCAACGGGTCGAGCCTGATCATTTTCGCCGGAATTGTTGCTGCGTTACCCGGCGCGTTTGCGAGCATTTTGCAACTTGGAGCCACCGGCGCGCTTTCAACGGTTTTCGTTCTTGGTTTTTTTATTCTTGCTTTTGCGGTAGTCACGTTTGTTGTTTTTATGGAGCGCGCGCAGCGGCGGGTACTGGTTCAATACGCAAAGCGTCAGCAGGGTAACAAGATGTTTGGTGGCGAATCATCGCACCTGCCGATGAAAGTGAATACGTCGGGCGTCATTCCGCCGATCTTCGCAAGCTCCCTGCTGCTCATTCCCGCGACAATTATCGGCTTTTCCAAGGGGGCCGGGCCAGGCTGGCTGCAATTCTTGGCGCGCCAGCTGTCGCATGGACAGCCGGGGTACATGACACTGTACGCTGCACTGATCGTCTTCTTTGCCTATTTTTATACCGCTGTCGTATTTAATCCGGAGGAGACAGCCGACAATCTTAAAAAGTATGGGGGATTCATTCCTGGCATTCGTCCGGGAGCCAATACCGCTAGGTATTTCGACACGGTGTTGACGCGCTTGACGACAATTGGTGCAGCGTACTTGGTATTAGTGTGCCTGATACCCGAGTTTCTCATTGGCGAATACGATATCCCATTTTATTTCGGTGGCACTTCGCTGCTCATCATTGTCTCCGTGACGATGGACACAGTCGCCCAGATTCAATCGCACTTATTGGCGCATCAATATGAAGGTCTGATCCGGAAAGGCCGGGGAAGAGCGCGCGCGAGATGAACATTATCCTAGTTGGACCGCCAGGTGCGGGGAAAGGCACCCAATCGAAGATCTTGGAAGAACGTTATGGAGCCCGGCAGATCGCAACTGGGGACATGCTGCGGGCTGAAGTTGCGGCAGGTTCGCCCATCGGGCTTGAGGCTAAGGCTGTCATGGAGGCAGGGAAGCTGGTATCCGATGATATTCTGGTCAGGATGTTGCGGGAACGGTTAGCCAGGCCGGATTGTGCTAGTGGTGTGATTCTTGATGGATTTCCTCGTACTTTGCCACAGGCGGAAGCATTGGAGGCCATGTTCAAAGAAACAGGCCGCTACCTCGATGCCGTCATCGTGTTGGAACTGGACGTGGACGCGTTGGTGGAACGGATTGCAGGTCGGTTCGCATGTGCTGAATGCGGTGCTGGGTACCACAGGCTATTCCAACCGACGAGAGTAAAAGGGGTGTGTGATAAGTGCGGTTCCACGAAGTTCGTGTATCGGCCGGATGACAGTCCGGATGTTGTGCGAAGACGACTTGCCGCCTATAACGAACAGACCTCGCCAATTCTGCCGTTCTACGAGGCGAGAGGGTTGGTACGAAAAGTAAATGGGATGGCACCGATGGCGACCGTTGCGGCCTCGATCGAAGAGGCTCTTCGGCGCTCGGGAGTCCAAGCCCGGCAAATTGCAGTCTGAACACCACCGAGTTGTCGAACCCTAGTTCTTCGCTGGACCGAGAATTGTCACGCAAAAATGATGCGCTTGGATTGACTCTCTGGCCTGCTGGGGTTAATCAACAACAACGGCGCCCCCAACCGGTGGCGCCGCGCTTTATTCCGCCCGCATCCTGTGCTGCCTCTGACCTGCCTTGGTTAAGCGGTGCGGAGGGGGCTTCGTCCAGACATTTAACCCGTCCCGGTTTAGCCGCCGGTGTTTGAGGAGTTTTGAGCGTGGCGCGTATTGCCGGCGTGAATATCCCGTCCAACAAGCGTGTACTGATCAGCTTACGATATATCTATGGCATTGGCCCGGCAAAAGCGCGGGATATTTGTGCTGCCTTAGGTATTGCCGACGACAAGCGAGTCAATCAGCTTTCCGATGACGAAATCCTTAAGATTCGTGAGCTGATTGATCGCGACTACCGTGTTGAAGGCGACTTGCGCCGCGAAGTAGCTATGAACGTCAAGCGCTTGGTTGACCTTGGCTGCTATCGTGGTTTGCGTCATCGTAAGGGATTGCCTGTACGCGGACAGCGAACGCACACGAATGCGCGTACCCGTAAAGGGAAGGCGGTGGCGATTGCCGGTAAGAAAAAGGTGACGCGCTAACGCGTGAACGTGGCTGGGCGTGACGCCCACAGTTAGATATGGAACACAGGATCGATCATGGCAAAACCCGCGACCGCCCGCCCGCGCCGCAAGGAGCGTAAAAATATTAGCTCTGGCGTCGCTCATGTACTAGCAAGTTTCAATAACACGATTGTGACGATCTCGGACGCCCAGGGCAACGCCATTTCGTGGTCGTCTGCTGGCAGCCAGGGCTTCAAGGGAAGTCGGAAATCGACACCGTATGCAGCTCAGGTCGCGGCGGAGGATGCGGGGCGGAAAGCGCGGGAGCATGGGATGGAAACGTTGGAAATCGAAGTCAGTGGCCCGGGTGCCGGTCGCGAGAGCGCATTGCGGGCGCTGCAATCGGTGGGTTTTTCGATTACAGCGATTCGGGATTTGACACCTATTCCGCACAATGGATGTCGGCCGCGCAAGCGTCGACGCGTCTGACTGCGATTCGGTCCACATTATTCGCGGACGGTAGCAGAATGTTTGAACGGCAAGGGTCGGCCGCGTTTGCCCCCGAGCGGAGGATTGAACGATGAGGGACAGCCATCTCGTCTTGCAACGTAATTGGCAACTATTGCGTAAGCCGGAAAAACTCGATGTCGAACCTGGCGCAGATGCGATGCGGGTTGCGACCATTATAGCTGAGCCGCTGGAACGCGGTTTTGGGGCGACGCTTGGCAATGCCTTGCGGCGGATTCTATTGTCTTCGCTTCAAGGGGCGGCTGTCACTTCGGTTCGAATTGATGGTGTCTTGCATGAGTTCGCCGCGATTCCCGGTGTGCGTGAGGACGTAACTGACATCGTGCTTAATATTAAGCAGATTGCCGTTCGGATGCACGGTGAAGGGACCAAGCGCTTGTCCTTGACCGCCAAAGGGCCAGGAGAGGTGACGGCTGGGCAGATTCAGGTCTCTGGGGATATCGAGATCATGAATCCTGAGCTGGTACTCTGCACGCTTGACGACGGAGCCACGCTGGGGATGGAATTTACGGTCGACATCGGTCGCGGCTATGTGCCAGCATCGGCAAATCGGCCTGAAGATGCCCCTATCGGCCTGATTCCGGTTGACGCAATTTATTCACCTGTTCACCGTGTTGCCTACCGGGTTGAGCCGACCCGCGTTGGTCAAGTTACTGACTACGACCGGTTGATTCTTCAAGTGGAGACTAATGGCACGGTTACACCAGAAGATGCGGTCGCGCTCGCGGCTCGGATCCTGCAAGACCAACTAGGTATGTTTGTTAACTTTGAGGAACCTCAGCGCCTGCGTGCTGAAGAACCGCGTGCCGAACTGCCTTTCAATGCAAATCTGCTGCGTAAAGTCGATGAACTGGAACTGTCTGTTCGTTCAGCTAACTGTTTAAAGAACGACAATATCATCTACATCGGTGATTTGGTGCAGAAAACCGAGCAAGAAATGCTTCGGACGCCAAACTTTGGTCGCAAATCTCTGAACGAGATCAAAGAAGTGTTGGCGACAATGGGTCTGAGTCTTGGCATGCATGTGCCTGATTGGCCGCCAGAAAATATTGAGGATCTTATCAAACGTTCAGATCAGCCATTCTAAAATGTAGTAAACCGGTAGCGCTTTCGAGAAGCGCTATCTACGAGCCGGAGTAAAGCCATGCGTCACGGTGTTACAGGGCGGAAATTGGGCGTAACTTCGTCGCATCGCGCGGCGATGTTTCGGAACCTCGCTGTTGCCCTAATCAAACACGAACAGATTACCACGACCTTACCAAAGGCAAAAGAATTGCGGCCCGTGGTTGAAAAGCTGATTACACTTGGCAAAACGGGTGGCTTGCCAGCCCGCCGCCAAGCTCACGCGATGCTCCGTGATGAGGTGATCGTTGGTAAGCTGATGGGGCCGATGGCCGAACGCTATAAGGCACGTAATGGTGGTTACTGTCGGGTGCTGAAGGCTGGCATACGTTACGGTGATGCGGCCGAAATGGCAGTGATTGAGCTCGTCGATCGTGACCCTGCTGCAAAAGGTGTTGACAGCGGGCCAGATCAACGTAGTGGCAACGACGAGGAAGCGGAAGCTGCTTGAGAAAGTGGTCCAAGGTGGTCACGGTCTGGTTAAGGCCAGCGGGAATCTTGGGAGTCGATCACGAGAATTACACTAGCGCCAGTAGCGGCAGCATCTTGATGAACATTCTACGTTAGTTCACGTTCCTACGAACGTTGCTATCCCTTGGGTGCGTTAGAGGCGATACGTCACCTGGCCAGACGAAGGAGACACAGGCTTGTTTTCGGGTGTTTCGGATGCTGGCTTTTGACGAGCGCAGGGAAATATCACCCCTAAGTTAAGATTTTTTTTATTTGGTTATCACGGCCACCGTTGGAGGGGCTATGCCGGGTACGTTCCTGTCCTAAAGGTAACGGCGGTATCGCAACGTCAGGATCGTAAGGTTGCCCCCGTCGCGTCGCGTACCGCCTCAATTAATTTTTTGGAGAGATGACTGATATCATCCTCCCCAAGAGTCGACTCGACTGGCTGCACGGTAACGGCAATTGCCAGAGAAACTTTGCCGGCAGGGAGTGGCGGGCCCGCGTAGCGGTCGAAGATTGCCACATGGCTGATCAACTCACGGCCAGCCGTTTTTGCGGCTTGGATCACGGTTTCCGCAGGGATGGTTTCATCGAGTATGAAAGCGAAATCGCGCCGCAATGGCTGGAACTGTGCCAGTCGCAAAGGGGTACGCTTTCGAGGTTTCCGTTCGGTAATTGCGTCGAGAAAGATCTCGAACGCTACTGTAGACGCTGGCAGATCGAGCGCGCTGCACGTGGCGGGATGTAGGGCGCCGAATTGGCCGAGCGCGATTTTTGGGCCTAGCCGAAGCATGCCCGAGCGGCCGGGGTGGTAATGTGCTGGTGCATCCGTTGTTACTTTAATTGATTCGATCGGAATACCGAGAGATGCAAGAAGTGCCATGGCGTCCGACTTCGCGTCCCACAAGTCGACCGCCCGGGATGGTGCGATCCACGATAGCGGGGTTGCCCCGGCCCGAATGCCGGCAGCAATCAGCGCCTGCCCATGTGGTTCCGGGCTGCTAAAACCAGGGCCGATCTCAAACAACGCAACATCGGCAAAGCCTCGCGCGACGTTCCGAGCTACGGCAAGCGCAATCGTCGCAAGCGGGGTGTTGCGCATCTGGTCCAGATCGCTGGCGATGGGATTCTTTATGGAGAGAGATTCCGGCGCGGTACCGAATCGCCCCGCAGTGGTATGATCCAAAAAGCTAAACGTCACGCATTCGGTGAGGCCTTTCGACGCTAGCAAACGGCGCGCCCGTACAGTTCGGATTTGTCGGGGTGCTAGGGTGGCTTGTGGTACTGCTGGGCGGTCAGGAAGGGACACGGGTGTGATAGCATCTAGACCGTCGATGCGCAGGACTTCTTCGATCAGATCGACTTCAGCAACCACTGCTGCAGCACCCTCGGCAGCAATGCGCCGTGTCTGTTCATCCAGTTCCGGTGCCGGATCAAGAATTCCCGTTTCCACGGGCCGATAGTAGAGTTCAGGGTCGAAGCGGTAGTCGGAACGTACAACTGCGACGTCGTTACGCCATGGAGGTACCGCGATGGTGATGTGGTCCGCGTCTCGTGCGACGGTCGTAAATCCAAGCTTGTTCAGGATTTCGGTCGAACGATCGCTGCTGATGACCGCACCGCCTAGATCGGCCAAGCGTATGAATCTCAACGTGGCGGTCCTTTGCCATGCCGGTTCGGTTCCTGCTGCTGTCACTTGGCTTGCCATGCCGCCGCAAATCTCCTGAATCATTGCCGTAGCAGCACCAAGTGCGGCGGGCAGGAGACTTGGATCAATTCCGCGTTCGAACCGAGCTCTTGCATCCGAATGAACGCCAACTAGCTGTCCCGTTAGCGCAATTCGGGTTCTGTCGAACAGTGCGCATTCGATGAAAACGTCGCTGGTAGTGTCATCGCATCCCGACGCTTCTCCACCAATGATTCCAGCTAACGAATGCACGCCAACTCTATCCGCAATGACACAATCGTCTGGGCTAGTTACGATATCCTTTCCATGCAGCCCACGAAATGTCTCCAGGCGCCCGCGTCTGACAGTGAGGGTATGGCCGGATAGCTTGTTGACATCAAAAACGTGGAGTGGTCGACCAAGATCGATGGTAAAGAAGTTGGTAATATCAACAAGCGCATTGACGGGCCTTAATCCTACGCTCGTTAGCCTTTGCTTCAACCAGGCTGGGCTTTCGCCGTTGCGTACACCTGACACGGTTCGGCCGAGAATCCAAGGACAGGCCTCCGGATACTCATTGTTCCATATGATTTTGCTTGGACCATTTGTAACAACAGATGGCGTGCTCCAAGGCCTGAGGATGCCTACACCAGCTGCTGCTAGGTCACGGGCCACACCCCGCACTGAAAGCGCGTCGCCGCGATTTGGCGTCACTGAAATTTCGATAAGCGGGTCGTCCAGGTTAGCCCATGCGGCATAAGACGCACCCACTGGTGCGTCGGGAGGCAAATCAATGATCTCCGAATGGTCGTCGCTGATACCCAGCTCGCGAGCAGAAACCAGCATGCCCGCCGAAGGTACGCCGCGAATCTCGCCCATCTTGAGCATTCTGCCATCTCCCGGAATGACCGCACCCGGCGGTGCGAACACACCGACCATACCACTCCGGGCGTTAGGTGCGCCGCAGACAACCGATGCCTGTGCATTCCCGGTATCGACCAAGCATACTTGCAGCCTGTCTGCGTTCGGATGAGGCACGGCCTCGACAACGCGGGCGATGCGAAATGGTGCCAGAGATAATCGTCGATCTTCGACTGACTCCACTTCCAATCCGATGGCGTTCAGTACCTTGATGATTTGCTCGAGAGAGGCGTCGGTGTCCAGGTGCGTCATCAGCCATGAAAGCGAGAATTTCATCGCGGGCTTCCTTCGTGAAGGGCAACCGGCGTGAGTGCTGAACTGCCGTAATGGCTGAGCCAGCGGATATCTCCTTCGTAGAAGGCGCGCAAATCCGGGATGCCGTGTTTGAGCATCGTGATACGCTCGACACCCATTCCGAAAGCGAACCCCTGGAATTCCCGTGGATCGATGCCGCAATTGGCAAGTACGTTCGGATGGACCATCCCGGCGCCAAGAATCTCGAGCCAATCTGACCCTTCACCGATTTCTCCAGTTCTGCGGTTCCAGGAAATGTCAATTTCGATTGACGGCTCGGTAAAGGGAAAATAGCTGGCGCGGAATCTGGTGCGCAGACTTGGACGCTCGAAATAAGCGCGCAGAAAATCCATAAGGCAACCCTTGAGATGGCCGAGCGTAATTGCGCGATCGATTACCAGCCCCTCGCACTGGTGAAACATTGGACTGTGTGTCGCGTCGTGGTCTGAGCGATATGTCCGGCCCGGTACGATGATGCGGATCGGAGGGGTTTCCTCCAACATGGTACGAATTTGTAAAGGGGACGTGTGGGTGCGGAGGACCATAGGTCGGGCGTGTCCGGAGGACTTGAGGTAAAAGGTGTCCATCATTGCACGGGCCGGATGATGCGCTGGGATATTAAGTGCGCCGAAATTGTACCAATCGTTCTCGATGTCGGGCCCATCGTGGACGACGAACCCCATCGCTCCAAAAAGGGCGGTCAACTCTTCTAGGGTGCGCGAAATCGGATGAATCGACCCCTGTGGCGCTGGGCGCGCTGGCAGCGACACATCGACTCGTTC
Organism: Pseudomonadota bacterium; assembly: GCA_021799015.1. Lineage (GTDB taxonomy): Bacteria > Pseudomonadota > Alphaproteobacteria > Acetobacterales > Acetobacteraceae > Acidiphilium. Next base: position 9,717 of record JAJZBH010000083.1, read on the forward strand.
GGCCGCGAGGCGGCCCGTGAGATTGTCTGTTTCCAGCACATTCCGTCTAGCGGCGATTGCCAAAGTAAGGCGATCGCGCAAGGCATTTATTGCGGCCCCTCGCTCGCGTCGGAGTTCTGGCTTCAGGGTTCCGAGTGATTTCAGGGCCATGGTAACGGTCCCGGCTTTGCCGAGTAGAGCCACACGTAGGGTATCCAGCTCCCGCAAATCCGCAGATGCCGCGATTTCGGCAAGAGCCGCCGATTCCAAGGTGTCGAGTTCGCTTTGCATGCCGGTGAGGGATGCCAGAAGTATAGAAATGTCAAGAACGCTTGCGATGCACGCGAAAAAGCGGATCCGCGCTTGAGCGCTAGGATGATTTGGCGACACGTTGTGAATAGGCTGGAAGAACGCCCGCCTCGACGCGAGATTGGTTGTCGAGCACCAGCTGAGACGTAGGCGTTTTTCTAGGCCTGCCGTTATCGATGGCTATGTCGCTAGCTTCCTTAGGTTTGAATTCAAAAGGCCCGCGGCCCAATTTTCAGCCGATGGCGGGTTGGTTGCTTTTTGTGGTATCGCAGGCAGATAAATACAGAGCTAATAGTGGATAGCTTGGTCTTCTTGCCGCCTTCTGGTCTTGCACTTGCGGCCTGCTCTGTAACCAAAGTGGAGGCACCCCGGAGTGCATCGCCATCGGTCGGCACTATCCACAGGAAAATTCTCCGTCTAGAATGCAGGTGTGGGTGGTAGAAGGGCTACCACTGGTCGATTGGCTTCCCTAACTGCTGTTCCTCGTGCCGTTGTATCCGGCCGATGTTTATTAGACCTCGATACGATGTAATTCTTATAGGCTGCTTTAGGGCCGTGAATTGGCACTGCTCCGGGCAGCTCCTCCGACATTTACAGGCGTTTTTCTCAGGGGGGCGGGCCAGTGGGCAACACTAACGAAGACAGCGGTATCCAGTAATTGGTGCAACCCCAGAGCGAAGGGCTGGCGGCATGGACGTCGACGGTAAGCTGCCGCTCTGAAGCGTCCCGTCTGATA
>JAJZBH010000084.1 GCA_021799015.1 Pseudomonadota bacterium
AAGATCTTTATCTCCCGCCAGAAGCGCGGCATCACGCCCACCATCCGCCGCGAACTGCGCCGACGCGCCGCCATCGAACCCGTCATCGGCCACATGAAGATCGATGGCCATCCGGGGCGAAACTTCCTGCTCGGCGTCGGCGGCGATGCCATCAACGCCATCCTCGCCGGCGTCGGCCACAACCTCCGCCTCCTCCGCAGATGGCTGATCAGTCTTCTTTGCGCCATCTTCGCATGGCTCGCCGCCACAAGCCGCTCACCAGACTATGGCCTCCAGCGCCACCAGATCACATAATTCACAGACGACTAGGCATGCGTGGTCGGGAGCAGCGGTGCGGAGAATTGTTTTCGTATGTGGATATCGAGGCTCGTATTCGAGCGGACCATCCGCTTCGGACGATCAAGGTGCTGGTCGGAGAAGCGCTGGATGCGCTGAGCGGCGATTCCGAGGCATTAATATGCCGATACGGTGGGACGGCCGTCGATCCCGCCGGAACGTCTGCTCCGGGCGATACTGTTGCAGGCATTCTATTCGGTACGATCTGGGCGGCAGCTGATGGAACGAGGCTTGAGTTCGACCTTCTTTTCCGTTGGTTTGTCGGTCTTTCGTCGGATGAACGGTCCTGGGATGCCTCGACGGTCTCGAAGAACCGCGAACGATTTCTGGGCGGGGATATCGCGGCCAAATTTCTTGCCTTTGTTCTTGCCGCCCCCGGGTACGTGGCTGCTGTCAACCCAGCACTTCGGTGTCGACGGCACTCTCATCGAGGCATCGGCAGGGGTGAAGAGCTTTCCGGGATAGCGCCCGGCGAAACGGAGGCGGTGCTCCCGACGACTTCCGCAGGGAGAGAAGATTGAACGCCACCCGCCGTCGCCTGATACTGGATGCCATCCCAGATGGTGCGCATGCTGTGGATCGATGGTCGCCCAACCGTGCTCGCGCGCGCCAGAAACGGCCCAATGATCTCACACTCCTCGTCAGTGCTATCGCTTGCATACCGCAACGCGCTCCTGTCATGATGGCGTCGAGTGATTTCAGTCCAGGCCACGTGGTCCTCTATTGTCTTCGCAACCAATAGAGAATCATAAACAACCGAAATCACTCACCTTAATTTTCGGTCAGACACTGAGACCTCGCCCGCATACGAGAGGAGGTAACTGGACACCTCAACACTCGCGACGTAAGCGTTTCAGGCTACGTTGAAACCCCCACAAAGGCCTACGTCTGAAATCTGGGCACCTCGAGAAACCTCTCGTGACACTGGTGGTGAAATGGTTCAATGGCGTGACGGAAGAAGAGCATCAGCGAAGCGGGACTGTTTGGGCTATCAGATTATCTTTAAGCGGTGACCTTGTGATGGTTGGTAAAGTTTCCGGTGCAACGCTGGGAGCGGCTCCCAAACAGAGCAACACCCGGAGTGAGAAGAATGCAAGCAAGTTGGCTCAGAAGGCCCGTGAGATCTGGCCCGACGAGCTTGGGCGCGCGCCGCAGAAGGATACAGACGCGCGCTGAGCGATGCAATTCGCCAAGCCCAAGCCCTCTGCTGACCGCAAGCGGAGCATCGACAACATCGCGATTCCGGGCTTCGACGACAAGAGCACCATCTCCACTTGCCGAAGGTTCAGCTTCATACACAATGGCAAGACGACCAATGCGGCACGACTGCTCACAGTCGAATAAGAAATGGGTGTGTTCGACGAGCCGGGCGAACCCACCCATCGGCGCAAGCTGCGGGGCAGACCGGTGATCGAAGCCCCCCGCGTGTCGCGCATGTCTTCGACGATCAGTCGAACAAGATAGGTGGCCTGCTCACCCGCACCATTGGCCTCAATCGCTCCCAGACCAGCACCGCCCTCGCCTGATACAAACCAGACACTGCAACACGCCATATCCTGGACGTCACGCCGGCAAACCCGGCGTCGGCGACGGTCGCCCGGAAAATGTCAATATCGCCCGCACAACCCGGTCGCACGCCCTTGATCACCAGCATCGCGGTGCCGCGACCGATCTTGCCGCAAGCCTAGCGAGAAATGCGGGCTAATCGCCAAAAACACAGACTGTCGCACAAAATGGGAAGGCCGCCGGTTTCCCCGGCGGCTCCAACATCGATTGGTTCTGTACAGCTTCCGCGTGTGCGTCAGCAGCAGCGCACCAATTTACTTAACAAACATGTATCCTCTCATGAATCCTGGAACTACCATCGGTCCGCCCATGCCTTTTTCGCCAACGCCGCACGGTGCCATGCAGACCCATTCGTACATGCCAGGTTTGTCCGTATAGAACATGAACGTGGCCGTCTGCTCGGCCGTAACCGGAACGTTTAGCTTCATGGCCGGAACAGTGAAGGTGTGCGCAATCATGGCGTTCGGAACTTCACTATGAACACCCGGTGCGATTTGCCCAACGCCCTTGCTGGCTTTTTCGAATCGCGCGTTCATCGCATAGATCGCGGAGTTACCCACCGTTCCGTAGACTTTTGAATAACCTTCCATGCCGGGAAGCAGTGGCGACGGGCCGTTATCATAGCAGTTGATTGTCATCGTCACCAACGCGAACGCCGGCAGCCAGAAAAAAGCCGGGCTCAGGATTGGCCAGCCTTTGTCAAGATTCGCTGCGCTGTTAAAGATATCCAAGGAAACCTGGACGTGCGGCGCCGCCTCCTCCATATTTTTCATTGGAATCGGCGCGTATTCGGGCGGATTCGCGGGTGCCGGAGTATTAACGTGAATTAGAGCCTCTGTGCCAGCCGCCTGTGCCGACGATGAGAACAAGCCAGCAGCAGCGACCGACCCAGCGGCGGCAGCCAATGCGCCCATCTTCAGCACACCCCGCCGATCAGACGCGACAGCCTGCTCAGACACCGCCTGATTCGTTTGCGATTCGTCTTTAGCCATTTTATTTCCTCTCGTTTGTTAAGCTCTTTTCATTGAAAGAACGTTTTGCGGTTAGCACGTCTGCACCCCCAGTCGCGGCGTGCCGCGACTGGGATAGCACACGGATACTTATTTTCCAAACAAGTATCCAACTTCAACCAGACCAACGATCTGGCTTGAGTCAGTACCATTCTTGCCCCAACCGGTGCCCGGCTGAAAGCCAGCAATGTTCGTGAAGTCGACATCCGGACGGATGAAGAAGTTGTTGTTATCCCAGGTCGGGCAGATCTGCAGGCTGGTGAACGTCGTACCCGGGCTAAAGGTGCCAGGACCTGCCGGCAGGCCAAACTGCAGCCAGTCACCATAGGTTTGCGCATTCGGGTCCGCTTTGTCACCATTCTGGTAGACAATCTGCGGCTGAACCGTCAGCGACCATTTGTTGGTAATGGCATACGTCAGATCAAACATGGCCGCGACGTTATAATAGGTCGTCTGCGGAGCAGCACCCGACGCATTACCTGCCTGAACGGAGCTCTTCGGCAGCCATTGGTATTCCGCTTCGGGCGAGAACGTCCACGGACCCCAAACCCATTGCGCACCAAAACCGATCAGCGAGCTGTTTTGTTCAGCGAAATTGGGGCCAGGGTTACCGGTGTGACCCAGATTAGTGTGACCAAACGCGATGACGTTGTCCGAGCCGCTCGCATTCAAATTGTACGTCACCAGGTAGGACAGCATGTTGTGACGGCCAGTGTGGTAGGAGTCCGACCACTGGAGATTGAGCGCAGCCGGGCCATAGAAGAAATTGAGCTGAGGGCCATACGCCGGCGTCGCCTGCATGTTGTTGAGGTTACTTACCAGCGGCGTCGGGTTCATCCAGTCAAAGCCGATTTCAGTTCCCTCGAGCGAAGGCATCTCACCGCCCGAAATGCTCCAGTACTGCGATGGCTGAACCGTAAGCCACCATTTAAATGTCGGCCCTCCGGGGAACGGATTGCCACCAGACCCGAACCGGTCCAAGCTATTGAACGCTCCATAGTCGCTCGTGATACCCGTCGCAGGCGTCTGCCAGGCACCACCCCAGTAAGTGACATGCAGCCACCCATCCGCCTTGTGGATCTGGACCGCCGCCAGGCCCATGCTGTACTGCAGGTTCGGCGAAATACCACCGACGTTACTGAACAAGCGCGGCGTCGCATTGGTGAATGCCGCCATAGACCCATCGATACCGCCCGAAAACTGCCATTTGCCGCTCAGCGGCCCCATGTCCTTGATCGTGACCGTATCGACCGGCACATTTGCCCCGAAACCGCCGGCTCCAACCGCAAAGCTCGGCTGCGAGTAGCCGAGCGCGCAGACTCCGAGCGCGACCGAGACCAGTAGACTCTTCCGGATTTGCATAACGTGTTCCCCTTCCCGTGAGAATTATCTCTCGAGTATTCTGTTGTCTCTCCTGACGACTCACCCAAGGAAACAAACGTGACGCCCCGAAGCCCTGAAACGCCAACAATTTTCTACGACAGAACGAGGCTGTGCCACCGCCGTCTCCCGAGGAGATGCCGAACAGAATATGCGTCCGGCAAGATGTTGAACGCAATATGAATAATTTATTCAGGTCATCAGATTATCGTGATCGACCCGAGCCAGGACCACGGCCCAAGGCCTCGCCTCCCCCTTTTCCCGCAGGCCGACGACCGTCTCATAGAGAAACTCCTTTTCCCGTATGGGCCCTGTCGAACTGACGGCCCGCTTCCGGCTGTTCTTCTTTTTGAATATCCATGCTCACAACCGGCCCGCACGCCAGCACAATCGGCAATCCGCAACGCGCAGTAGGAAGGCTGCCCCTTGGCGATCACCACACCGCACCCACATCGAGCCTCACGGGGTTAAACAACCGTCGTCGCGGAATTGCCAACAAAACTGCTCGCCAAGGATTGCCTGCGCGCAGCACTGATCGTCCACTTCTGTGCTTCAAGTTCATGTTTTAATGTTGACTTGTGCCCGCCTAACCAGCTGCACAGCCTGTTCGAGCAAAGATGCGACGGCAGCACGCTGCGCAGCCACCAGCTCCGCTGCCGAGCGTCCGGAGAGCGGCTCGACCGCGACTAGCCGGCGCTGAATGAGGGGGACGGCCCCCAAACCAACAGGCTTCGATATCACCAATGTCATCGTCGCCCGCGCTTCACGGGCTGACGGATCGGCAATCAACGTGTTTAATGTTGCCTCAACCAGAAGGTTTGGGGTGAGGACACTTCCGTCACCGACCACGGCCTTAAATTCACCGCTCGCTTCTAACCAAGTGATTAACGCAGCAGTCAGCGCTTCACCCGGAGGCACGGCCCATCGATTATAATAACCTCGATGGAGACTTCCATCGCGCCGTAAACTCATCAGGCCGGTTTGCTCCAGCCCCGGCCCAGCAAGCACGCTCCGAACAAGAACGACCCCCTTTGCAGCATGGTATCCTACAACTGGAGGAGGATTGGGCGCTAGAGGCCATTCGGTCTTGGCAATGTAAGGCTGATCCGGAATCAAACCTCCGCAACCAACAAGGACAAGCGGCAAGACCAACGCAAGAATGCGCCCGCTTTTCATCATGGCTGTCCCTCTCTCATGGTGTTTCGCGAGGCGGCTCTCTGCCGCGCAGCAAGACCGCTGGATTAGATTGAAGCTCCGCAGACAGTTCGGCCAGACGCCGCGATACCGTATTTAAATTACGCATGATCGGAATCATCTGCCTGTCGAAATCCATGGTGCTTTCACCAAGCAGATGAACGGACTGCTTGGTCTCCGAGATTAACTCCGGCATTGAGGCCGCGGCGATCTCGAGAGCCGCCGATGTACTCTGGAGTTGCCGCAGAATCGCTTGGGTTTGTTTGCCGTCAGCCAAACGCCGCACCGACGCCGTCGTTGCAGGAAGGTTGGCCTGTCTAACCTGATCCTGCAATTCACCAAGAAGCTCATCGGCGCGAGCGATCGCTTGCTTTGCCGAGCCCGTTGTCAGCTCTTCGTTCATAGCCGTGACAAGTCCATTGACTTCGTGGATCGTCTTGGCGATGTCCACGTCCCTCGCATTCGCGAGAAAACCCTGAATCGCATCTTGAACCTGCGTCAGCGTACTCGGAATGGAGGGAATTTCAGGCGTTCGTGGTGTCCAAGGTACGCTCGATACCGGATGAAGCGCGGGGTTAACGAAAGTGAGTTCCATGTACGCCAGCCCAGTGATTCCCTGGGGGGCCACCTCCGCTCTCAGGCCACGCTCAATCGCCTCTTTGATGTTCGGGTGCGGGCCGAGCTTGGCGGGATTAACGCGAAACCGGACGATGACCTGTCGGTACGCGGGTGTATTCAGTTCGCCAGCGTTTGCCGGAGGGTACTGAGCGGCAACCAGCCCGATCTCTGTAACTTTCCCGATCGTCACCCCCCGGAATTTAACCGGCGAGCCAACGTCGAGGCCCTGAACCGATTCCTTGAAATATGTTTCATAAGCGAGGCCGCGGCGAAACGTATTTCCGGACAACACTAAAATTAGGCCTACTAGGATGACCAAGCTGGCGAGTACGAAGAACCCGGTTCGAAGAGCTTCACCACGCGCGCGCATCATGACGGTCCTCCGCTGGTGGGTAGCTCCCGGTTAAAAAAGGCCCTGACAACAGGGTTGCTGTCCCGCTTCATGCTCTCCGGCGCTCCAATGGAGATCATTCCACGTGCACTGCGATCCAGCATGACACAGCGGTCAGCGATCGTGAAAACCGAGGCAAGCTCGTGAGTCACCACGACAAATGTACAACCCAAGGCACCGCGCAGATCAAGGATCAGTTTGTCCAGCCCTGCACCCGTAACCGGATCAAGGCCAGCAGAGGGCTCATCCAGGAGCAGGATTGGTGGATCAAGGGCCAGTGCCCGTGCAATTGCAGCGCGTTTCACCATGCCGCCGGAAATTTCCGAAGGCCGCAAATGCTGTGCATCGACCAGTCCAACCAATGCCAGCTTGACTCTGGCTATGTCGGCGCGTGCATCGCTCGGTAAATCCGTAAACATCATGAGTGGTAACATGATGTTCTCAAGTAAAGTCATGGAGCCAAGGAGCGCGCCGGACTGAAACATCACGCCGATTACACGCCGCACAGAATCAACTTCTGTTACCACGTCATGTCCAGCGACCATAATGCGACCAAACGCAGGCGGCGAGAGGCCGATCATCTGCTTGAGCAGAGTAGATTTTCCGCAGCCAGAGGCGCCCAGGATGACGAAGATCTCGCCGGTACGAACGTAAAATGAAACATTCTGGAAGATCACTTCATCGCCGAAAGCTTGCCCAGCACCATCGACGATGATCGCATCGTTCATGTTCATAGACCAAGCCGGTAGGTGATGACAGCAAACAAACCATCAAGCACGATGGTCGCCACGATGCCGCCAACAACCGCCGACGTTGCGGCTTCCCCTACTGCCCGCGAGCCTGTACCGGCCGCTAATCCTGCCCTGCAACCTATAATGCCGATAGCTGCACCGAAAACCACGGCCTTAAACAGCCCAAGCAATACATCTTGCGGATCCGTCGCCCTCCTAACCTGATCCAGAATGGCCAAGGGAGGTATGCCGAGAATGATCATAACCACTGCCATCCCGAGTAGACCGGTAACATCGATGCCAACAGCTAGTGCCGGCATCACCATCATCGCGGCAGCAATTCGTGGGATGACCAGCATCGTCTCGGCATCGATGCCCATCGTAGTAAGGGCTGCGATCTCCTCATTGACAACCATCGTGCCAAGCTCGGCCGCAAAGGCAGAACCCGTGCGCCCAGCCAGAATAACCCCCGCCATGAGCGGTCCCAGCTCACGGAATAAGGCGAGTGAAACCAGAGCCGCAACGTAGATCGACGCCCCGAATTGCCGCATGGGGATTATCGACTGAAATGCCAGGATCATACCGATCAGAAAACCCAGCATCACCACGAGGGGCACCGCTTGAGCACCCGCACGCTCCGTAATGCGAAAGAAATCAGAACCTCGCAAGAAGCGAAGTCTTTCCCGCAAACCTATTATTGCGAGAACGATTTGCCCGAAAAACGCGATGCGATTTAGAAAATCTTGCCACGCCGAAGTTCTTGATCCCGTATAGCGCGCAGAAAACTGTGGCGCCCTAGTGTCGTCTTGAAGTGCGGGCCGAAGCCGTGCCAAAAGTTCTTTTGGCTGCTCGGCCACCCCCCTCCAAACCACACCGTCCGGATGATCGCGCTCTAGTGTCAGCAGCAAGACAGCACCAGAAGTGTCTATCCTGGTAGCGCCACTGGTATCAATCGTTAACTGACCGACCGTTTTCTCCGCCGCTTCGCGAGCGCGAGCCCAGATCGGGGCCAAGCTGGTTGCCGTCAACGGACCGGCAAACGCAACGATCGTAGCGTTTCCCTCGTTCCGGATTTCGAATCGAGCAGTGCTCACATAAACCATGCAGGCAACGGATAAGCCATGCGTGTAGATAATTGAATTACGCCACTGTGGATCATATTGAGCGCGACATAAAGGACAATGCCAAGCCCAATCCAAACCAGCCAGCGGTAACGGCTTAGCAAGCTTGCCACCAGATTGGCAACGAGCGCCATCATGGCCACGGAAGCCGTCAGGCCAACGGCAAGCAACGCTGGATGATCGCGCGCCGCCCCAGCAACCGCAAGCACGTTGTCCAAACTCATCGACAAATCCGCAACGATGATCCGCGCGGCCGCAGCACGCAATCGCGCTGGGCCCATGGTGCGCACCTCGTTTAAGGGCTGCCGAAATTCTCGCCACGATTTCCACGCAACATAAAGAAGCAGAATGCCGCCGGCGAGCGTCAAACCAATGACCTCCAGCAAACGCAAAGCCAGTAAAGCCAGGGCAATGCGGATAATGGCTGCGGTTCCGACTCCGATCATAATCGCGCGTTTCTGCTGCCTCTCGGGTAACCGCACGGCGGCAACCGCAATGACAATTGCGTTGTCACCTGCGAGTACAAGATCGATCATCAGGACCTGCGCCAGCACAGCAAGGTCAGCAAGAATAAGCGCCATCAGACTTGGTTCCGGGTTGCAAGCAAGCTTGTCAACTGTCGACACCCGGACCAAAACGGCGCCAATCCGAAGGAGCGAAGCATGGTACCACGTTACTCACGCCCCCAAATGATAGCGATATGGCAAGAGCTGAACCGCTATCGAATCTGGTTCGAAATTGAAGCGCTCGCCGCGGAAGCTATGTCGGCGACAGGTGCCGTACCAGCCGATGCGGCACAAAATATTCGGACAAAGGGGAGCGCTAAAATAGCCGGAATGACCGACGCAGACATTGATGAAATTGCTGGCATAGAGCGCGAAACAAAGCATGACGTCATTGCCTTCCTCACATGGATAGGCCAGGCAATCGGGCCGGACGCTCGTTTTGTTCATCTCGGCATGACGTCATCGGACGTTCTTGATACCTGCCTTGCCGTGCAATTAGCGCAGGCCACCGACCTCCTTGTCGATGGCATCGACGCAGTGCTCGCGGCACTGAAGCGTCGAGCGATCGAGCACAAGTACACGACAACAATCGGTCGGAGCCACGGCATTCATGCCGAACCTACGAGCTTCGGGCTAAAACTTGCAGGACACTACGCCGAATTCAGCCGCAACCGTGCACGGCTTATCGCCGCCCGTCGGGAAATCGCCGTCTGCGCGATTTCGGGTGCCGTAGGGACTTTTGCGCACGTCGATCCGTCGGTTGAGGCCCACGTCGCGAAGAATCTGCACCTCGGCGTTGAAACCGTGTCGACCCAAGTCATTCCACGCGATCGGCACGCCACTTATTTCATTACTCTCGCGGTCATTGCCTCAGGCATCGAGCGCCTCGCCACGGAAATACGGCATTTACAGCGTAGCGAGGTACGCGAAGCAGAGGAGTTTTTTTCCCGGGGGCAGAAGGGCTCTTCCGCGATGCCGCACAAACGAAACCCAGTGCTTTCGGAAAATCTTACGGGACTGGCGCGAGTCGTACGTGGATACGCCTTGCCTGCCCTCGAAAATGTGGCACTATGGCATGAACGCGACATCAGCCATTCCTCGGTCGAGCGAATAATCGCACCTGATGCGACTATCACGCTTGATTTTGCTCTTCACCGATTAGCCTCAATGGTAGAAAATCTCACGATTTATCCTGAACGTATGGCCCAGAATCTGGACAGTCTGGGGGGCGTGGTTCATTCTGGCGAAATACTCCTTCTTCTTGCGCGGGCAGGAATTTCCCGAGAAGAGTCATACCGGATCGTGCAACGCAACGCGATGGCGACCTGGACGACCCTTGGCCAGCCAAGCGCGAAATCGTTTCGCGACCACCTCCTGGCCGACCCTGACGTTGCATCACGGATCTCGCCGGCAGAAATCGATGCGGCCATGAATCCCAAACTGCATTTGCGCCAGGTGGATCTGATCTTTTCACGCGTGTTCGATTCTGACTGACCATGTGCTCACTTGTTCTCTCCTTTGTACCCACCGACCCTTGGCCGGTTCTCATAGGTGCCAACCGTGATGAAATGCTGGAGCGTCCGTGGGACGCGCCGGCACGACACTGGGCTACCCGCCCCAACATCATTGCAGGGCGCGACTGTCTCGCGGGTGGAACGTGGCTTGGTATGAACGACCATGGGGTAGTCGCAGCCCTGCTCAATCGCACCGGTAGCCTTGGACCAGCACCAGGAAAGGCGAGTCGGGGAGAACTCCCCCTGTATGCTCTTGAGCATTCCACGGCCCACGCTGCCGCTCGGCACATTGCCTCAATCGACGCCGGTATGTACCGCAGCTTCAATATGATAGTCATTGATCGCTACGGTGGTTTCCTGC
>JAJZBH010000085.1 GCA_021799015.1 Pseudomonadota bacterium
ATTGCGAGAAGTCCTAAATTCGGGAGATTTGGCTTAAAAAGCAACAAGTTCGGTTGCTTTGATGGCGGTGGGGGTGTTGCCTTTTACCGGATGCTTCGAGCGGAGATTCGGTGTGGACGAGGGCGAGATAATGATGGCGGCAAGGGTGGCCAGAAGGGATTCTGAGGTCATGGCAAATGATGGCGCCGATAGAGCGGAGCGCGAAGGGCGTCCGAGTCCGATTGATGTGCATGTAGGCTCGCGAGTTCGCTTGCGCCGCACGATGCTCGGGCTATCCCAGGAAAAATTGGGGGATGCGCTTGGCTTGACTTTTCAGCAAGTACAAAAATACGAGCGGGGCGTTAACCGTGTCGGGGCTTCGCGCCTGTTTGATATCTCCCGGGTTTTGGATGTGCCTATCAGTTTTTTTTTCGAGGACATGCCGGAAGGAATGAACGACGTACCGATGTCGGGACCGCGCGGACGTAGTTACGGGCTGACGGAAGCGCAAGAAGCATTTGGTGCTGGTCTGGACGACTACATGACCAGGCGCGAAACGCTTGAGTTGGTCAGGGCGTATTACCGTATCAGCGAACCGTCGGTCAGAAAGCGTGTCTTCGACCTCATCCGTACACTGGCTCCCGCCGATGCGTTTCCGGTCGATTGACGAGGCACTCTCGTTTCATAACCTCGCTTTTCGAACGCCCGAGGCCAACGCGGAGACATCGGCAAGCACGGCATTAATGGTGGATTGCGGGGCATGCCCCGCCTGATTCAACCCCTCCGCCATTCTGTCAATCAAGGCTGACGCGACCACCGCGGCATCGGCATAGCGGGCGACAACCGCGGCCTGCCCGGGCGAGCGCACGCCGAAACCGACCGCGATTGGAAGGTTGGTGACCGCCCGAATCCGCGGAATGTCCCGGGCCAACTCCTCAGCCGAAGCGGTCCGTGTGCCGGTGATTCCAGTAATCGAAACGTAATAGACGAACCCGGAGCAGTTTTTTAGTACCGAAGGCAATCTTGCGTCGTTGGTCGTTGGCGCGACCAGCCGGATCAGATCGATTTTGTTCCGCATGAGAGACGGAATCAGAAAGTCGCTCTCCTCCGGAGGCATGTCGACGATGATGATGCCGTCGACGCCTGCGGCAGCAGCGTCAACGGCAAAACGATCGGCTCCGTAAGACAGGATGGGATTTAGGTATCCCATTAAAACCAAAGGAACCGCATCGTAGGTGGCACGAAATTCACGTACTAAACCAAGAATGCCTGCAACCGTGGCGCCAGCACGTAGCGCCCGTCGCCCTGCTCGCTGGATGGATGGGCCATCTGCCATCGGGTCGGTAAACGGCATGCCGATTTCAATTATATCGGCACCATGATCGGCCATGCCTGTCAACAAGGCCAGCGACGTGGCGCGATCGGGATCAAATGCCTCGACGAAGGGGATCAAGCCGGCCCGCCCCTCCTGCTTCAGTCGCGCAAAAGTGGCCGCGATCCGGCTCAAAGCTTCTCTCCAAGATACTTGGCCACAGTAAAGATGTCTTTGTCCCCTCGGCCACACATATTCATCAAAATTACTTTATTATCAGATAATTCTGGTGCAATCTTTATAACATGTGCAAGTGCATGGGAAGGTTCGAGAGCAGGAATGATTCCTTCGGTTCGGCAACAAAGTTGAAATGCCTCGAGGGCTTGGTTGTCCGTGACCGCCACATATTGAACTCGACCGATGTCATGGAGGTATGCATGCTCGGGCCCTATACCCGGATAGTCGAGACCGGCTGAAATCGAGTGCGCTTCCATGATTTGTCCGTCCGCGTCTTGGAGGAGATAGGTCTTGTTGCCATGCAATACCCCTGGACGCCCCCGGGATAATGACGCAGCATGTTGCCCGGAATCCAGACCGTGTCCGGCAGCTTCCACTCCGATCAAATGAACGGGATCGTCGAGAAATGGGTGAAATAATCCGATCGCGTTTGACCCGCCGCCGACCGCTGCAATTGCGATGTCTGGCAGTCGACCCTCCGCGGCGATGATCTGTTCACGTGCTTCGGTGCCGATGACTGACTGGAAATCCCGAACCATCGCAGGATAAGGATGCGGGCCGGCTGCGGTTCCGATGATATAAAATGTGTCGTGAACGTTCGTGACCCAGTCGCGGAGTGCTTCGTTCATGGCATCCTTGAGCGTTGCTGCACCGGAGCTGACCGGCCGCACGTCGGCACCTAGCAGTTTCATGCGAAAGACGTTGGGCTGCTGCCGCTCTACGTCGACAGAACCCATATAGATCACGCAAGGAAGACCGAAGAGGGCGGCCACCGTTGCTGTCGCAACGCCATGCTGTCCAGCCCCGGTTTCGGCAATGATACGGCTCTTGCCCATCCGCTTAGCCAGGAGAATTTGCCCAATGCAGTTATTGATCTTGTGAGCTCCCGTGTGATTGAGCTCGTCTCGCTTGAAGTATACCTTGGCACCGCCAAGTTTGCGTGTCAGCCGTTCTGCAAGCCAGAGCGGGCTGGGCCGCCCAACGTAGTGCTTCAGATAATATTGAAATTCGTCGAAGAATTCCGGGTCATTCCTTGCCTTTCCATAAGCGGTTTCGAGTTCAAGAATTAACGGCATCAACGTTTCTGCAACGAAACGGCCACCGAAATCGCCAAACCGGCCGTGTTGGTCCGGAAGGTTTCGCAGGGAATTGGGAAGAGGCTTCGTCATGCTTATTTCATACTCCGTTGCTCGGAGATAGCCGATATGGTGATCATGTGAAACTGCTCGGGAGCTGTTTCTCAATGCTGTCAAGGAACCTCGGGAGCGAGGGAAACTTTTTCTACCGGGTTTTGGGAGTCATGTGCGCGACGCGTAACGACACGGCGCGTGGGCATCGTTTTGTGGAGCACCCGAATTTTCTAACTGAATCCTTGGTTGTCGAGCGATTCATGTGCCAATGCGTCGTTCTTCCAAAAGGATTTTTCCGAATGGAGGTGCCCCGTAGTTGTGGTTCGAAAACATGGGGTGGCGGCGTGGCGAGAGATGATATCCGAGGTCAGGTCTCGAGTTCAGAATCCCAATACAGGAAATCTCGCCAGCTTTCGTGCAAATAATTTGGCGGGAATGCGCGCCCTCGATCCTGCAACTCCCATGCATTCGGCCGCCGTGGCTTCGAATGGGGAAACATCCGGCATTCACCCGGTAGTTTGGATCCCTTGCGCAGGTTACACGTACCGCAGGCGGTTACGACGTTTTCCCAAGTTGTTCGACCACCGCGGGCGCGTGGAATCACGTGGTCGAACGTTAGGTCTGGTGCTGGCAGCCGGCTATTGCAGTACTGACACGTGAAAGAATCGCGTAGAAAAACGTTGAATCGGGTAAAGGCCGGGTGTCGGGTCGCGGTGACGAAATCCTTGAGCGCAATTACCGACGGTAGCCGCATCGCGAAGGACACGGAACGAACCTCATGTTCGTATTCGGACAGGACAGAGACCCGATCAAGGAACACCGCCTTCACGGCATCCTGCCATGACCACAGCGATAATGGAAAATAGGAGAGCGGACGAAAATCCGCGTTGAGCACGAGTGCAGGAAAGTGCTGTCCGCCGTCAGGCACGACTGAAGCGGTCCCAGAACGGAACAAAGATGTGGTGGGCGGTGGGGGGGGCTAACCGCAACATCTTGCAGTTTGCTTCGACCATGCATGGTTTATGACAAACCGCTGCCAAGGAGGCAAGCCTAGATATCAATTGTCAAAATGATGTCACTCTTTCTGGTCGTGGCATTCAAAGGCTTGGCGTAATGTGTTGGCACCGGCCTTCAGCCCGTCTTGCTCGATACCATGCCCGAGTCCTGGGACGCACAGCGTTTGTACCGGCACGCCGGCAGCCATCAAAGTGTTTGCCGCAGCGCGCGACCGGAAACTCGGCACTACCGCGTCGTTCTCGCCGTGGACCAGAAGCACAGGCGGTTTGCCGGTGATTTCAGGCGTCAGCGATTCAGGATCGATTAATGCGCCAGAATACGCCAGAATCGCCTTTGGAGGAACCTTGCGGCGTAGCCCGGTGAACAGGACAGTCATGGCGCCCTGGCTAAAGCCCATCAGTGCATAGTCGTGTTCCCGGATACCAAGCCGATCAATTTCCAGATCGATGAAGACATCGAGAGCAATTTGTGCCCGACGCACTCCATCGCCGAGGGTTGCGGGATCAAGGTCGCCGATTGAGAACCATTGCCTGCCGCCAAATCCAGCTGGAGCCTTGTCATAAGGTTCCGGTCCATCGGGCGCGACGAACTGGGCGTCGGGTAAGACTTGCGCCCAGTAGTCGGCTAGCCCGATTAGATCATTGCCATCGGCGCCGACGCCATGGCAAAGCACAACCAACTGTTTGGCCGGTCCTCCGCTCGCAGGCCGACGTTCAGGACCTCTCAGCACCATAACTTAAAACTCCAGATCCATTTCTCAGGCATGAATCAGCGTGCCGATTCCGCCTTCGGTGAATAATTCAAGCAAGCATGCATGCGGCGTTCGACCGTCCACGATCGTAGCACCCTTCACGCCGCGACGGACTGCATCTGCGCAAGTTTCGACCTTTGGAATCATACCACCAGAAATCGTACCATCGTCCTTCAAGGCATCAATCTCCGCGAGCGTGAGTTCCGTTAGCAACTGACCGTTCTTGCCCAACACGCCTGGAACGTCGGTGAGCATCAGCAGGCGTCTCGCGCTTAGCGCGCCGGCAATCGCGCCGGCCACCGTATCAGCATTGATATTATAGGTTTGGCCGTCAGCGCCGATGCCAACGGGTGCAATCACCGGGATCAATCCCGCACCAGTCAGCGCATGGATCACCCGCACATCAATATGTTCCGGCTCGCCAACGAAACCGAGATCAAGTGCATGCTCGATCGCTCCATGGGGGTCACGTTTGACACGGGCCAATTTGCGGGCCCGGATCAGCCCGCCATCTTTGCCACAAATGCCGACCGCGAGAGCACCCGCACGGTTAATTAGGCCAGCCACCATTTTATTGACGGTTCCCGCAAGGACCATTTCCACAACCTCGACCATGGCCGCATCCGTTACCCGCAGGCCATCGATGAACGTGGACTGGATCGCCAAGCGGTTTAGCATAGTATTAATTTGAGGGCCGCCGCCGTGGACCACCACAGGGTTAATTCCGACCTGCTTTAGCAGTGCGATGTCGCGCCCAAATTCGTCGGCCAGGTTCGGGTCGCCCATGGCGTGGCCACCATATTTGACCACGATCGTCGCGCCGGCGTATCGGCGGAGATAGGGAAGGGCGCGGGCAACAATTCTGGCCTGCTCTGCTGCATCTGCGTGGCGGTCGCTCATTTTACCCTCATCCGAATCATATTTGCGTTTCATGTTCCGTCGAGTGCTGGGCAACGCAGCTCTTGATAGAAAATTCGAGCATTAGCATGAGACCAAGGTGTCACTGACCATTTACCGCATAAAGGCATAGAGCGCGTTGCGAAAAAAGGCACGGCGTTGCCACAATCCGCCGCATCAGGTCGCAAGCGACGCAAGAATGGCCCGCAACGCATCAATGCCATAGCCACTCTCGCTTGATGTTACGGCGACATCATGCAGCGCGGCCGGATGTTTTCGCGCGATTCTCACAACGCTTGTGTGCTTACGCGCCAGCTCGTCAGGCTTCAGCTTGTCCGCCTTGGTTAAGACGAGCTGAAACGCCATGGCGGCCTTATCGAGGAGATCCATCACTGTATGATCTGCCGGTTTTTCTTCGATACGCGCGTCGAGCAGCAGGAGAACACGGCGTAGATTGGGTCGCCCCCGCAAATAATCGAACATCAACCCTTGCCAATCACGCTTAATTGCCTGCGGAGCTTCGGCATAGCCGTAGCCGGGCATATCGACGAGGGTTAGAGAGCTATTGCCAACTCTAAAAAAATTGAGCTGTCGCGTTCGCCCTGGAGTGACGCTAACCCGTGCCAGCGTACGTTGACCCGTTAGTGCGTTTAGAAGGCTCGATTTTCCGACATTCGAGCGCCCGGCCAGCGCCACTTCGATTCCTGAAGCTTCCGGAAGGTTTTCCCGCGTCTGTGCCGCAAAGAAAAATTTCGTGCCGTGAGCGAAGAGGGCCCGCCCCGGGGGGATCTCGGCTTTGTCAGGGCTCATCATGGCCTCCAGATCAGTTTCCCGTCGAAACAGGCTTCGGGTGCGGCCTGTGCTCGACTGACCGGAGAATCACCCATTGCTGTATCATGGTCAGGAAATTGTTTGTCGTATAGTACAGCACTAACCCGGCAGGGAATCTTGCCAACATGACCGCGTAGATGACAGGCATGAACTGCATCATTCTTGCCTGTGTCGGATCGGGCGGTGCCGGGCTCATTCGTTGCGAAAAGTACTGGGCGGTGCCCATGAGGATCGGCAGCACGCCAACGTGCAGGAACGGGGAAATCGCGCTGGGATGAAACGGGAGCAGCCCAAAAAGATTGAAAATATTGGTTGGGTCTTCCGCTGAAAGGTCGTGAATCCATAGGAAAAACGGTGCGTGCCGCATCTCGATGGTAATGAAGATTACTTTGTAAAGTGCGAAGAAAATTGGCACCTGCACGAGCATTGGTAAGCAGCCCGCAGCGGGGTTGACGCCTTCCGCTTTATAGACCGCCATGATCTCCTTCTGTTGGCGCGCAGGATCGTCCTTCACGCGCTCACGGATTTCTTTGATCTTCGGGGCCACCAAGCGCATTTTCGCCATAGAAGTGAACGATTTGTGCACCAAGGGGAAGAGGACAATCTTTAGCAACACCGTGAACACAATGATGGCGATACCGAAATTGCCGAACACGCGCGACAGCATGTCCAATGCCAGAAAGATCGGTTTTGTCAGGAAGTAGAACCAGCCAAAATCGATTGCGCGATCAAAATTCGGAATATGATCGGTCTTCTGGTAGCTGTTGAGGATGTGCAGTACCTTGGCGCCAGCGAAGACGCGCGATGTGAAGGCGGCGGTTGCTCCAGGAGCAGCTTCGATCGGGGTGGCGGTGATCATATCCGCTTGATAGGCACCGTCGTCGGCTTTGCGTCCAGGAATTTCCTGATAGCGATAGCTGGCAGTGACCCCGGCGTCCTGACTTGGAATTAATGCCGTGAGCCAGTACTTGCTGGTTATTCCGACCCACCCCCCGGTATCCGTCTTGCTGAGCGCGGTACCAGTCGGGCTGTTTTTGGCGTGAGACCTTGTGGCGGCATAACTCATCTCGTTCAGCGTGCCGTTGAATACGCCAATCGGTCCTTCGTGGAGAATGAAGCTACCCTCAATCGTGGGGAGGTAGTCCTGGCGTACCCGAGACCATGGGTAGACAGCAATCGGACCTCCCGAATGATTAATGACTTCCTGATGGACCGTGAACATATAATTCTGATCTACCGCGAGAATGATCCTGAAGGTGACGTTCTGCGGATCGGTCCAACTCAACATGATCGGGTGATCCGGCGTGAGTTCGCCGCCAGAACTGCTCCAGATTGTGCTCGTACCGGGTGTTTGGACGGTCTGGCCAGGCGCCGCTTCCCAGCCGAACTGTACGTAATTTGAGCGAACCTGCTCCGGCGGCGCAAGTAAATGCACCAGTGGCGATGTCTTGGAAACCGTTTCATGATAATGCGTTAAAATCAACTGATCGAGTTTTGCACCTCGCAAGCTGATCGATCCGCGCACGAGCGGCGCAGCGATCAACACGCGCGGCGCTGGGGTACTCGGCGGGAGTATCGCTCCGCCAGGCGCCGACGGTGCCGGACTACCGCTGACGCCCTGTCCAATTACGGCGCTGCTGACGGTCTGGGGCATGGCCGGGTGGGGTTTTGGCTTCGGGAGAAAATAGTCGGCCAGAACCTGAAATATCACCAAGATCGCGATTGAGATCGAGAGCGCGAGCAGCAGACGTTTGCTATCCATTATTTTGCTCCGTCGGGAGCGACCCGGTCGCAGCGGAGCGGTATGCGGTCGTTACGCGCTTGGGTGCGCGATGGGGGAACTGGATCTTCACCGCCTGGATTCAGTGGTTGACAGCGCAGAACTCTTCCAGCGGCAAGCCACGAACCGCGGGCTGCGCCGTGTATAGAGAGCGCCTGTATCGCATACTCGCTGCATGAGGGAACGAAACGGCACTGCCCCCCGAGTAATGGGCTCAGGGTTAGTTGATACGCGCGTACGGCGCCACGCAACAATCGCGCTGGCTGGGAAACGAGTTTGTCATTCATAGACGGTTACCAATGCTGCAGCTTCATCAAGCGCGGCGGAAATTCCAGCCTGCAGGCTCTCGAATTTCACGAAGGCGGTGTTTCGTCGTGCGATTAGCACAAGATCGACCCCGGTTGGAGCGGTTCCTGATGCAAGGCGATCTGCCATTAGCGTCCGGACCGCCTCACGCAACCGGCGCCGTGCACGATTGCGCACAACCGCGTTGCCGACTTTACGGCTGGCGGTAAGGCCAACGCGAAGCGTATTCGTCGCGTCGTCAGACGTTACGATCTGCGCGAGAAATCCTGGGTAGGCACGTTTCCTGCCTTGCGCAGCGGCCCGCAGGAAGTCGGCGCGCTTAGGCAAGCTCGGTGGCGGCGAGCGCTTCATCCTGATGCCGGCTCCTGAGTCACCGGCTATTAAGCGGAAAGGCGTTTCCGCCCTTTTGCCCGACGGTTGGCGATGACCCGACGGCCTCCGACGGTGGCCATCCTGGCCCGGAAGCCGTGGCGGCGCTTCCGAACGAGCTTTGAGGGTTGGTAGGTCCGCTTCACGGCCAGCACTCCCGAAAGGTAATTGCAACAAAGAAAAAGCCGCGATCCGGATGATGCGGCCCGATGCACGGCCTATAGGCAAGACCGTCTCGCGGGTCAATCAAAGAACCTGATCAGTCCGCATGCGTCCCAAAGACCCAATCTCTTGCCACGTTTCCGCGGCGGTACGCTAAGCGGGTTTACCAACCTCCACGACCGCCCTTGCGGAACCCGACGCTCGCGCAGCATATCGTTCTGTCCAAACGTGTCCGGCAGCGGCGCTTCACCGAACAGGCGGACCAGAGACTCTGAACCGAAGGTTTGCCATGACCGAATTAGAACTTCGTGAATCCCTGATCGACGCGTGTCAACGGATGAACCTCCTGGGGATTAACCAAGGCAATTCCGGCAACATAAGCGTGCGGTGTGGCGAGCAGATGCTTATTTCTCCGTCCGCCATACCTTACGATCGGCTGGAGCCGCACATGATTGCATCCATGCCCATTGAAGGGCCCTATGGTGTCTGGCAAGGCTCGCACAAGCCTTCAACGGAGTGGCGCTTCCATCTCGACATCATGCGGGCCCGGCCCGAAGTGCGCGCGATCGTACACAGCCATCCGACGTTTGCGACAGTGCTCGCGATCGCTCATCGGGACATTGAAGCATGCCACTACATGATCGCGGCCTTTGGCGGCGACAATATTCGTTGTGCACCGTATGCGGTGTTTGGTTCGGAAGAGTTGTCCGCGTTGACGGTTGACGCTCTTCGCGACCGGATGGGATGCCTTCTTGCCAATCACGGGATGGTCGTTCTCGGTGAAACGCTGGACAAGGCAATGTGGCGTGCGGTCGAACTCGAGACTATCGCGCGCCAGTATTATTATGCATTGCTTCTCGGGGGGGCGCACATCCTTGGTGCCGCAGACATCGAGGCGACGTTAGGCAAGTTTAGCAGCTACGGAATAATAGAGGACACTGATCAGGAACGCGGTGTGGAAAAAGCCGGTGGCTAGCGTGTGCTCATCGGGATCAGAATGGACCGTTGGAGCTGCGATCGAAGGCGGTTGCGGTTGGCATCACATTGGTGTGATAGTGGTGGGATATTGATTTATGTCAACGGGGTGGGGTGTTGGGGGCCATATAGGGCGAGCCGTGATACGGTAGCTGATTATACAATATAACGGCATGGGGATGAGGATTGGGGTAGAAGGTGTTTTGGTGGGAGAGGGGCTGGGCGTGGGGTCTGTTTCCGGGGGTGCTGGTGTTGGGTGTGATGGTTCTGTGATGGCGTGGTTTTGGGGTGGTGAGGGGTCTGTTTTTGGGTTGGATTTGGCATGTGGTGAGGCATGTGCTGAAGAGAGTGGGTACGAGACATTTTACAAGGAGCGAACATGAAGGCGACGGTTGGGAATTGGGTTTGGCGTTTGGGTTTGGGAGTGATGCTGGGGTGTGGTTCGGTGGCTGTACTGGGTGTGGCGCAGGCGTCGAGTGTGGCCCAGGGCAAGGCGATTTTTGATGCGCAATGTGCGGCGTGTCATAGTGTGAAGCCTGGGGTGAATGGCATTGGTCCGAGTTTGTATGGGGTTTATGGGAAGCCTGCGGCGCATGTTGCGGGGTTTGCGTTTTCGGCGGCGCTGACGAATTCGCATCTTGTATGGAACAAGGTGACGCTGTCGAAATTTCTGGCTGATCCGCAAGCGTTGGTTCCGGGGACGAAGATGCCGTATTTGGGTTTGCCGAGTGCCAAGAAGCGGGACGAGGTGATCGCGTATCTGAAAAATCCGGAGGCGAAGTAACGCCCGGTCGCCGGGGCGGCCACAACACCGCCGCCCCCCTAAACCCTGCACTCTCTCCAACACCTAAAAACCAAAACAAGAGAGAA